>JAOPYY010000195.1 GCA_025964395.1 Actinomycetes bacterium | reverse complement strand
GGTGGATCCGCCAGGCGGTCACCCGCGCGATCGCCGACAAGGCACGCACGATCCGCATCCCGGTGCACATGGTCGAGAAGCTGAACAAGGTCGTGCACATCGAGCGCCAGCTCGTTCAGCGCCTCGGGCGCGAGCCGAAGCCGGAGGAGATCGCCGAAGAGCTCGAGATGACGACCGAGGAGGTGCGCGAGATCCTGCGGATGGCGCAGCACCCCGTCTCGCTCGAGAAGCCGATCGGAGAGGAAGAGGACTCCGAGCTCGGCGACTTCGTCGAGGACGAGAACACGGAGACGCCGGACGAGGCCGCGTCGCTCACGCTGCGCCGCTCCGACATCGAGGTCGCGCTCGCCTCGCTCCCCGAGCGGGAGCGTCAGGTGATCGAGCTCCGCTTCGGGCTCACCGGCGGCCAGCCGTGCACGCTCGAAGAGGTCGGGAAGGCGTTCGGCGTCACGCGCGAGCGCATCCGGCAGATCGAGAACAACACGCTCAAGAAGCTCGAGTCACTCCCCGAGGCGCAAGCGCTTCGCGACTGCGTGTAGCCGCAGCTCGCGCTTAGGCTTGCGAGCGGGAGGCGCGCGGCCGGGCGCCGCTGCGGCGGAAGATCGGCCGGGTCGATCTAACGCTGACGTGCCGCAGGTCCGGGAGCCTGACCCAGTTCGCCGAGGAGAACGGCAGCGTCCACGGGCCGCGCGCATCGACGCTCAGCGTCACGTCCGTGCGCGCGCCGGGCTCGACGTCGTAGACGGTCCGGCCGAAGCTGATGCGCTCAGCCCGGGCCGAGGGCGGCAGGGCGAGGCTGAACCGCACTGTGCCGCGCGTGCGCCCTGACCTGTCCGGCCAGATCGTCAGGCGCCCCCTTGGTGCGAGCCAGCCATCCGAGTACCGCCCCCACTCGAGGAGCGACAGGCGCGGGGCGCCCTCGGCCGAGAGCAGACGGAACGTGTTGAAGCTTGCGATCAGCGCCGCGTTGTCGAACTGCGCCGTCGCGCCGTAGCTCTCGAAGAGGATGGTCGACCCGACATTCCGCATCGTCCCGTCGGCCGCGATCGCGACGCGCGGCACGGCCACGTAGGGATCGGTCGCCGCGGCGCCGCCGAGTGTCACCTCGCGCGTCACCGAACGGTTCCAGTAGAGCTGCTCGATCGAGCGCGCATTCGAGGCGCCGGGCGTCATGACAAGCGTCACATCGCGTACGCCGGCTGCGTCGATCCACGACGCGGACGGGGCGACGAACGAGTCGCGCGCCGCCTGGGCACCGCGCGCGTCGGCGGCCACGGCCGTCGCCGACGCAGCGGCCATGAACGCGACCACAGAGCCGAGGGCGACGCGCGCACTGAGGCCGCGTGAGACGGCAAATGCTCCGGCCGCACCGAGCGCTGCGGCGAGCGAGAGCACAAGCGACCCATTCGCGGTGCCGACGAGCTCCTCGATCCGCGCGACGGCGGCGAGAAACGGCGAGTCGCTCCTTCCGGTCGCGGCGGCGAAGCCGGCAAGCGGGATGCGGGCGGCTGCGATAAAGAGGAGGCACGAAAGCGCGACCACGGCGCTCCGTCCCGGCCTGCCGTGCTTCAGGTAGAGACCGAAGGCGAGCGGGATCAGCGGCAGGATGGTGAAGACGTAGCGCTCCGGGAAGCGGTCGAGCCCGTTCGAGCCGAAAAGCGCGCCCTGGGAGACGACGCCCGCGACGAACGTGACGGCGAGGAGGGCGAACGCAGTTTCTGTGCGGCCGCGCGGTCGCGCGAGCGCGACGACCGCACCCGGCGTGAGGACGATGCCCGTCGAGAAGGCGAGCAGGAAGAGGTTGAGGAGCGCCCACTTCGCGAACTGGCCGTTGACGTGCAGGTGGGTGATCGGTGCGTAGATGCCGAGGATGCGGGAAGGCCCGAGGGCGAGTGCGGCGAGCGCAGGGAGCGCGAACATTGCGAGCGGGAGGCGGTGCCGGCGGAGGACGGCCCGCCGGTCGAGTACGAGCGCGCCGGCGAGGAACGCGAGCGGCAGCACGACGTACTGAATCCGGGCGAGGGTCGCGAGAGCCGCGAAGACAAGGAATGCGATCTGCGTCCGCGCCTGGGGACGCTCGAGCGCGGCAACGCCGCTGCAAAGAGCAGCGAGCACGAGTGGGAACGCGACCGGGTCGGCGAGGGTGTAGCTCGCGTAGATCAGATCGGGGATCGCGACCGTGAAGAGCGCGCAAGCGAGCGCGTAGCGCGTCGAGAGCGAAAGGCGCCGCGCGAGCAGGTACACGGGCACTGCGGCGAGTGACATGAAGAGTGCGTTCTCGATCTGTGTCAGCCGGTAAGCGCCTTCGGGGGAGAAGAGCGCGTGGAACGGCGCGGCGAGCAGGGGCTCGAGGATCATCGGCACGTGCGCGGGCTGCCCGCGCAACGCGGGAGCGTGGCCCGTGCCGATCGCCCGCGCGAGCGCCGTGTAGAGGTACTCGTCCGGGAAGTAGCGCGGCGCGGGATGCGCGCCCGCGGCGACGACCCGCAGGAGAAATGAGGCGCAGACGACGAGCGTCAGTCCGACGCGCGCGGTCAGCCCGCGCGACAGCGCGCGCGCGGTGGGAAACCCAGGCAGGGCAGCGTCGAGGGCCACACCCGGCCTATCGGCAGGAAGCGGTCAGGCCTTGATGCGCGCTGCAGGCACGAACAGCCGGCAGTGCGGGCACTTGAAACCGCGGTAGCGTTCAGCCGATCCGGCCATCAGATCTGCGCTGAACGTCTTCTTGCAGTGCGGGCACTTGATCTCGGTCGGCTCGACCGCGGGGGTCTCCTCAGCCATTGAGATCAGGCTACCTGTGTCGTCTAAGGCAGCGTGGTCTCAGGCGATGCTGACGGATTCGATGCGCATCTCTTCGCGCGGCTTGTCGTCCGGGCCGGTTTCGGTCTGCTCGATCGTGTCGACGACATCCATCCCCGAGGTGACCTCGCCGAAGACGGTGTGCTTCCCGTCCAGCCACGGCGTCGCCTCGGCGGTGACGATGAAGAACTGCGAGCCGTTCGTGTTCGGGCCTGCGTTCGCCATCGCAAGTGCGCCGCGCACGGCCTTGTTGTCGTTGAACTCGTCCTCGAACGTGTACCCCGGGCCGCCGGTGCCGGTGCCCGTCGGGTCGCCGCCCTGGATCATGAAGTCCGGGATCACACGGTGGAAGATCACGCCGTTATAGAAGCCGTCATTCGCGAGCTTCTTGAAGTTCTCGACGGTCTTCGGGGCATCGTCGTCGAAGAGCTCGATTTCGATCGTGCCCTGGTTTGTCTGCACGGTTGCTTTGCTCATGCGCGGCACCCTACCCACGGGCACGCGCAAGTAACTTCGAGAGCCGTTCGCGCTCCGTGTCGCTCCAGCGCGCCGCCAGGGCGCGGTCGGCGGCGGCCTCTGCGGTCTGCAGCGCCTCGTCGACGATCTGCGCGCCCGTGTCGGTGAGGACGACCAGCGCGAGGCGGGCGTCGCGGTCGTGCGACTCGCGGGCGACAAGCCCGATCCGCTCGAGCGGGGCGACCTGCCGGGCGATCCCCGAAGGCGTGATGCCGAGGCGCTGCGCCAGCTCGGAGCGGCGCAGCTTCTGGGCCGGCTCCCGCCGTAGCTCACGCAGGATCGCCAGGTCGGCGAGCGAGATGCCGTGGGCCGAGAGCGGGTGGTCGACGTCTCGCGCCAGCTGTGTGCGGGCAAGCGAGAGGTCGAAGAGTGTGTCCAGTGATGTTGTCATGCCTTGACTATATCATCAACTACTCAACGATCTTTCACGGGTAGCGACTCCGACGTTGCGAGGTGCGCACCAGGGGGATGATCGTCAAGGTGCTTCGAGAAACCACTGCCGTCCTCGTCGTCGCCGCGCTCGGCGTCGGTTGCGGCGCGAGAGCTGCGCCTCCGACGGATCGTGTGTGGGTTGCGAACGCGCGCGGTGTCGTCGACCAGCTCCGCGGCGACGTCGTCACTGTCGCGGCGTACGACCGCCTTGGCACCGCTCGGCAGGGACTGCGTGACGATTCGCAGCTCTACGGCTTGCTCGTCCCCTACACCGACTTCGGCGGCTGCCGCCACATGGTCACGGCCGTCGGAGTCGAGCCTCCGGGGCGTGCACAGGCGGTCAGGTTGTTACACCGCGCCTGTCTCCACCTGCAGCGTGCGGATGAGCTGTTTACGCGAGCGGTCGCGCATCGCGCCGCGCGTCTCCTGGTGGACGCCACGCAAGAGGCGATCGGCGCCGTGCCGTCGCTCGAAGCGGCCGCGCTCGAGCTTGCGCGCTCCGCGTAGGCTCTCGGCGTGCCGGTGATCAAGCAGTCCGAGCTGCCGTGGCGCAGCATCGCCCACGAGTTGATCGGTGACGACCACGGCGGGGTCGCGCTGTGCATCATCTTCGTGGACGCCGAGCCCGGCCGCGGGCCGTCACTGCACAAGCATCCCTACGATGAAGTGCTGATTATCCAGGAGGGCCGCGCGAGCGCGACAGTCGGCGACGAGGAGGTGGAGGTCGAGGCCGGCGACGTCGTGCTCATCCCCGCGAACACGCCGCACGCGTTCACGAACAGCGGCGACGGCAATCTGCGGCAGATCGACATCCACGCGAGCCCGCGGTTCTCCACTGAGTGGCTCGAAGCGAACGAAACGTGATCACCCGCGCGTCGCCTGCGTACTCCTCGTCGTCGTGGCGCGAGGTGCGAGCAGCGCAACGGCCATGAGCGCGATCAGTGGTGCGCTGTTCGGGTCGGTCGCCTGACCGGTGTAGAGCCCACCGAAATCCTGGCTGACCACCCACATCGCGAGCGCGAAGACGAATCCGGCCGCGGCGGCAAACGGACGGCCGTTTGGGTGCAGCGCGGAGAGCCCGATCAATGCTTCTACAGCGACCAGTGCGACCGTCTTGGCGGTGGGCTCGCCGGCGAGAGCCTGGAGTACCGCACCGCCGACCCAGAGCAGCGCCCAGGCGATCGGTAACCAATCTGCCGGCGACTCTGCCGGACGGTCTCGGTGCGGCCACGCGGCGGCCGCGAGCAACCCGTAGAGGAACGCGCCTCCGGGCGCGCCGCTGGGCAGAGTTGCGCCTCCGCCGGCCAGGCCCCCCAAGCCTTCGCCGAAGATCCACACGCCAAGCGACCAGGCAAGCGACACCGCGAGCGCAAGCCGAGCGGCGCGCGGGATGAGCAGCGCGAGACCGATCAGCAGTTGCGTCCACGCGAAGAGCAGGTCCCAGGCGAGGGGGTGCGCCGCGATCACGTGCGCGCTCCAGCGGATCGGGCGGGCGATGAGGTGGGGCTGCCCATTCGCGACCGGCGCGATCACCTGCGTCGCGAAGCCGGTCCCCCACATGAAGGGCTGGAGCTGCAGAGCGCCGTCGAGGAGCCAGAGGAGCCCCAGCGCGATCTGCAGCTGCCGGCGGGTGATGCTCGCGGACGTCGTCAGTACGCGGCCGACGCGCGCGGGTCGTCCGGTGTGATCTCCCAGACGACGGCGAGGTAGAACCAGAGCGAGCCGACCTGGGTGGGCGTGACGACGAACGCGACCGTTGCCTTCGAGCCGTCTTTGCGCTCCACGACCCGGACGCCCTCGCGCCGCTCGAGGCGGAGCAGAACGTCTCGGTCGATTCCGCCCGCGGTGAAATCACCGACGTCGTGCTCGAGGAGCTCGCTGCGGTCGTAGCCGAGCAGCTCGGCGGCGTAGCGGTTGATCGCGACGTACTTGCCGTCGTCGTCGTAGATGAACAGTCCGATCTCGGCGTGCTCGGCGCCGTCGCCCAGGAGCGAGGCCAGCACGATGTCCGGCGGGGTCTTACGCTCAGTGACGGACTCCTCTGTCATTTCCGGCCTCCTGCGCGGTGCCTTGGGGGACGCGTGGGCGGGGCGCGTGCGAGCCTCATTGTCGGCCTTCTTCGGTTGTTCTTCAAGGCCGCGGAGGTTCGACAATAGGTCGACACGGCATGTGTGCACACTGCCCGCAATGCCGGTGCGCGACTTTCGAGTCCGCCCGCTGGAGGTTCTGGTCGTCGACGACGACAGGACGTTCGGCGAGTCACTCGCGCTGTTTCTGAGCGATGACGAGCGGATCACCGTGAGTGACATCGCGTGTGACCTCGGCACCGCGCTGGACGCGACCCGCACGCACCATTTCGACCTCGCGCTGATCGATGTGCGACTCGAAACCCAGAGCGGCTTCCAGGTCGTCGAGGCGCTGCGCGAGCAGCACCCGGAGCTCGCGACGCTGATGATGAGCGGCCTGGACAAAGCGGAGATCGAGTCGCAGGCGCTCGCCTGCGGCGCCGACGGTGTCCTGCAGAAGACCGAGCTCGCGCGCCTCGGCCAGGAGGCGGTGCTCGACGCGTACCTCGCGGGGCGCAATTGCGCCGGCGATCGAGCCGCCTAGCGGCGGCACCACTCGGTCGCGAACGGCCACGGGCCGTAGCCGGTGTCGGGTGTGATGTGCCCGCCGCCCTCAACGATCGTGGCGGTGATGCCGAGCGGGTCGCCGTAGAGGGACTGCGCGCCCGCCGGGTTGTACGGGTCATCGTCCGAGCAGGCGATCGCGATCTCGCCGACGACGCTCGCGCGTACGGCAGCGGCGTCGAGCGAGTCCAGGCGGAAGGAGGCGCCGCCGTCCGGCACGCGCTCGGACGCCGGCGGCGCGACGAGCAGCAACCGATCGACCCGGCTCCCGATCCCGCGTTCGGCGGCATGGAACCAGAGCAGGCACGCGAGCGAGTGGCAGACGACGACCCGCTGCTCACCAGTCAGCGCGGCAAGCTCTGCCTGCAGCGCGCACAACCACTGCTCGAGCTCGGGCGCGTCGGGCTCGGGCAGCGCGGGGTAGCGGACCTCGTGGCCGCGATCGACGAGCTGCGTCGCGAGCAGGAACTGCCAGTGCTCGGGCGGCCGGTGGTTCTCGATGCCGTGCAGGATCAGGAAGCTTGTCGCCATGCTCTCTGCTCCGAATGATATCGTTGGTACCGCCAATGTTGTTCACGCCAACGGAATTCCCAACAACACTACATGTCTGGTCTCTGCTGCTGCGCGTCCATGGCGTCAAGACCCAGCTGGTGAGCGCTCGGCTCCAGGCGGCGTACGGGCTCTCGATCAACGATTACGAGACGCTCTCTGCGCTTTCGCGGGCGCCTGGGCAGCGCATGAAGCGCGTCGATCTGGCGCGGGCATTGTTGATCAGCTCATCGGGCGTGACGCGCCTGCTCGATGGCCTCCGGGACGCCGGCCTCGTCGAGCGGACAGCGAGCGATGCGGACCTGCGAGTGGCGTATGCCCAGCTCACCGCTGCGGGCGCAGCGATGCTCGAGTTGGCCTCCGGCGATTACGTCGACGCGATCGGCATGCTCCTCGAGACGCACCTCACAGCGGACGAGCTCGTGCAGCTTGGCGATCTGCTCGGCAAGCTCAGCGACTAGCCTCTCGCGCTGCGTCGTTGTGGTGCTCGAGCAATCGGCTGAGCAGCCGGATCAGTTCTTTGCGTTGCGTGGAGGAGAGCGGACTGAGCAGCTCGTCTTGAACGCGCGCCAGGACCTTCTCGAGCCGGCGTAGGTGCGCGCGTCCGGCTCGGGTGATGGTGATGATGTTGCGCCGGCGATCCACAGGGTCGGCCGAGCGCTCGACGAAGCCGCGGTCAACGAGCTCGTCGACGGCTGCGACCACGTCGCTTCGGTCGAGGTTGGCATGGCCTCCGACTTCGACCTGGCTCGCCGGCCCGAACTCCTGGAGCGAGGCGAGCACCCGGTAGTGGTAGGGCCGGGCGTCCTCCGCGCTGAGCGCTCCCGTGAGCAGACGGTGTGCGTGCACCGACGTCTGCCCGAGGAGCCAGCTGGGCAACTGTCGCAGCGCCTTCGGAGTGAGGTCGTCAGCTCCCATCGCGTGAGTCTAGTCGCGGGGTTGGCGCGCCCAACCATCCCGGCAAGCCGCCGCCCGTTGTCCTAGATTGCGTGCGTGACGAGCGCGCCGGATCCCCCCCGCTTCTCGGGGCGGACGGCCTGGGCGCGGAGCCTGGAGACGCCTCTGCGGGAGTTCCTGCGCACCGAGACAGGAGGTGCGGCGTTCCTGCTCACGGCGGCTGTTGCCGCGCTCGTCTGGGTGAACGTCGACGCGTCGTCGTACAACTCGGTTTGGTCGACGACCCTCTCGATCCGCGTCAGCGATGCGAGTGTGGCGCTCGATCTCCGCAGCTGGGTGAACAGCGGGCTGATGACGTTCTTCTTCTTCGTCGTCGGTCTCGAGGCGCGGCGCGAGTTCGACCTCGGCGAGCTTCGAGAGCGGCGGCGGTTCGCCTTGCCGCTGCTCGCGGGGATCGGCGGGATGGCGGTGGCGGTCGCCGTCTACCTCGCGTTCAACGCCGGCCGCCCGTCCGCGCACGGCTGGGGCGTCGCCATGTCGACCGACACCGCTTTCGCGCTCGGCATGCTCGCGCTCGTCGGCCCGCGTTTCCCCGACCGCCTGCGCGCGTTCATGCTCACGGTTGTCGTTGTCGACGACATCGTCGCGCTCGTCGTGATCGCGACGGTGTATTCGGGCCCGATCCGCTTCGTCCCGCTGGCCGTCGCGCTCGCGTTGTACGCACTGATCTTCGTTGCACGCACAGTCCGTCTGCGCGTCGGCCTCGTCTATCTCGCGCTCGGCGGCGCCGCGTGGGTGGGCTTGCTGAAGGCCGGGGTGGAGCCGGTCGTGATCGGGCTCGCGATGGGCCTCTTGGCCTACGCGTATCCGGCCTCGCGTTCGACGCTCGAGCGCGCGACCGAACGGTTCCGCGAGTTCCGTGAGCAGCCGACGGCGGAGCTCGCGCGATCGGCGGGCGCCCAGCTACGAGCCGCGACATCGGACAACGAGCGCCTGCAGCAGTTGTTCCACCCGTGGACGAGCTACGCGATCGTGCCGCTGTTCGCGCTCGCGAACGCAGGCATCGCGATCAACGGCGGCTTTCTGGCGCGTGGGTTCAGCTCGCCGATCACGCTCGGGATCCTCTTCGGCTACGTCGTCGGCAAGCCGGCTGGGATCTTCGGCACCACGTGGCTGCTCGCACGGCTGAGCGGCGGCCGGCTTCAGCCGCCGGTGGGCTGGGCCGCGGTCGCGGGCGGCGGCACGATCGCCGGCATCGGCTTCACCGTCTCGCTGCTCGTCGCGACGCTCGCGTTCCACGGCACTCAGCTCGAGGAGGCAAAGCTCGGCATCCTCAGTGCCGCCCTCGGTGCGTCGATTGTGACGTGGCTGGTGTTCCGCGCCACCGAGCTGTTGCCGCATCGACTGCGCGTGCGAGCGCTGCTCGGGACGGCCGAGCAGTTGACCGACCTCTACGACGAGGTCGACCCCGAACGCGACCACGTGCGCGGGCCGGTCGACGCACCGGTGTCGGTCGTCGAGTACGGCGACTTCGAGTGCCCGTACTGCGGGCAGGCCGAGCCGGTTCTGCGCGAGCTCCTCCGCGACTTCACCGACGTGAGCTACGTGTGGCGCCATCTGCCGTTGAACGACGTGCATCCCCGCGCGCAGCTCGCCGCCGAGGCGGCGGAGGCGGCGGCCGATCAAGGAGCGTTCTGGGAGATGCACGATCTCCTGCTCGACCATCAGGACGCTCTTCGCCCGGACGACCTGGTCGGCTACGCCCGGCAACTCGGCCTCGACGTCGATCGGTTCACCGATGCGCTTCGTACGCACAGCGGCGCTGCACGGATCGCCGAAGACGTCGACAGCGCAGACCTCAGCGGCGTCTCGGGGACGCCGACGTTCTTCATCAACGGCCGGCGGCACTACGGCGCCTACGACATCGACACGCTGTCTGCTGCCGTGCGCGCTGCAGGCGCGCGCGCCGTGCTCGCGCGCCCGTAGCCGTCAGGCGCGGGGGCCGACTCGCACAGCGCCCGTGTCCGTGCGCGGGCCTCGCGCCACCAGACGCGTCGGCTCAGGCCGGGTCTTCGCTGAGGTGCTCGTTTGCCCAGAGCGCGATCTGCTCGAGCGCGGGGATCAGCGCTCGGCCGCGATCTGTCAACGCATAGGAGACGGAGATCGGTGGGCCTTCCTCGACGGTCCGGGCGATCAGCCCGGCCCCGGCGAGGTCAGCCAGCCGGTCGGACAGCACCGAGTCGGAGATCCCCCCGATCGCGCGCGACAGCTCGCGGAAGCCGGCGGGCCCGACGCTGAGGATGCCGAGGACGACGGCGTTCCAGCGCTTGCCGAGGAACACGAAGGCACGGGCCAGCGCTCCGTCGCCGCCCTGGACGCATTCCTTGATGTCGTGGCTCGGGGCGGGGCTCGGCTTCGTCGCCATACCTCTCTATGCTAGCGTTCCGATTGTTGCTAGGAAATAACTAGCGACTATTGTTGGAAATGCCAATACGCGAATCGAAGCGAGGATTCTGAGCTCATGACGGACACTTCGAATGCACGCGCCTCCGTTGTCGTGGTCGGCGGCGGCTACGGCGGAATCAACGCCGCCAAGGCGCTCGACGACATCGCCGTTGTCACGCTCGTCGACCCGACCGAGGCCTTCGTCCACAACGTGGCGGCCTGGCGCGCACTCGTCGAGCCGGAGTGGCTCGACCGGATCTTCTTCCCCTACGAGCACTTGCTCGCCAACGGCCGCTTCGTGCGCGACCGCGCCGTCGACGTCGACGGACGCCGCGTGACCCTGGCCTCCGGCGAGGTGCTCGAGCCCGATTACCTGGTGCTCGCGACCGGCTCGTCGTATCCGTTTCCGGCCAAGACCGAGGAGCGCAACATCCTCTCGGCGAGGCTGCGCTTCCGCGGCGCACATGAGGCACTGCTTGCCGCCGAGCGCGTCCTGATCGTAGGTGCAGGTCCATCCGGTCTGGAGCTCGCCGGTGAGATCAAGTCCTTCTATCCCGACAAGCAGGTGACGATCGCCGACGTCGCCGACGACATCCTTACCGGTCCCTACGACCAAGCCCTCCGTGACGAACTGCGGCGCCAGCTCGACGCGCTGGGTGTCGAGCTCCGCCTCGGTCAGGCGCTGAGCGAGCTACCGAGTGCGGCACCGGCGACGCTCGACACGATCCGCATCACCACCGGGGACGGGACCGAGCTCGTTGCCGACATCTGGTTCCGCGCCTTCGGTGTGCGGCCGCAAAGCGAGTACCTCGACGGCGGATCTCACACTGACAGTCGCGACGAACGTGGCTACGTTCGTGTCGACGAGCACCTCCGCGTCGTCGGCGAGACGAACGTGTTCGCCATCGGCGACGTCTCCGACGCCGACCGCGACACGGCCGGCGCCGCTTCCCGGCAGGCCGGCGTGGTGGCGGCCAACATCCGTGCGCTCATCACCGGCGAGGCAGAGCTCACCAGCTGGGAGACCTTGCCGCCAATTATCGCGATCCCGCTCGGGCCCGAGGGCGGAGCCGGCTCCCTCGGCGATGGAGTCGCCGGCCCGGCGACGATCGCCGATCTGAAGGGCCGCGCCATGGGCATCGGCCACTACGCGGCGCTCTTCGGCGCCGACGCAGCACTGGAGGCGGCATAGATGTTCATCGCAGCGGCCATCGTGTCCAGCCTCTTGGCCCTGGCCCTCGTCGCATCCGCCCGCGCAAAGCTCGTGCGGGACCCGCAGCTCGTGAAGGGCATGGCGAGGGTCGGCG
Source organism: Actinomycetes bacterium (assembly GCA_025964395.1). GTDB lineage: Bacteria > Actinomycetota > Thermoleophilia > Gaiellales > Gaiellaceae > PALSA-600. Next base: position 15,923 of record JAOPYY010000195.1, on the reverse strand, counting down.
TCCCGGAAGACAAGCTCTGGCTGCTGGCGACCGCCGAGATCGCCGGCGCCGCCGGCATCGTTGCCGGCCTGTTCTGGTGGCCGATCGGCGTCGTCGCCGCGACCGCCGTAGTCCTCTACTTCGTCGGCGCGGTCGCCTCGTACCTCCGCGTCAACGACCGGACGATCGCTCCTGCACTGGTCATGCTCGTCGCCGCCGTCGCCGTGCTGGTGCTTCGCGCAACGACCACCTGACTCGCCGGAGTCGTTACGGACGGCCGCGCGGCCCGGTGCAGGTGCCGTTCACGGCGGTGTTGAGCTGGACCAGTTGCGCTTGAACCGACTTTTGCCCATCGCTGCTCGTGCCGCGTACGAAGGCGCACAGCTTCAGCTTCAGCGCAGACGTGGTGACCTTCACGCTCTTAATGACCTGCGTCTTGCTGTTGACGACGACGGTCGACGAGCCGTTCTGGCTCTTGACGACGAGGGTCGAACCGCTCTTGCTGCTGATCGTGCCGGTCGCGAAGCCGGCGTTGGCCGGCAGGTTGGGGTTGCCGCCGCCTCCCCGCGGGCCGCCGCTTCGAGGACGGTCGGTACAGGACGACATGATCGAGATCCGCGTCGCGGTGATCTTCGCGCCACTCTTCGTGCCGGACGCCGACACGCAGACGTCTTTCTTCAGGTCGGAGAGCGATCCCGTCTTCTGCTCGCTCATCGCCGTCTTCGAGCCGACGGACACTTTGGACTTGCCGGTCGGGCTGAGCGAGGTCGAGACGGTGAACGTCGAGCCGCTGACGGCGACGACCTGTCCGGAGATGAATGCCGGGGACGAGGCCGCGCCGGCGGCCGTTGCGAGCGTTGAACCGACTGCGACTACCGTCGCTGCCGCCAACGCGATGCGGTTGGTTTTCATCACGCGCATTCCGACGATCCGACCTAAGAGCGGTCTGAAGCCGCCGCCAAGAATGGGCAAAGTCTCGCGCGGCTCTGCGTAAAGTCTTGCGCGGCTCCGATCAGGACGTCGGTGACGTGAGGTCGTAGACCGTCATGCCGCCGACGGTGCGAGCAGTGAAGTGCGCGGCGACCCAGGTCGCAATCGATCCCGATCCGCCTGCGATGAAGTAGTGGATCTTGCCGGCGGCGACGTCCTGCTGGAACTGGGCCAGCGTCGGAGCGGGATCGGTGCCGTTGAAGCCCCCGATCGCCATCACGGGCTCACCTGTCGCGAGTTGGACGCCGGCCGCGCTGTTTGCTCGCACCGTCGCCGCGACCCACGTGTACCGGCTCGCGTTCTGCCTGAGCAGGGCGACGAGCGCGCTGCTCGGCGTCGAGGCATTCAGCAACCCGCTGAACCCTCCGCCGCCCCTGCCGCCGCCACCAAAGCGGGCACCGACGGTTGGCGGAGCGAAGCCGCCGGCCGGCGGTGCAAAGCCGCCGCCGAAGCCGGGGCGTCCTCCGAAGCGGCCACCGCCGTTTCCGCGGCCGAAGCCGCCGCGGCCGCCCTGCGTCGACGACCCGGCGGGCCCCGCGGTCGGCAGGGCGCCCGTGTGTGGCGTCGATGCGGTCTGCAGCGAGTACGCGGCCGGCGCCGCGAGCAGGCTGACCACGGCGAGCACCGCGACGAGCGGCGCGATCCGCCCGAATGCCCGTTGCAGCATCGGCAACACGGCGAGCATCGCAGCGGCGCCGAGCCCGGACACGAGGACGACGTATCGGAGCCACGGGAGCCAGGTGGGCGTCTGCTCGAGCAGGTGGTAGGCCCACAGTGACGAGACGGCGGTTGCAATGGCGAGCGCGAGACGCGACATCAGAAGCTCGCGCTGCTTCCATGCCCAGGTCGCGCCGATCCCGACCAGTGCGCCGATCGCGGGCGCGAGCGCGACCGTGTAGTAGGGGTGGATGATCCCCTGCGCGAAGCTGAAGACGATGCCGGTGACGACGAGCCACGACCCCCAACCGAGCACCGCGGCTCGGCGCACGTCGGTCCGCGGCGCCCGCCGGCCGAGCCAGAGCGCGACGACGAGGAAGAGCAGGGCGGCCGGGAGGAGCCACGAGATCTGCGTCCCCATTTCCGAACCGAACATCCGGCCGATCCCGGTCGGCCCCCACCGGCCCGGCTGTCCGGCTGCGCCGCCGCCGCCCACGCTGCCGCTCTCGTTGCCGGTGAGCCGGCCAAAGCCGTTGTAGCCGAAGATCAGGTTGAGGATGCTGTTGTTCTGCGAGCCGCCGATGTACGGCCGGCTCGAAGCGGGCCAGAGCGCGACGATCGCAACCCACCAGCCGGCCGAGACGACGAGCGCAGCGCCTGCGCCGAGCAGTTGAATCACGCGCCGGCGGAGCGGAGTGGGCGAGGCGAGCAGATACACGAGCGCAAATCCCGGGACGACGATCAGCGCCTGCAGCATCTTCGTCAGGAAGCCGAGGCCGATCAGCGAAGCCGCGAGGATGAGCCAGGACGTTCGCCCCCGTTCGACCGCGCGCGTGGCTGCGTAGCCGGCGCCGATCAGCAGGAGTGTCAGCAGCGCGTCCGGATTGTTGAACCGGAAGATCAACACGGCGATTGGCGTCAGCGCGAGGATGCCTCCGGCGAGCAGACCCGCGGCCGCGCCGAACCAACGCTTGACCGCCGCGTACAGCAGCGCGACCGACGCCACCCCTGCGAGCGCCTGCGGCACGAGGATGCTCCACGAGTTGACGCCGAACAGCCGCGCCGAGATGTCCATCACCCACAGCGACGCCGGCGGTTTGTCGACCGTGATGAAGTTCGACGAGTCGAACGATCCGAAGAAGAACGCCTTCCAGCTCTTCGTCGACGCCTGGACCGCGGCGGTGTAGAAGGCGTTTGCCCAGCCGCTGGCTGCGAGGTCGACGAGATACAGCAGTCCGGTGGCCGCGAGCAGCGCGAGCAGGGCAGGCCGTGCCCAGGCCGGGTCGTCGACGCGGCCGCGAAGCAGGGCTTTGGCCCAGGACGCCGCGTCGATGCGGCCCGGCCCGGCCGGCCTCCTGCGGAGTAGCGACTGACCGGCGGTGGTCATTGGGGCGCGCTCCGTCGAGCGCGAAAGACCCAGCCGCGAAACAGCACGAAGCGCAACACCGTGGCGACGAGATTCGCCGACGTGAGCACACCGAGCTCGAGCGTGCGAGACGGGTGAGGCGAGAGCGCGTGGAGCGTTGCGAGCGCACCTGACGTCAGCGCGAGCGCGAGCCCGAACACGAGGAGCCCCTGCAGCTGGTGACGCACGACGCCCGACGACCCGCGAATCGCGAACGTGAGTCGCCGGTTCGCGGCCGTATTGCCGATCGCGGTCACGAGCAGTGCGAGGGCGCTCGCCGCCTGCGCCGGCATCGCGAAGCGCAACAGCACGAACAGCGCGGCGTACGCGAGCGTTGAAGCAACACCGATCGCCGCGAACCGGGCCACCTGCCGCCCGAAGCTCGGAGGGCTCGCGATGACCGAAAGAGGCTGCAGCGGAATCCGTCCCGTGCGAAGGTCGCGCATCAGGCGGGCGACCCCGCGCAGGTCCGCGAGCGCGGTGGAGACGATGTCGACCCGCGAGTCCGGGTCGTCGGTCCAGTCCACCGGAACCTCGTGGATGCGAAGACCGGAGCGCTCTGCGAGAACGAGCAGCTCGGTGTCGAAGAACCAGGCGCGATCCTGGACGAGCGGCAGGAGCTCGTGTGCGCGATCGGCGCGGATGGCCTTGAAGCCGCATTGCGCGTCGGAGAAGCGCGCGCCGAGCGTCGCGTGTAGGAGCGCGTTGTAGCCGCGCGAGATGAGCTCGCGCTTCGGCCCGCGAACCACCCGCGCGCCGCGGGTCAGGCGACTGCCGATCGCGAGATCGCTGTGGCCCGAGAGGAGCGGTGCGACGAGCGGGAGGAGCGCCGAAAGCTCGGTCGAGAGATCGACGTCCATGTACACCAGCACGGCCGCGTCGCTCTCCGACCACACGGTGTGAAGCGCCCTGCCGCGGCCCTTCTCGTCGAGCCGGAGCGCGCGCACATGGGCGAGCCCGCGCTCGAGCTGCTGCGCGACCTCCCACGTCCCGTCGGTGCTGCCGTTGTCCGCGATCGTGACGCGGAAGCTGAACGGAAAGCGCTCGAGCAGGTAGACGTAGAGACGCGCGACGCTCGAGCTGAGCGACTCGGCCTCGTTGTACACCGGTACGACCACGTCGACCGCAGGGGCAGCGGCCGAGGCGTCGCGCGTCGGCGCGAAGGTAGGGACGAACTGCAGGGCCATTGACCGAGTCTCGACCCGGTTCCTAAGAGCGACATGAACGCAACTTCGGAGAACGCTATGAGTGCGATGTCGTGGGTGCGGCCTCGTCGGTTTGCTCACCCTCGGCGGCGGTATGCATGGCTAGATGCTCGAGACCGACTACTACTCGGAGGAGCTTCATGGGCCTCACCAGTACTTCGAACTCGGCGCGTTCGAGCTTCAGACCGGGTTGACGTTGCCCAACGCGAAGCTCGCGTACAAAACCCATGGCTGGCTCAACGAGGCGAAGGACAACGCGATCCTGTTCACGCACATGTACTCGGGGACGCCGAGAGACATGGAGACGCGATTCGTCGGTGAGGGCAGACCGCTCGATCCGTCGCAGTACTTCATCATCCTTCCGGGACAGTTCGGCAACGGCTTTTCGTCCTCACCGAGCAACACACCCGTGCCGGACGACAGGGGAGCGTTTCCGAAGGTCATGATCGGCGACGACGTGCGCGCACAGCACCGGCTCGTGACCGAGGTGTTCGGGATCAGCGAGCTGCAGCTCGTGCTCGGCTGGTCGATGGGCGCCGAGCAGACCTACGAGTGGGCCGTCCGCTATCCCGACATGGTCAAGCGCGCCGCGCCGTTCGCCGGCACCGCGAAGACAACACCGCACTGCGACATGTTCGTGCGCATGCACGAGGACGTCATCAAGTCCGACCCCGGCTGGAACAACGGCTTCTACAAGGACCGCCGAGATGTGCGGCTCGGGCTGCTCCGACATGCCCAGGTGTGGTCGGTGATGGGAGCCACGCAGGAGCTCTACCGACGCGAGGCCTGGCGCGACGCGGGCTTCAGCTCGCTGGACGACTTCAATCACCGCTTCTGGGAAGCGTGGTTCCTGCCGATGGACCCCAACGACCTGCTCTGCATGGCTTGGAAGTGGCGCCACGGCGACGTCAGTCTCCACACGGGCGGGGACCTCGCCGCAGCACTCGACCGGATCAAGGCCAAGACGTTCGTGATGCCGTTCTCGGGCGACATGTTCTTCCCGGTGCAGGACCACGTTGAGGAGCAGGCCCTCATTCCCAACAGTGAGCTGCGTGTCATCGAAAGCCTGTGGGGTCACTTCACGATGTTCTGCATGACCGAAGCGGACAGGCAAGCCATCGACAACAACCTCCGCGACCTGCTGGCCAGACCGGTGTAGTTCGGCCCTGACGTTTAGCTCGCCCTGTCCCGTCGGTCAGGTCGCCGGGGACGAGGTGAGCGGAATGATCGGAGCAGTGAACCAGCGCTTCGGCAAGCCGGCCGACACGATCGTCCACGAGCAGGACCCGTTCAACGCGGAGCCGCCGCGCGGGGCGCTCGGGCGTGAGGCGATCACGTCGTTCGAGCGGTTCTACGTCCGCGGCCATGGCGTCGTACCCGAGTTGCCGGCCGACGCCACGCTGCGTGTCGAGGGGCTGGTCGACGAGCCGCTGGAGCTGAGCTTCGAGCAGCTGCGCGACGGCCGCTTCCCGCAGGTCGAGGTCACCGCGACTCTCCAGTGCGCCGGAAACCGGCGCGTCGAGCTCATAGCCATCCGCGACATCCCGGGTGAGGCGAGCTGGGGCTCCGGGGCCACCGGCACGGCGGTTTGGCGGGGTGTGCGCCTCGCCGACGTGATCGCTGCGGTAGGTCCGCGTCCCGAGGCGCGACACGCCGCGTTCGTGGGCGCAGAGCGCGCGGAGGAGGCCAAGCCTCCGCAGCGCTTCGGCGGGTCGGTCCCACTCGAAAAGGCACTGCGTCCCGAAGTCGTGCTGGCGTGGGAGATGAACGGCGAGCCGTTGCCCTCCGTCCACGGTGGTCCGCTGCGCGCGGTCGTTCCGGGTTACATCGGGGCGCGTAGCGTGAAGTGGCTGCACCGGGTCGAGCTGCGCGCCGATCCCTTTGACGGGTACTTCCAGGAAACGGCGTACCGGCTCATACGACCGGGAGAGCAGCCCGCGCCGGGACTCGGCATCGAGCTGGGGGAAATCCTCCTGAACGCCGACATCCTCTCGGCCGACGACGCGCCGCCGCGCCCTGGATCGCCGCTCGAGCTGCGCGGTTACGCGTTGGCCGGCGGCGGCCGCTCTGTCTCGCGTGTTGACGTCTCCTGCGACGGAGGCGAGACGTGGAACGCGGCTCGGCTGCTCGAGGATCTCGGCCCGTGGGCGTGGCGGCTGTGGTCGCTGCGCGTCGAGCTCCCGCCGGGAGAGCATCAGATCTTCGCCCGCGCGTGGGACACGAGCGGCGGCACTCAGCCCGAGTCGCCCGCCACGCTGTGGAATCCCAAGGGCTACATGAACACCGCGTGGGGCCGGATGCGCATCTCCGTCGCGCCCGCGGAGAGCTAGACCCCGCCGACGGGGCCGCCGCCACTCGGACCGTAGCCGCCAGCGATGGTGAGCGAGAGAACGGGCAAAGCCGGTCGATGGGACCGTTCCCGCCCGGGCGAACGTCACGGAGGCTTGAACCGCCAGGTTCGTTGATTGCTGTCTGGCCGACGACAACGGGTCGCAACAGCGGCAAAGGGACTCGGAAAGGAAATGTCATGCCCGACATCAAGCTCGACGGCGTTCATCACTTCACCGGTGTCACCGCCGATGTCACCGCGAACGTGGACTTCTGGTGCCGGATCCTTGGACTCCGGTTCGTCAAGAAGACGTTGAACTTCGAGACAACCTTTCGCTATCACACGTACTACGGCGACGAAGAGGGCCGTCCGGGGAGCGTCGTCACGTTCTTGGAGTTCAATGAGCTCGAGCGCCAACGGCCTGGCTCGGGCAACATCCACCGCATCGTGCTGCGCGTCGGCTCGGCCGCGGCCCTCGACTTCTGGCTGCGCCGCCTGGCCGAGAACCAGGTCTACAGCGAGATGTTGCGCCTCGACCCCACCCAGCCGACGCGGCTCATCTTCGAGGACTTCGAGGGCCACGAGGTCGAGCTGATGGTCAGCGACGCCCCGGACGCTCCGCGGCTCGCCGAGGCAGACGACATCCCGCCCGAGTATCAAATCCGCGGAATCGAGGGCGCCCGGTCATACACGTCGCCGGAGGCACTACTTCCCTTTGCCGAGCACCTCGGCTTCAGCCCCGATCGCGACCGCCTCGTGCTCAGGGGCGACTCGCGCAGCGCGCGCTGGTACTTCAGCACCCCGCCCGATCTGCCGTTCCAGCCGCTGGCTCCCGGCGTCTGGCATCACATCGCGCTCGATGCCGGCGATCACCTCGAGAGCTGGCGCGAGCATGCCAATCGAGGGCTCGCGCCGTTCACGCAGGTCTTCGATCACTACTTCTTCAACAGCTGCTACTCGGTCTCGCCCGGTGGTCTGGTGGAGCTCTGCTCGTACGGTCCCGGCTTCACGCTCGATCAGAAGCTCGAGGATCTCGGCGAGGGCGCGGTGTCGCTCTCGCCCTGGACCGAGCCGTTGCGTGCCCGGCTGGAGCAGGACCTCACGCCGATCCACAACCCCCGAAGCCGCAAAGCCGCTCGCCGGCCGCGGACGAAGGACAACGAGGCGGCGGCTCCGATCCCGGGGGCGGCCGCCGAATCACCTCGGACGGAAACCACGACCGAAGCTGCTCGCGCCCGGTGAGCTGCGGGAGCTAGAGCGTGCAGGCTGAGCGGCGTCGTGCACGGATCGCGCTGACCTTCGACAACCTCGGCGAGGCGGCCGAGGAGGAGCTTGGCGAGACAGTCGCGCCCGGTCCCCATTATTCGGTGACCGAGGTCCTTCCGAAGATCCTCGAGCTGCTTAGCGCGACGCAGTTGAAGGCCACGTTCTTCGTGGAGGCCGTGAACGCGGAACGCTACCCGCAGGCTCTCAGCGGGCTGACCGGCGCAGGTCACGAGCTCGGATGCCACGGCTGGCGCCACGAGACGTTCGCTCCGCAGACCACCGAGCGCAAACGCGAGATCTTGGAGGCCTCGACGCAGGCGCTGCGCGCGACCGGCGCCCAGGTCACGGGGTTCCGTCCGCCGGGCGGGGTGCTCGAACCAGCCGACCTTGGGCTGCTGCACGACGCTGGTCTCGACTGGACGTCGCCGGCCGGCGCCGGGGTCGGCGAGGCCGCGGGAGTCGTGTGCCTGCCGTTTACCTGGCCGCTCATCGACGCCTACTTCCTCGCGGCGGCTCTCGCGCCCCTGCGGGTCCGCGACGGTCTGCCCGAGGCTCCCGTGGGCGCCGAGGTCTTCGGCGCGGCGATCGAGCGCGCGATCGATGACGTGGTCGGTGTCGAGGCAGACGAACCGCTGTGCCTGGTGTTGCACCCGTTCCTGTACACGAGCGAGCAGCGCTTCGGCGTGCTCGCGGACATCCTTCAGCGTCTCGCCCGGCTGCGAAGTAGCGGCCGGGCGCTCGTCGGCCCCGGGCGCGAGATCGCCCAGGATCTGCGGTCGCTCGGCACCACCCTTCCGCCTCCCGCGCTCGACGCGTCTTCGTGGGCGGCATCCGATCAGGCGTCGACCAGGGAGCTTCGATGAGACGTCTTTAGGCCGGCTCGAGGAGGTCGGGGTACTGGCCCACGACCGTCGCGAAGCGAGCGGCCGCGTCGGCGCCGGTCGGGGAGGTCATTACGTTGGTTCAGCTGCCTTTCCTCGTTTGGGAGACGGAGCGCGACGCCAAAACGCCGCGCTCCGATCGGCTGGCGCGACCGCGGGTCGACCAGCGCAAGACCCTGGTCGGTGCCTGAGCTCCCAGGTTGCGATTTGCTTGGCGCTCGCGTGCTCGACAGCTATGGCCGGGGCTGGAGGGCGGCATTCAGGCTGCTTCGGCCGCTGCCAGTACGCCGAGGAGCTCGCGCGGGCGGGTGTTGGAGACAATCTCGACGGGCACGCCGTAGCCGCCGAGCTCTTCAGCGATGTGCTCGGCGGCAGCGCCGGCCGGGTCGGCCAGCGGCACGTAGAGGCGGGCCGGATAGGCATACGCGGCGCGCCAGCCGCGCTCACATTCGACCACCGTGCCCCAGAGGGAGACGCGACCAACCACGCGGTGCAGGGCGCGACGGCCGACGTAGCTGCTGTCGAGGTACGAGTCGAGCTTGCATGGATCGTCGATCGCATAGATGCCGCACTGACAGGACGGATCCGGCACGGTGTGTGTGGGAGCTGTCTTGCGCCAGGGGCGCATGTGTGATCCTTGCCGATGGAGGCACGCAGCGACCAGTGGCTTCCCTGGTGACCAGACGACGTCGTAGATCACGCTTGCGAGCCGCAGGGAGTCGGGCTTCGGAACGGCGAGCCAAACCCGCCAGGCCTCGATTGGGCCAACGTAGTCAGGTGCGTCAGACACCAGCAGGCACCTTGTCCGGCTCATCGGGCGTCGGCTCGGGCGCGGCTGGCCGGTCGGGTGACTCAGGCCGCTGCCTCGGCACCGGATCTTCAACCGGCTCCACCGTGTAGATGCGCTTTGGCTTACCGATATCCATTGCGTCCTCCTTCGAGGTGTTTGACCTCGCGGTCGTCGCAGAACAGGACATTGCTACTGGCGGCGGCCTCCGCGTCGATCTCCTCGACCCAGGGCGAGTCGGGCGGCCGGCCGCAAGCGCGGGCCTAAGGGGGGCGCGACTTGTACCGATCGTGCGCGCGGCCGCGCCTGGCCTCCCGGCCGCGGTATCGCGCAACCCAACGGATCGTGAAGGCTGCTCCCGTCGGGTGCCACTCGCACAGTCGAGATGTTGTTGGCGCGAACCCGCGACCCCATCGCTTCCACCAATCCGGCGGCAGAAGCCATCAGCCCGAAGTGAAGGCGCGACCTCGCCGCCACCGCAATCATAGCTCGCGGCGCGTCCGCAGGCGGTTCGCGTTGAACGCCGAGTCGGTGCAAATTCTCGCGCGCTTTTCACATGGTCAGCCCATGCGGCGTGCGGTGGGCACGGTGGCGGATGGGCTGCCGCTGGCGGCACCATCGGGACGGCGATGATGCGGGCCTGTCGGGCCCTGGACCGTTCGGGCGGATCTGGAAGGCTCTCCTCGATGTCGTTCGACTTTCAGCCTCGCTTGAGTAGCGACCTGCTTGAGATCCGGCGGCTCGCGGCCGACGACTTCGACGGTCTCTACGCTGTCGCTGCTGATCCGCTGCTGTGGGAGCAGCATCCGGACAAGGAACGCTGGCGGCCGGAGAGTTTCCGGGTGTTCTTCGCCGAGTCTCTCGCGTCCGAGGGCGCCTTGGCCGTCGTCGACGGTCGCGACCGGCGCGTGATCGGCTCGTCCCGGTACCACGGGTACGACGAGCACCGCAGCGAAGTCGAGATTGGCTGGACGTTCCTTGCGCGCTCGCACTGGGGCGGCGTCTACAACGGGGAGCTGAAGCGGCTCATGTTGCGTCATGCGTTCAGGTTTGTCGACGTCGTGGTCTTTCTCGTCGCGCCGGGGAACGTCCGCTCGCAGCGTGCCGTCGAGAACATCGGCGGCGTCCCGGCCGGATTGCGACGGGACGGGAGGGGACGGCGGAGCCTCGCCTACCGGATCGAGGCTCGCACCTGGACCGACGACCTCGGGTAGCACGACTGAGTCGTACCCGGCTACTGATCAGGCGACAAAGCGAAGAGGCGGTGAGACTGTTCGATCGCCGGCGGCAGATCGCAGAGAACCGCTTACTCCGTCGCGCTTGCCGGCGACTGCGAGCGAAAGAAGCGTGTGACCTCGGCGGCGACCTCGAAGCCAAGTCGGGCGTAGATCGCTCTCCCTTCCGCGGTTGCGTCGAGGCACACTTGGGTCGCGCCTGAGTCGCGAGCAGCGCGAAGCGCCGCACCAGTCATAGCTCGGCCGACGCCGCGGCGGCGCCAGTCGCGGTCTGTGTTCACGAACATCACGTTCGCGTAGGTGCCGGAGACACCCGACCCTGACGTCGCGCGTACTGCCTCGTTGCTTTCGACTGCGGCGAACAGCCGGAAGGTTGGTGGAAGTGAGCGCAGGTAGTCGGCGAACGCCCGGGGCTCGTCTTCGATTCGAGGATCGGCCGACATCGCCGCAGCCACCGCGTCCTCAAGCGGGACACCGTCGGGCTCGTCACCAGCGAGGCGTCTCACGGGCCGTAGTGTGAGCCCCTTCGGCAGCGGAGCGACCGGGATCTTCCCGAGGTCGCGGCAGACCATCGCCGTGACCGTATTGGCCGTCCACGCGGGGTTGCTTTCAACGAGTCTGAGACATCGCGTTGCCGCGGTCACGACCCCGATCATCCCGGCACGCACCTCTGGCAGTAGCGCCGCGAGCAGGTCATACGCTCTGTCGTCCGTCACCAGCAGCCGCGCAAGTGGATCATCGCCCCCGGATAGGAGCCCGTGCACGCCCGGCTCTTCGATCGCGGGCCGGCCGGGCCGCCGTAGGACGGCGCACCGCGCACGGAAGGCAGCGACATATGTGTCGATAGCGTCCGTCTGCACCGGCGCACGATAAGTGATGCCCAGTAGCGCTCGCGCACGTGAGGCCGAATGGTTCAGAGCCGCTCGAAGAGATGGTGAGACTGGTCGAGAGTATGTACGCACGCCTGCCCATCCATTCGCTCGGCTGTTTCCCCGAGCTCACGGGTCCGCGATCAGGTGTAGTCGGGAGCACTGACGTCGTTTTGCGGCGGCGTGATCTGTCGCGCGCGAAGGCCGTGCTGCTGACTCGCCGCCACGGCGGCCGCCTGCACGCAAAGCGCGAGGACAGTCGCAAGCGCAAAGCAACCACTCACTCCGAGCGGTCGGATCGTCGTTGCGACGACGAAGCAAAACGCGGCGTACGAGAAGAACCCGACCGTAAAGCCACGCAGTAGCCGGATTGCCTCGTCGCGTCCCCGGTGTGCATGCGTGAACACCGAAAGCACGGCGGTGATAATCGGGAACGACGTGACGAGGCCGCTGAGGTGAGGGCCGAGCGTCGTCGCGATGGCGGTCACGGTGACTACGGCAACCGCAGTGCACGCCGCACGGAAAGGCATATCCCAGCGCGCGGGTGCAAGCGGCGCCGTATCGACGCGCCGCGGTCGTGGCAACAGCCCGAGCGTGAGAACGAGCGCCCCGCACGCGATGATGAGTGCCGAAAGCGCGCCAACCGACAGTGGCCTCATGGCGACGACGGCGAGCGCGAACGCGGTATAGGCCGCGCCGACGGCACTCGGCCAAGAAAGCCATTTAGCGGTCGCAACGTACGCGAGCACGAACGCCGCCAGCCCGACCATTCCGAGCAGCACACCGGCTGCCGCCCTGCTCGCGAAGGCCGACCCATGTTGCAGGGCCAGCACGAGAAGGATTGGCCCCGCGATCACCGGTAGTCCGGCGACAACGCCACCGATGCGCACACCGAAACGGCGAGCGACGAGTGACGCCAAAACGACAAAGCAAGGGGCGAGAAGAACTCGAAGGGCGAGCACAGCCACAGTCACAGTCTGCGGGAAGTCTTGGCCATAGGATTGCGCCGTGCCGTTCACGCTCAGGAACATCAAGGAGGATCTGGAGGACGTTGGCTCTAGGTTCGACGGCGCGCCGGACCTGGAGTTCCGCGCGGCGACCAAGGCGCTCGAGCTTGAGAAATCCGCCCTGAGCTACCAGCGCGTCCCGCCCGGCTATCGCTTTCCGTACGGCCACACGCACATGAAGCAAGAGGAGGTGTACGTGGTCTTGCGCGGGAGCGGGCGGATGAAGGTCGACGACGAGATCATCGAGCTCAAAGAATGGGACGCGGTGCGCATCCCGCCCGGCACGTGGCGCGGCTACGAGGCCGGGCCAGAGGGCCTCGAGATCCTCGTCATCGGCGCGCCCAACCTCGGCGAGGATCCGCGCGAAGACGTCGATGGCCGGCGCGACTGGTGGGCTCACTAGCGGAGTTGTCAGTGGTCGATGACGGCCATGTTTCCCGCCTCATGGCGCTCGCCTATAGCCGGGGTGAGGTTGTTGAGCCGCTCGATGTGCTGCGCGCTCAGCCTGAGCTCGTCGGCTGCGGTCTTCTCCTCGACGCGGGAGACACGCTTGGTGCCGGGGATCGGGGCGATGTCGTCGCCTTGCGCGAGTAGCCAGGCCAACGCGATCTGCGCCGGTGTCGCGTCGAGCTCGGTGGCAACGGCCTTGACCTCGTCGACGATGCGGAGGTTCTTCTCGAAGTTGCCCTCGGTGAAGCGCGGGTTGTTCTTGCGCCAGTCGTCGTCGCCGAGATCCTCGGGGGAGCGGATCGTCCCGGTGAGGAAGCCGTGCCCGAGCGGTGAGTAGGGCACGAAGCCGATGCCCAGCTCGCGCAGCAGCGGGAGCAGCTCGGCCTCCGGATCGCGGGTCCACAGTGAGTACTCGGTTTGCAGCGCGGCGAGCGGGTACACGCCGTGGGCGCGGCGGATCGTTGCCGGGCCGGCCTCGGACAATCCGATGTGCAGAACCTTGCCTTCGGCGACCAGCTCGGCGACGGCGCCGATTGTTTCCTCGATGGGAGTGTTCGGGTCGACGCGGTGCTGGTAGTAGAGGTCGATGCGGTCGGTCCCAAGCCGCTTCAGGGAGCCCTCGACTGCGGTGCGGATATTCGCCGGGCTGCTGTCAAGCACTCCGGCGCCGCCGCGGGCGTGCGAGACGAGGCCGAACTTCGTCGCCAGCACGACATCATCGCGACGGCCCTCGATCGCGCGGCCGACGAGTTCCTCGTTGGCGAACGGACCGTAGATCTCGGCGGTGTCGATGTGGGTGACGCCCAGCTCGAGTGCTCGCTGGATGGTGCGGATCGACTCGGTGTCGCTGCTTGTTGGGTCGAGGTAGCAGCCGGACATCGCCATCGTTCCGAGTCCGATGCGCGAGACGTCAAGTCCGTCGAGCGAGATGTGCTTCATCACAACTTTCCTGTTGGCTGGCGAGGTGGGTCGCCGTCTCGTGTAGCGGGGCCACTAGGTGCCGGCGGTGGTGGTGGTGCGCACGACTTGCGCGCGGGGGTCGTCGATGTCGGGTAGTTGGGCGCCGTAGACGCCGGCGACGACGGAGGCGTCGCGCATGACGTCTGCGGGGAATCCGAGCGTGGGTCGGCTGAGTGCGTCGAGTCGGTCGAGGTGCTGCCGGCTGAGGTGCACGTCGATGGCGGCGAGGTTGTCGCGGAATTGTTCTTCGGTGCGGGCCGCGATCAGCGGGATGACCGGTCCGGGCTGCTGCCGCACCCAGGAAATGGCGACCTGCGCGGGTGTGCAACCGATTTCGTGGGAGATGGCGACGACGTCGCGGACGATGTCGTCGCTGCCGACACTGGTGTAGGGGCGTCCAACCGTGGTCGCCCGGCCGCTCTGGCCGTTGAGGTATTTGCCGGTGAGCCGTCCTTCGGCGAGCGGGCCCCAGGCAAACACCGGCAGGTCGAACGCGTCGGCCATCGGCAGCAGTTCGCGCTCTGGGGAGCGGTCGAGCAGGTTGTACCGCAGCTGGACGGCGGTGAACGGTGACCAGTCACGGAACCGGGCGGCGGTGTTGGCTTCGGCGATCTCCCAGGCCGCCCAGTCGGAGACTGCGGGGTAGAGGATCTTGCCGAGGCGGACCTGGTCATCCAGGGCACGCATGAGCTCCTCGGTCCCGGTGAGGAGGTCGCGGGCGTGCACCCAGTACAGGTCGATGTGGTCGGTCTGCAGTCGACGCAGGCTCGCCTCGATCGAGGTGACGATCTTCTTGCGGTGGTTGCCGGCACTGTTCGGGTCATCCGGGTCGGTTTGGTTGGTGAACTTGGTGGCGAGCACGAACCGGTTGCGGCGCCCTTTGAGCAGCTCGCCGAGGATGGTTTCCGAGGTTCCGTTGGTGTAGACGTCGGCGGTGTCGAGGACATTGCCGCCGGCGTCGGCGAACAGGTCGAGCATCCTCGCGCTGACATCTTGGGATGCGCCCCAGCCCCAGTCTTCACCGAAGGTCATGGTGCCCAGCGCCACCTCCGAGATTCGCACGCCGGACTTGCCCAAAAGTCTGTACCTCATGAGGTTTGCCTCACTTTCTCTGGACGGGCTGCGTCCACGAAAGCACGGGGTCGCGGGACGTGACAGTCCCTGTTGATGGAGGTACTGGCAGGGTCCCCCAGGATCGAGCAGCCGGGTTTACGCTGGATCTCGTGGACATGAAGAAGGAGATCCGCGAGTTCCTCACCTCCCGTCGCGCGCGGATCACGCCGGAGCAGGCGGGGTTGCGCTCCTTCGGCAGTCGCCGCGTTCCGGGGCTCCGTCGCGAAGAGGTCGCCGTCCTGGCCGGCGTGAGCGTTCCGTACTACACCCGACTGGAACGCGGCGACATGAACGGGGTCTCGCAGAGCGTGCTGGAGGCATTGGCTCGCGCGCTCGAGCTCGACGACGCCGAACGTGCCCACCTCTTCGACCTCGCCAGAGCCGCGCAGCCGACGGGACCGCGGCCTCTTCGGCGCCGGGCCAAGCAGCGCGTCCGGCCCGAGGTTCAGTGGACGCTGGACGCGATCACCGGCGCCGCCGCGTACGCAGGCAACGACCGGCTCGACATCCTGGCTGCGAACCAGCTCGGGCGTGCGCTGTTCTCCGAGCTGTACGCCGCGCCCGCGCGACCGATCAACAGCGCTCGGTTCGTGTTCCTCGACCCGCGAGCCGAGACGTTCTACGACGACTGGGAGCGCATCGCCGGCGAGTGCGTCGCGATCCTGCGCTGGGCCGCGGGTCGCGACCCGCACGACCGTGACCTTTCGGACCTCGTCGGCGAGCTCGCGACACACAGCGAAGCGTTCCGCACCCGCTGGGCCGCACACGACGTGCGCTTCCACAACACCGG
>JAOPYY010000167.1 GCA_025964395.1 Actinomycetes bacterium | reverse complement strand
CCGCGAACACTCGCACAGCCGACCGAACGTGCGGTCTAGCGATCAAACTTCCGGAGGCTCTCCTAGCCAGCCCACCAGTCGCGCTGGCCCTCGACGTCTTCGCGGGGATCGTCGCCGAGATTGGGCGCGCCGATGACAAGGATCTCGAGTCCCTCTGGCCCGGCCTCGTAGCCTCGCCACATACCGGGCGGCACGCGCACCGCGTCCCATTCCTTCAGTTCGACGATCTCGTCGTCGACCTTCATCCGCCCGCTCCCGCGTAGGACCACGTACACCTCCTCTTGCGTCTCGTGCGTGTGGCCGTACGGAAAGCGATAGCCGGGCGGGACGCGCTGGTAGCTCAGGGCGGATTTCTCGAGCGCGAGCGCCTTGGTCGCTGCGCGGAACTCCAGGTCCGGCGCGCCGTCGAACCTGGAGCCGATGTCCTCCAGATCATCCTTGATGTTCCTGAGCGTGAACGGCACGCTGCGATCCTATGGTGTCATTCGGGATCACTCGCTCACGCGCCAGCGGCGAGGGTCGTGTCTGACCCATTCAGGGCTTATGGCGTCGTTGAGGATCTGAGTCGGTGCTGGAGGCGACGCAGATACGCGTCGAGTTGGTGACGCGGTACGAGCCCGGGTCGGATCCCGCAGGCGACCGTCTGAAGTTCGCTGTCACGGATCAGTGCACGGACGTCGTCCTCGGAGCAGCCGAGTTCGGCGGCAACCTCGCCGACCGTCAGAGGTGCGGGCCACTCCACGCCCGGAGTATGGCTTGCGGCAGCAGCACCGAGGTTTTGAACCGCGCCGAACCGCCTCCGAATGGGCGATTTGTCAAGGTGCGTTCCGCAACGCTGGTCTAGGTGACCACCGCTCTGGTGTCTGTCGAGCGAGCGTGGCGCCGGCTCGACGATCGACAGCTAGTCGTACTCGTCGTGTTGCGGCAGGTCGTCGGTGATCTCGAACCACGGCGCCTTCGAGCCGACGAAGATGTGTTCGGTCGGACGAATCGTCGGAGCATCGACCAGTGAACCCATCGCGACGTGCACGTAAGCGCCGTCTCGCACCACGGAGAAGAGGAACGATCCGCAGGCAGCGCAGCGCGTGTCGTTGAGCTGTTCCTCGCCGAAGACTGCGACGTCCTCGTCGAAGCCCTCCGTGATCGTGAGCTTCTCCTTCTCGATGCCGGCGAACGCCTTGAAGGCGGAGCCGGTCGCCGCTCGGCATTCCGAGCAGTGACAGTTCGCCGCGTACAGGAATTCGTCCAACACCTCGTAGCGAACCGCCCCGCAGCGGCACTTCCCCGCGAGCACGCGCGTGCTGATCTTGCTCCCGTCCGGCGTCATTCGTCCTCCCCGTGCAGCTGGCTGGTGGCCCAGAGGCCTGCTCTTAGGCTAGGCCCCGGGCCGCCCATGCCGCAGTGCCGACCGTGAACGGAGCGGCGGGCAGCAGTTCGCGACACCGTTCGCGCAGATCGTCACGCGCCGGTTCCGTCAGGCGCTGCACGTGCGCGCCCGCTGGGCCGACGCCGAACGTGAGCGGCTCCCACCACTCGTCGAAGGTGGCGAACTGCGCGGACGCGGTGACCGTCGCCTCCTGCACCGAGCTCAGGCCTGCGGCGGCGAACAGCTCGGCGAGGTGGCCCTCGCGTGCGCCGGCGAGGCCCGACTCGTCTTGTGCTTCCGGGTCGAGCTCGAGTGCGGCCTGCCAGAACACGCCGAGCGGCGTCCGACCGCCCGCGTGATCCCACACGCAGGCGGCGACCACACCGCCGGGCCGCGTCACACGCGCCATCTCGCGGAGACCGGCGACGGGATCCGCCATGAAGTGGACGACGAGCTGCGCCAGCGTCGCGTCGAAGGCCGCATTCTCGAACGGCAGCCGCTCGGCCGTTGCGCGCTGCACGTCGACGGTGGGGTGGCGCTCCTTCGCCGCGCCGACGAACGCGTCCGACGGATCGACGGCGGAGACTGCGTCGGCACCGACGAGTCGAACGAGTTCACCGGTGAGCGCGCCCGGCCCGCAGCCGACGTCCAACACTCGCTGGCCTTCGCCGACCTCCGCGAGCGCTGCCAGTTGCGGGCCGAGCTGTATCGAGTACCGGCCCATGAAGCGGTCGTACGCCTCTGCGGAGACCTCGAACGACATCGCGCCACTCTATGTTGCGGCTCAGTCGAGCGAGATGGCGACGCCTTCCAAGAGATCCAGCGCGTCCTGCAAGCCGGCCTCCATGCCCGAGTCGATGATCGCGTCGCGGGAGACCTTGCTCGTCGCTTGGATGAGCAGCGTGAGCGTCGTGCGCCCGGCCGCCTCTGCGAACGTCGCAGTGTTGACCGTTGCCCCGTCTGCTTCGGAAACTCCTTCGGGCAAGCCTTCGTAGACCTCGGTCGAGACGATCCGCTCGTCCGGCACGAGCTCGAGGTACTCGCCGTGGAACCCGACCTCGAATCCGCCGTCGGCCACCATCACCCACCGCCACGTGCCGCCGACCCGCAGGTCGATCTCCGCGAGCGTCACCTCGCCGCGCTTCGCATTCCACCAGCGCTTGACGAGCTCCGGCGTGGTCCACGCCTTGTAGACCAGATGCTTCGGCGCAGCGAACTCCCGCACGATGAGGATCTGCTCATCGGTGGGGAGCGTCACCGTCGCGCTGCCACTACTTGCCACTGTCATTGCCCCGCCCCTCCTGTTTGAGTTCTTCGAGCACGACGTCCAGCGCCTCGAACCGCTCCGACCACGTGCGCTCGTAGTTCTTCACCCAGTCGTGGATGGGCTTGAGCGCTTCGCCGTTCAGCCGGTAGAGGCGCTGCCGTCCTTCGTCACGCACGTCGACCGCTCCGACTTCCCGGAGCACCCGCAAGTGCTTGGACACCTGCGGCTGGGCCAGTCCCAACACGCGCACGAGATCGTTCACGGGGCGCTCCCCGCCCGCCAGCACGTCCAGGATCTGCCGGCGCCGTGGCTCGGCGACCGCATTGAACGCATCTGCCGTGGTTGCTGCGCGTGCCATCGAACGATCATATTCCTATATAGGCATATATGTCAACCTGCGCCCGCGGTCATGGAGATCCGGCAGACGATTCTTCGCCGGCATCCGGTCGCGCCTGCCCGATCTCGCCGAGGTCGGCGCCGTGATGGCGGCGCCACGGGCTCACGCCCGGGTTAGTGACGCGCGGGCGCGGGGGCGCGATGGCCGCCGCCGCCACCCGACCCGCCGAGCGATCCAGCCAGGATGCGCATCAGCCACGCGGCGGCCAGGAAGCCTCCGAAGAAGCTCGGCAGGACACAGACGAAAAGCGTCACGTACACGCCATGAGGGAGCCCCAGGAGCGGGGTCGCAGCAAGGGTGGAGAGCTGCAGCACCACAAAGGCAGCCCCGACGACGGCGACAGCCGACCGCAGCGATCTCGGGCCGAGGCGCGGATACCGCGCCACCACCCACAGCGCGAGAACGGCGCCGGCAACGAGCTCCGCGCCCATGAACACGCTCACCGAGATCACTGGAGGGCCACCCGCATGTCCTGACCATCGCAGCGACTAGCCGCTTGACACAATCACCTGCTTTGCGGTTGACCGCACCGCTTGACCCCTACAGCGCGGAATGAGCAGTTCGGCGTGCTCGCTCTCGGGCGGCGTGCCGTGGACGTGGACGAGGAGGCTAGTCAGACGATCTCGGAGACCGGCCGTGTGTTCAGCACGTCGGCCGCGGTCGCCCAGCCGCGGCGCGCGGTCGCAACCGCGAGCCGCATGTTCCCGAGCCCGCGCACGGAGTGGGCGTCCGTCGAGCACGTGATGCGCACGCCCGCGCGAATCGCCTCGCGCACGAGCTCGCCGCTCAGGTCGATGCGGTCCGGGAGCCCGTTCGTCTCGACGGCCGTCCCGGTCGCGAGGCAGGCGGCGAAGACGGCGTCGAGATCGACGTCGTTCGGCGGCCGGTGGTTGATGATCCGCCCCTGCGGGTGGCTGATCGACCGCACCGCCGGGTGGTGGACTGCGGCGAGGGTGCGCTTCGTCAGCTGGGCGCGTGCCTGGCGCTGGCCGGCGTGCACCGACGCCTGCACCCAGTCGAGCTCACCGAGCACGTCGTCGGGGAGGTCGAGCGACCCGTCGGCGAGGATGTCGCACTCCGTGCCGCGCAGGATCCGGAATGGCGAAAGCTGTTCGTTGGCCGCTGCGATCTCGTCGCCCTGGCGGCGCAGCTCGTCCGCATCGAGCCCGGGCACGACGCGCACGTTGCGCGTGTGGTCGCAGATCGCGATGTACTCGTAGCCGAGGTCGCGCGCCGCCTCCGCCATCTCGAGGACCGACGCCTTGCCGTCGGACCAGGTCGTGTGCACGTGCAGGTCGCCGCGAATCCGGGCGAGCTCGACGAGCGGCGGCGGCTCCCCGTCGTACGGCTCTTCGCGCAGCTCCGGCGGCAGATAGGGAATGCCGAGCGCGCGATAGAGCGCTGCTTCGTCGGGAGCGTCCGGCAGCTCGCCGAGTGCGTCGACGTACGCGGCCGTGCCGGTCGCGCGCAGCAGCTCGGTGCCGAAGCGCGCCGGCGCAGCGACGACGAGCTCGATCGGCACGCCGTCGACCGTCACGCCGAGCGCGCGCCGTTCCTCTTGTTCGACGAGCGCGACGATGTCGGGCAGCGCGCGGAAGCGCTCGATCGCCTGGTCCGGCTGCTCCGAGGACACGACGACCGCCAGCCGCTCCGATGAGTCGCGCCACCGGCGCGGGTCGCCGGCTGCTTCGCCGCCGAGGGCCTCGGCGACCCCGCCGACGAGCTGCCACGCGCGATTGAGGAGCAGGCCGCGGCGGGGCGCCGTGCGCGGACGCTCGAGTGCGTCGCGGATCTTCGCCTCCGTGGACGGGCCGATCCCCGGCGCCTCGCGCAGCCGTCCCGCCGCGGCGGCCTCGCGCAGCTGGTCGGTGGTCCGGATCCCGAGCGCCTTGCCGAGGTCGGCCATGCGTTGCGGCCCGAGCCCCGCCATCCGCCCGATCCCCACCAGCTCGGGCTGCACCTCGCCTTCGAGCTCGTCGATCTCCGCCAGCGTCCCGGTCTCCACGAGCTCGCGCAGCCGCGTCTCGATCGCGGGGCCGATCCCCCGAAGTTCTCGCACGCGCCCGGTGCGCACGAGCTCGGCGACCGGCGCGGGCGTCGCCCTGATCAGTTCCGCCGCGCGCCGGTACGCGCGGACGCTGTAGTAGCTCGCGCCGGCGAGCTCGAGCAGCGAAGCGAGTGTTTCCAGGCGCTCGGCGATCGTTGCGTTGTCGGGCAGGGGCACGGCGGTAGTGTCCCCAAGAGATGGCAACCGTCGTCGTCCCCTTCCGCAGCACCGATCCGAAGCGCCGCCTCTCGGCGGTCGTCGAGGCAGACCGCATCCGGCTCGCGCACGCGATGCTCGAGGACGTGCTGGCCGCGGCGCAGCCGCTCGGCGACATCCTCGTGGTCTCGGCCAAGGCGCCGGAACTGCCCGAGGGCGCTCGGCACGTGCCCGATCCGCGCCACGGCCAGGGCGCAGCCGTGCGTGCGGCGCTCGACGCGGCCGTCGCGGCGGGGCTGCCCGCGCCGTTCGTCGTCGTCAACGCCGACGTGCCGTGCGTGACCGCGCGCGACCTGCTCGCGCTCGTGGGCGCAGTCCCGGAGCACGGACTCGCGCTCGCGGCCGCAGCGGACGGCACGACGAATGCGCTCGCCTTCTCCGAGGACGTGCTGTTCGAGCCGGTTTACGGGCCCGGCAGCGCTGAGCGGTTCGAGGCACTCGCGCCGTCGATCCGGATCGATGCGCCGAATCTCATGGATGACGTGGACACGCCGGACGACCTCGCGCGGCTCGCAGAGCGGCTTGGCCCACATACACGGCGCGTGCTGGCTTCGCTGCACCTCGAGTCCGCCGCGTGAACGTCGCGGTCCTCTCGGGCGGCGTCGGTGGCGCGCGGTTCCTGCGCGGCGTCATAGGTGTCGTCGATCCAGGCAACGTTTCCATCGTAGGCAACGTCGCGGACGACATCGAGGTGCTGGGCCTTCGGGTCTCGCCCGATCTGGACAGCATCCTCTACACCCTCACCGGCCTCGCCGACGAGGAGCGCGGGTGGGGGCGCGCGGGCGAGACGTGGCAGGCGCTCGACACCGTCGACCAGCTCGGCGGCGAGTCGTGGTTCCGGCTCGGCGACCGCGACATCGGCCTGCACCTCGTGCGCACCGAGCTCCTGCGTCACGGCGTGCCGCTCTCGGAGGCGACGGAGCGCATTACGCATGCACTCGGGCTCGAAGCGCAGCTGCTGCCCGCGACCGACGATCCGCTCCGGACGTTCATCGAGACCTCCGAGGGAACGTTCCCATTCCAGACGTGGTTCGTTGCGCGCGGCCATCGCGACGAGGTCGACGCGGTCCACTACGCGGGCTCGCCCGAGGCGGCGCCCGGCCCGGGCGTGCTCGAGGCGCTCGCGGCGGCCGACGTGATTCTGATCGCACCCAGCAATCCGTACGTCTCGATCGGCCCGATCCTCGCTGTCGCCGAGATTCGCGCGGCGCTCGAGCAGCGCACCGTCCCGTGCGTCGCCGTCAGTCCGCTGATCGGCGGCCGCGCCGTGAAGGGCCCGGCCGACCGGATGCTGCAGCGCCTGGCGGGCGGCACGACCCCCGCGCACGTCGCCTCGTGTTACGCCGGGCTGATCGACGCGCTCGTGATCGACGAGGCCGACGCGCCTGCCGACCTCGGTGCGGATGTGCGCAGCGTCGCGACCCGCACGCTGATGACCGATGTCGAAGCAGCGCGCCGGCTTGCCGCCGCTGCGCTTGACGCCGCGGGCGCGCCCGCGTGAAGGTCGCGATCCTCGGGGGGACGGGCAGCTTCGGCCTCGCGCTCGCCCGTCGGCTCGCCGCGCTCGGTGAGGACGAGGTCGTGATCGGCTCGCGCGATGCCGCGCGCGCACAGGAGGCAGCGCAAGAGATCGGTACGAGTGTCACCGGCGCCTCGAACGAGGACGCGGTGCGCGGCGTGGATATCGCGGTGCTGGCCGTGAAGGCGGACGCCGCGCTCGACACCGTGCACGCCGTCGCCGAGGCGCTCGGCAGCACACCGCTCCTGAGCGTCGCGACCGCGATCGCATTCCAGAAGGGCGTCGGCGCACTTCCGGATCCCAGCGCGCTGAGCCTGGCGGAGCGTGTGCAGGCGATCGTGCAAGGCCCCGTAACGGCCGGTCTGCACTCGATCGCCGCATCGAACCTCGACGAGGCGCCGCCGGAGGAGGACGCGCTGATCTGCGGCGACGATCCCGAAGCGAAGGAGCTGACGCTGCAGCTCGTCGGCAAGCTCGTCGCCGGCCGCGCGCTCGATGCGGGCCCGCTCGCGAGTGCACGCGCGCTCGAAGGACTGACTGCGGTAATCGTCAACCTGAACCGCCGTTACAAGGCTCACGCCGGTGTGCGCATCACCGGGCTCGAATGATCTCGATCATTCCCGTGCACGGCCTGCCGGAGATCCGCGAGGGCGACGATCTCGCCGCGCTCGTCGTCGAACTTACGCAGTCAAACGACATGGCGCTGCAGGACCGCGACGTGCTCGTTCTTGCGCAGAAGGGCATCTCCAAGGCGGAGGGGCGCATCGTCCACCTCGACGGGATCGAGGCGTCGGAGACCGCTGTTCGCATCGCCGCGGGCGAGCGCGACCCGCGCGAGATCGAGGTGATCCTCGGCGAGGCGAAGAGCATCATCCGCGAGCGTGGCCCGCTCGTGATCACCCAGACGAAGCACGGGTTCATCTGCGCGTCGGCCGGCGTCGACCACTCGAACGCGCCGGGGCCGGGGATGCTCGTGCTGCTCCCGGTCGATCCGGATGCGAGCGCGCGCCGGATCCGCGACCGCGTGCTCGAGCTGACCGGCCGTACCGTCGGCGTCGTGATCACCGATTCGTTCGGCCGTCCGTTTCGCCAGGGGACGACCGACGTGGCGATCGGCATCGCCGGGATCCCCGCGATCATCGACCTGCGCGGGACGAAGGACCGCATCGGCTACGAGCTGCGCGCGAGCCGGACGGCGATCGCCGATGAGATCGCCGCGGCGTCCGATCTCGTGCGCGGTAAGGCCGAAGGGGTACCGGCGGTGATCGTCCGCGGGCTCCAACTCGAGGGCGACGGGACGGCCCAAGAGATCGTGATCGAGCCCGAGTTCGACCTGTTCGCCTAGACCTTCGGGCAGACTTCACACCTCGACCTCGCGGTCTTTTTGGCTGTTTTAGGCGGGCCTTACACTTTCTTTAGACGTTCTCTGGACGCGCAACACGGGCCCCCTCGTTACGGTCCTGCCTTCGGCCGGGTGCGGACACCACGCATCGCCCGGCGGATCCCCTCGAAGCCACTGCGGACGTTCGGGCCAAAGGAGGACAACCAGTCATGCGTGTCACCCTGTTGTCAGGTTTTGCTGCGCTTGCTGCCATCTCGGCATTCGCGCTTGTCGGAGCAGCGTTCGCACGCCAGAGCGTGCGTCCCGACCAACCCATGTCGATCAACGCGATGCGGTCAATCGTCAACCACTACCGGACACTCACGTGGACGTACGAGCGTGCGGCCCGTCGGCCGAAGACGCCGACGTCGTTCAGCGACCGTCGCAGCATCGGCCGCGCGTATCTCCAGTGGTCGATCGACGCCTGGACGCGCCGGGCCGACCTGGCGCGCCGCGAGGCGGTGGCGAGGATCCAGCGTCGGCTGTCCGTGCACTTGCCGAGGTCGCCGCCCCTCCACGCGCGGCTCCTCGCGCGGGTGCGGTACACCCGGCGCCTGGCGCTCAACCTGCGGAGGATCTACCCCGGCCAGGTGACCCGCCGTTTCGCGAGCGCCACGATGCCCAGCGGCCGCGCGACGCTCCGGCTCTGGCAGCGGCGAAGCGCCCTGGCGGCGGTCGCCGTCTCCGAGCACGATTTTGAGCCTGTGATGCCGGTCTGGCTGAACGACTCGTTCCTCTGCATCCATCACTACGAGGGCGCCTGGAACTCCAACACCGGAAACGGCTACTACGGCGGCCTGCAGATGGACCTGGGCTTCCAGGCCAGCTATGGAGCCGATTTCCTGCGGCGCTGGGGCACGGCGGACGCCTGGCCCGTCTGGGCGCAGCTCCAGGCGGCGGCGCGCGCCTACCAGTCCGGCCGGGGCTTTTCCCCCTGGCCCAACACGGCGCGGGCCTGCGGGCTGATTTAGATCAACCATCTAGGTCCGATTCGCAGGCTGTCACGAAGGTCTCAAGGCCCGGGGGAAACGAGCCGATAGATTCCCGATGGTGCGGCAGATTGCGGCGCGCGACCCCCTGCCCGGCGGCGCGCATGAGATGACCGGCAGCGGGCGCCCCGAGGCGCTCGTTGAGTCCTACCGCCGTTTGGCGGAGGTCTTTCACCACGTCCTCTCGGCGCAGAGCCTCGACACGCTGCTCGACCGCATCGCGGACACGCTGCGCGACCTGATGCCGTACGAGGCGCTGCACGTGTACGAGGCGGACGAAGAAGCGCGCGAGCTCGTGCCGGTCCTCGCCCGCAGCGAGTACGAGGACGAGATCATGCAGAGCCGTCCGGTCTTCGGCGAAGGCATCACCGGCTGGGCGGTCGAGAACCGTCGCCCCGTCTGGACGAACCGCGCGCATCTCGATCCGCGCGTGCAGCACGTGCCCGGAACGCCGATCGAGCCTGAGGCGCTGATCACCGTTCCGCTGATCGCACGCGGCGCGCTGAAGGGCGCGCTCAACATCTACCGCATCGGCGAGAACGCCGTCTTCTACGAGCACGAGTTCGAGCTCGCGAAATGGTTCGGCGACGCAGCGGCGCTCGCGATCGACAAGGCGCAGGTCAAGGCGCGCCTCGAGCTCCTCGCGCAGACCGATTCGCTGACCGGTCTCTACAACCACCGTTTCTTCCACGAGCGCCTCCGCTCGGAGCTGACGCGCGCCTCGCGCTCGCACGACCCGGTTGCGGTTCTCATGTTCGACCTCGACGACTTCAAGCGCGTCAACGATGTCTACGGTCACGGCGCGGGCGATCAGCTGCTCGTGCAGGTTTCGAAGCTCGCGCTCGAGACGGTGCGCGGCTCCGACGTCGTCTGCCGGATCGGCGGCGAGGAGTTCGGCGTGATCATGCCGTCCTGCGACGCGGGCGACGCGCTCGCGCTCGCGGCGCGATTCACAGAGCGGCTGCGCGAGGTGGACTTCGAGCCGGCCGGCCGCACGACTGTCTCGATCGGGATCTCGCAGGGGCCGCAGCACGCGATGAACCCGCGTGAGCTGATCACCTGCGCCGAGGCCGCGATGATGACCGCCAAGGCGCGCGGCAAGGATCAGACCGTGCTCTTCGACGACGGCGAGACCGAGCGCCCACAGCCCGGGTCTGCGCGCGACGTGCGCTCGATCGCGCACCTGAAGATGCTGCAGTCGCTCGCCGGGAAGCTGAACCGCTTGAACGACGTGCAGCAGATCGGCGCGACGATCGCTACCGAGCTGAGGCTGCTAATCGATTACCACAATTGCCGCGTCTCACTGCGCGACGGTGACGAGCTGCGTCCGATCACCTTCGTCGGCGATCACGACACCGGGCTGGACGACGCCGCGGATGCCTACACGACGAAGGTCGGTGTCGGCATCACCGGCCGCGTCGCGCAGACCGG
>JAOPYY010000163.1 GCA_025964395.1 Actinomycetes bacterium | reverse complement strand
GGCCGAGGCGAAAGAAGCTGCGCACGAGCTTCGCAACGAGTTCGTCGTCCAGGCCGAGGGCGAGGTGGTCGCGCGCGCGCCGGATGCGGTCAACCCGAACCTGCCGACGGGCGAGGTCGAGATCCAGGTCGACACGCTCCGGATCCTCTCGCGCTCGACGCCGCTTCCGTTCCAGCTCGACGAGGAGAACGTCGACGAGACGCTGCGCCTCCGTTACCGCTGGCTCGACATGCGTCGCGACCGGATGCAGCACAACTTCCGTGTCCAGCACACGGCGATCGCCGCGATCCGCCGTCAGATGGACGCGCTCGGGTTTGTCGACGTGTGGACGCCGAGCATGACGCGGGGCACGCCCGAGGGTGCACGCGACTTTCTCGTGCCGGTCCGCCTGCAGCCGGGCAAGTTCTTCGCGCTCGCGCAGTCGCCCCAGCTCTTCAAGCAGCTCTGCATGGTCGGCGGGATCGATCGCTACTACCAAATCGCGACGTGCTGGCGTGACGAGGATCTCCGCGCCGACCGGCAGTTCGAGTTCCGCCAGCTCGACCTCGAGATGGCGTTCGTCGAGCGCGAGGACGTGCTCGACGTGATGGAGCAGGCCGTCGTTGCTGCGTTCGCGGGGGTGGGGCGCGAGGGGCCGGCGCGCCCGTTCGAGCGCATCAGCTTCGACGAGGCGATGGCGAAGTACGGCAACGACAGGCCGGACCGCCGCTTCGGGATGGAGATCCAGGACGCGACCCAGGTCACGCGCGATTCGGAGTTCGGTGTCTTCCGCAGCGCTCCGACCGTCCGCTACATCGTCGCGCCGAAGGCGTTCTCGCGCGCCGAGCTCGGGCGCCTCGAGGATCTCGCCAAGGAGTGGGGGGCGAAGGGCCTCGCCTACATCGTCGTCGACGAGAGCGGGGAGGTCCGCTCGCCGATCGCGAAGTTCCTCTCCGAGCGTGAACTGGGTGCATTTGAAACACCCTCGGGCTCGACCATTCTCTTCGGCGCCGGCGACGAGGCGGCAGTCGCGCGTGTCCTAGGTCTCTTGCGCTTGCATCTGGGCCGCGAGCTCAATCTGATCGACACCGAGCAGAACGATTTCCACTGGATCACGGACTTCCCGCTCTTCGAGCAGGACGAGGAGACCGGGCAGTGGACGTTCCTCCACCATCCGTTCACTGCGCCGATGCCCGGGCAGGAGACGTGGGACGAGTCAAACCCGGAAGGCGTGCGCGGCCAGCACTACGACCTGATCTGGAACGGCTGGGAGCTCGGCTCCGGCTCGATCCGGATCCACGATGTCGAGTTGCAGCAGCGCGTGTTCCGCACGATGGGCCTCGGCGACGAGGAGGCCAACTCGAAGTTCGGCTTCCTGCTCGAGGCGCTCGCGATGGGCGCCCCGCCGCACGGCGGCTTCGCGATGGGGATCGAGCGCTTCGTCGCCCAGTTGGCGGGCGAGCCCGACATTCGTCAGGTGATCGCGTTCCCGAAGGTGTCGAGCGGCTCTGATCCGCTCACAGGTGCGCCTACCCCGATGCCGAATGAGGTCCTACGGGAACTCGGGATCCAGGTAATCGCGCCCAAAGACTCAAGCTCGGGCTGAGTTCGTCCGAAGGAAGAGGCATACTTCGGGCTCCGGCCTTGCCGGGTCTGTTGCCGCTGCTTTCACGAACTTGACAGAACCTTCATGACATCTCCGTCGCCCCAGCCTTCCCTCACCTCGCTCCCGAGGCTCGAGGACCTGCCCCAGACCACCGAAGGCACCTACGAGCCCGAGGGCGTCCGCGAGGCATTCGAAGGTTTCCGCCGCCATGCGTTGCAGCTGCAGGCGCAGTTGCGGGTGCTCCAGGCGGCCGGCAAGACGGCGAGCGTCGATCCCACGGGTCACGCCGTTCGCATGGACGCGCTGCACCTGATCCGCGCGGCAGCAGAATTCGCCGACGCGCTCGAGCGCGACGCGCAGAACGCCTCGGCGGCCCAGCTCGGGCGCACCGAGGTCGAGGTCACCCGCCGCCAGCGTGAGCTGCAGGAGAAGGAGCGACAGGTCGAGCGCTTCCGCGAGGAGAGCGAGCGCCAGCGCAACGAGATCGTGAACGCTGCGAAGGCCGAATCCCGCGAGCTGCTCGCGAACGCGAACCGCGACGCGACGGCCGAGCTCCGCGAGGCCGAGGCGCGCGGCGCCCGTCTGCTGGAGCAGTCGCGCCACCAGGCAACCGAATTGACGAACGCCGCCCGGGCCGAGGTCGAGCAGACGCTCGAGTGGGCCCGCGCCCAGGCCGGCGCAATCCTCGCGCGCGCCCAGCAGGGTGCAGAGCAGCTCCTTACCGCGGCCGGGCTCGGCTCGGAAGCGCTCGCCGAGGTGTCCGAGGCGATCCTCGCCGCAGCCCAGGCAGCCGCCGACGCAAGCCGCGGCCGCTCCGGCGGCGCCCCGCAGCCTGCGACTCCCGCCGCAACCCAGCCGCGGATCTCGGCCGCACCCGAGCTCACGACAGAGCCGGAGCCGGAGCCTGAACCGCAGCCCGCTGCGGAGGCCGAGCAGGAGCAGGACGACCAGCCGCCCGTGTCCACCCCGCCGGTTTCCGCGCCCTCCGATTCCGCACCCTCCGCCGAAGGCCCGCCCGTGTCCGGGCCGCCCGTTACCCCGGAGCCGCCGACCTCGCCTGCACCTGAGCAGGGCGAGGACGACTCCTAGTCGAAGAAGGACGAATGACAGATCGTCGCGGCTCGCGGTTCGTCCTCGAGGTGCTTTTCCTCCTCGCATTGACCGTCGCGCTCACGCTCGCGAATCTGCGGCCGCTCGAGATCGCGGGGATCATGCTCATCGGCTGGGTGATCGTCGCCGTGCTCGAATGGGTTGCCTGGCGCGAGGAGCCCCACTACGGCAGCGGCCTCCCGCCGCGCTACTACGTCCCGCAGGTCAACCTGCCGCCCGCGCAGCCGCTCGAGCCCGTTGAAACGGGCTATCCCGAGGAGCGCGACGAGGCGCCGACCTGGATCGCATCGCCTGCGGTCCGGGCAGAGATGCTCGGCACCGAGTTGCTCAACACCGAGTTGCTGCTCGGTGAGTGGCCGGTCGCCGCGCCGCCGGTCTCGCCGCAGCCGGAAGAGCAGGAGCCCGAGGCCGAGCCCGATCCGTGGACACGCGCGGAGGAGCTGCCGGCCGCACCGCTCGGTGAGCTCGATCCGCAGCCTGAGCCCGAACCGAAGGCCGAGCCGGAACCGGTCGCCGCCGCGGAGCCTGCACCGGCGTTCATCCCGCCGCCCGTCAGTGCCCCGCAACCCGGTGCCCCGCAACCCGGTGCCCCGCAACCCGGTGCCCCGCAAACAAGTGCTCCGCCCGTCTCTGCCCCCGTTGCCGTCGAAGCGACGCCCGAACCGGAGCCGGAGCCGGAGCCGGAGCCGGAACCGGAACCGGAACCCCAGCCGTCGCTCGACATCGAGCTCGCCCGCTCCGCGCAAGGCATCGCGCGGTACAGCCTGGACCCCCTCGGCGACCCGGCGCCGCGCCGCCGCTTTGGCCGCGGCAGTGCGCCCGAGCCGGACGCCGTCGAGGTTCCAGCCCGTCCCGAAGGCGTCCGTGCGCTCCCCGGCCGCACGAACCGGCAGGATTAGCCCGTGAACGCCCTTCGCCGCCCGGGCCTCCGTTTCGTGGCGGAGGCCCTCGTGATCGTGCTGACGGCCGTGGTCACCGGGCTCGCGCACCTCGGTGCAGTCGGGATCGGCGGCGCCGTTGCGGTCGTCTGGGTGATTGCCGCGGTCATCGAGTACTCGCTCTCGCACTCGCGCACGCCCAAGGAGGCGAAGACGGAGCCGCTCATGGAGACCCTGCCGGAGCCGGAGCCTGTCGTCAGTGAAGCGGTACGCGTGCTGCCGCGCACGCCGGAGTCCGTGGCCGTCGAGCCGGAGCCCATTGCCGTCGAGTCAGAGCCCGATCCGGTGCCACAGCGGGAGCCCGTCGTCGTCGAGCCGGAGCCTGTCGCCGCCGAACCGGAGCCGGAGCCCGAACCGGAGCCCGAACCCGAACCCGAACCCGAACCCGAACCCGAACCGGAGCCCGTCGCCGTCGAGCCGGAGCCCGAACCGGAACCCGTCGAGGCGCGGGTCTGGAACGTGTGGGAGATCGACCGTTCGCTGCGCGACAACGGAGCGGCGACCGAGGAACAGGAGTTCCTCCTCCTCTATCTCCGCGACTACGCGGGCCCAGACGGATCGTTGCCGCTTCACTTCGACGAGCTCGTTCGTGAGTCGTTCGCCGATGTGCTCGGCACGCCGGCCGGATGACCCCGCACCTGGCGCAGCGAGAGGTCGCGCTTGCGGGCCTCGCGCTGCTCGCCGTTGCCGTCTCGATGGCGGTGACAGCACAGACGCGCAGCTCGTCGTCAAACACGCCCCAGCGTGAGGGCTCGTACGTCGCCCTCGCCGGCTCGAGCGGTCCCGCCGCGTTCGGCAGGCGCACCGCGTGCGGCGGGGTGATCCGTCCCGAGACGGTTGGCGTCTCGCACCCGACGCTGCCGTGCGGCGCGCGGGTCTTCATCACCTACCACGGGCAGACGGTGCTCGCGCAGGTCATCGACCGCGGCCCGTTCGTGCCGGGACGACAGTTCGATCTGACCGACGCGCTCGCGCGCCGACTCGGCCTGCGCGGTGTGCAGGAGATCCACTGGGCTTACGCGCGATCCGCCTGAGCGCGGCTATTGTCAGAGCAATGCCCGAGCCCGTGCGTCGCCACGTATCGATGTAGAACCAGGCCCCGTGTAAGGGAGCCCGAGTTGGGGATAGGCGATCTGTCCGACGCCCCGCACGGCACCCACCTGGCATAGTCCAGGTTCAACACGGACGTGGCACTAACGGCGGGCTTAGAGCATTGGTGAGGGGGGCTTCGGCCCCCCTCACGTTTGAGCGGGAGTACGCTGACCGCATGGTCGATTTGGTCGGGGACTCCGCGCGCGGCGACGACTACGCGTTCGTGCGGCTTAGCGTCGACGGCGGCCGGATCGTCGATGCCGAGGCGTCCGGCATCGCGGAGGACCTGCGCGGGCTCACGTTGCTCGAGGCGGCCGCGGTCGGCGGTGAGGTGTTGCCCGTCGACGCGCTCGCGAACGCGCTCGGCCCTGCGGTGCGGGCTGCCGCCGATCCGCGGCGCACGGCAGTGGCGATGAGCGGCGGCGTCGACAGTGCCGTCACGCTCTTGAAGGCGGGCGAGCATGCTGTGGGCGTGACGCTTCGTCTCTGGCTCGACCCGAACGGACCGGACTCGGAGCGTGCGTGCTGCTCGCCGAGTGCGGTGATAGCCGCACGCGAGACGTGTCACCGGCTCGGCTTCCCGCACGTGACGCTCGACCTGCGCGAGCAGTTTAGGCGGAGCGTTGTAACGCCGTTCGTGCGCGGCTATGCGCGTGGCGAGACGCCGAACCCGTGCATCCGCTGCAACGGCGGCTTCCGCTTTGCCGAGCTGCTCTCGTTCGCGAAGCGGGTCGGCGCCGCGCGGCTTGCGACCGGCCACTACGCGCGCATCGTTGAGCACGACGGACGGTTGCTGCTCGCGCGCGCCGCCGACGAGACGAAGGATCAGAGCTACATGCTCGCGCGGCTCGACCCGCGTCACCTCGAGCGGATCTGGTTCCCGCTCGGCGAGCAGACGAAGACGCAGACGCGCGCGGAGGCCGACGAGGCGGGCCTCGAGGCTGCGCACCGTGCCGAGAGCCAGGAGGCGTGCTTCCTCGCGGGGGACGACTACCGCGCGTTCCTCGGACGGCATGGCCTGCCTGCGAAGGCGGGCCCGATCGTCGACGAGTCCGGCGAGACGATTGGCACGCACGAGGGCTTCTGGCAGTTCACGCCGGGGCAGCGCCGCGGGCTTGGCGTCTCCGCGGCCGAGCCGCTGTATGCGGTCGGCACCGACGCGCGCACGAACACGGTCGTGGTCGGCCCGCGCGCATCGCTCGCGCGGACACGAGTCTCGGCGCGCGGCCGCCTCTTCGCGCCGGCTGGGCGAGTGACGGCAAAGCTGCGGTACCGGTCACCCGCGGTTCCCGCGAGCGTCGAGCAGACGGCCGGCGGGTTCCGCCTGCGGCTCGACGAGCCGGCGTTCGGCGTCGCGCGCGGCCAGGCTGCGGTGCTGTACGACGGCGACGTCGTGGTCGGGTCAGGGCTCGTGACGTCCGCTGGGGCTGACTAGGCTTGCCCTCCGTGATCGTCGCCTTCTCCTTCGGGGATCTCGCCTCACTCGCCCTCGCGATCTTCCTGGTCGCGGCCGGCATCGGGCTCGGCTGGGCTTTTCTTCGGTTGGCCGTAACTTTTGATCGACTTTCTTCGTTGATTCGAGGGGCAGAGCGTGAAGTTCTTCCGGTCATCAACAAAGTCGGGGGTTCGGTGGATCGGGTCAATGCACAGCTGGACAAGCTCGACACGGCAACGGACAGCGCCGTGGATGCCGTCGTTGCCGTCGACGAGGCCGTGCGCAGCGTCAGCTACGCGGTGCAGACGCCGGTGCAGAAGCTCGCCGGTCTTTCCGCCGGCGTCTCGCACGGGTGGGCATCGCTGCGCACGCGCCGCAACTGGCGCGAGGCTGTCGATGAGGCAAAAGCCGCGGCTGCGCGCCGCGAGCGGGATCTCGACGAAGAGTTGAAGGCGTCGCACAGTGGCTGACGAGATCACCCTGACCATTCCGCGCGACGGTGACTTCCACCGCGTCGCGCATCTCGTGCTCGGCGGTCTCGCCGTCCGCATGGACCTGACCGTCGAGAGCCTCGAGGATCTGCAGATCGCGCTCGAGTCGATCCTCGGCCGCAGCGAGCTCGAGGCCGGGGACATCACGGTTCGCATGGCGCTGCGCGACGGCGCGCTCGAGACGCGCGTCGGTCCGTTGCCGGCAAGCGTGCTCGACGAGATCGAGCGCGAGCAGGACGGTGCGCTCAGCCTGCGCCGCGTGCTCGACTCCACGGTCGACGACGTGCACGTGGAGGGCGATTCCGTCAGCCTTACGAAGAAGGTGTCCGCGGGAGGTGGGAACGCTCGTGGCTGAGAGCGACAAGCTCCTCCTCCGCAAATACCACGAAGAAGGCGATCTGGCCGCCCGTGAGCAGTTGATCGAGCAGTACATGTCGCTCGTCCGCTCGCTGGCGCGGCGCTACAGCTACCGCGGCGAGCAGTTGGACGACCTCGTCCAGATCGGCTCGATCGGCCTGATCAAGGCAATCGACCGCTTCGACCTCACGCGTGGCGTCGAGCTGACGACGTACGCGACGCCGAACATCATCGGCGAGATCAAGCGCCACTTCCGCGACCGCGGCTGGGCGGTGCGCGTTCCCCGCGGGCTGCAAGAGCTGAACGTGCAGCTGTCCAAGCTCGTCGAGGGGCTCACCGTGCAGTACGGGCGCTCGCCGACGATCCCCGAGCTCGCGAAGGCGGCGGGCGTCGAGGAGGAAGAGGTGCTCGAGGCGCTCGAGTCCGGGCGTGCGTACTCGTCGCTCTCGCTCTCGCAGGGCAGCGGCTCGGAGGACGGCGAGGATCTCGACCCGCTGGAGTCGCTCGGAGAGGTGGAGCATCAATACGAGGTCTCGGAGGACCGAGCCGTCCTTGCGCCCGGCTTCAAAGTGCTCGACGAGCGCGAGCGGCGCATCCTGCACCTCCGCTTCTTCGAAGGGCTCACGCAGTCGCAGATCGCACAGCAGGTCGGCATCTCGCAGATGCACGTGTCGCGCCTGATCCGGCGCGCGCTCGAGAAGATCCGCGACGAGATCGCCGCGGACGAGCTCGATCCGAACCGCGCCGCCTGACTCGGGCGGACCGGTCCCCACGCGCCTAGTCCCGTCGCCAAACGACGTGACCGAAGCGCAACAAACGATCCACAGGTAACCGGCCCCGATTGCCAGGCGGTGCGCAACGACGCGGGGCCGGAGACGCTTCGGACAAGGCCCTTGGCGACCCGTCTCGTCGCCAAACGACGTGACTGAAGTGTGACGAACGCTCCACAGGGCGTCCGTACACTGTTCGGCCCATGGCGATGACGACGAACGAGCTGCGCGAGGCGTTCCAGAGCTTCTACGAGGAGCGCGGGCATCTGCGCGTGCCCGGGCACTCGTTGATTCCGCCGCCGGACGACCAGTCGACGCTCTTCATCATCGCCGGCATGCAGCCGTTCAAGCCGTACTTCTTGCGCACGAAGGAGCCGCCGGCGAAGCGGGTCGTCAGCGTGCAGCCGTGCCTGCGCGCGGGAGGGAAGGACAACGACCTCGACGAGGTCGGGCGCACCGACCGGCACTGCTCCTTCTTCGAGATGATGGGCAACTTCTCGTTCGGCGACTACTACAAGGACGAGGCCGTCGACTTCGCGTGGGACTGGGTGACCGGCGTCCTGCAACTCGACCCGGAGCGCCTGTGGGCGACCGTGCACGAGGGCGATCCGGTGCTCGAGCTCGGCGAGGACGAGGTCGCGATCGCGGCGTGGGCACGGAAGGGGATCCCGCCTGAGCGCATCGTGCGGCTCGGCAAGGACAACTTCTGGCAGTCCGGCGAGACCGGGCCTTGCGGCCAGTGCACGGAGATCTTCTTCGACCGCGGCGAGCAGTACGCCTGCGGCGACCCGGACTGCGGCCCCGGCCATTGCGACCGGATCATGGAGATCTACAACCTCGTCTTCATGGAGTACGACCTCCAGCCGGGCAACGTCCTCGTCCCGTTGCCGACGCCGAACGTCGACACCGGCAACGGCATCGAGCGCACGGCGTGCGTGCTCCAGGACGTGAGCTCCGTGTTCGATACCGACGGCTTCCAGCTGATCATGCAGTGGGTCGAGCGGGAGTCGGGCGTCGCCTACAACGACAGCGAGGTCTCCCAGCGCGCGCATCGCGTGCTCGCCGATCACGGCCGCGCGGTGAGCTTCCTGATCGCGGAGGGCGTCGAGCCGTCGAACGAGGGTCGCGGGTACATCTGCCGCAGGCTGCTCCGTCGTGCGATCTACCAGGCGAAGCGCATTGGCCTCGAAGGCCTGCACCGCCTGCCCGCCGTTGTGGTTGAGCAGATGGGCGATGCCTACCCCGCGCTGCGCGAGCACGCTGCCGACATTGAGCGCATTGTGCGTGCCGAAGAGGAGAAGTTCTCGGAGACGCTCGCCCGTGGCATGAAGGTCTTCGACGACCTCGCAGGCAAGGAAGCGATCACTGCCGAGGACGCATTCACGCTCGTCGCGACCTACGGGTTCCCGATCGAGCTCGCTCAGGAACTCGCCGAGGAGCGGGGCCAGGCGATCGACATCGACGGCTTCCTCGACCTGATGGAGCAGCATCGTGAGATCTCGCGCGGCGGCGGTGAAAGCTCGACGCAGCAGACCGCGGCACAACTGGTCGGGCCTGGGCATCCGGAGACGGAGTTCGTCGGCTACTCGAAGACGCGCGTGCTGTCGGCCGTCGTCGACGCCGCGCCGGCCGAGGGCACGCGGCAGTTCGTGAAGCTCGAGCAGAGTCCCTTCTACGCCGCGAGTGGCGGCCAGGTGTCCGACCACGGCTACCTCGTGGTCGAGGGAGAGGACGTGCGGCTCGACGTTGCAGAGGTGCTCAAGTTCGGCGACGACCAGGTGCTGGTCGTCGACCTGGCCGGCCACGCGCCCCTGGCGCCGAACACGCGCGTCGAAGCGGTCGTCAACTGGAGTGACCGGTTCCCGACGCAGGCGAACCACACCGCGACCCACCTTCTGCACCAGGCGCTCCGCGACGTCCTCGGCGACCACGTCAAGCAAGCGGGCTCCGCCGTGCGCCCCGACAAGCTCCGCTTCGACTTCACGCACGAGAAGCAGCTCACGCCGGAGGAGAGGGACCGCGTCGAGCGCATCGTCAACGAGAAGGTTTTCGAGGCGATCCCGGTGCGCACGTTCGTGACGCCGATCGAGGAGGCACGCAAGCTCGGCGCGATGATGCTGTTTGGCGAGAAGTACGGCGCCGAGGTGCGCGTCGTCGAGATCGGCGACTACTCGACAGAGCTCTGCGGCGGCACGCACGTGCGCTCGACCGCGGAGATCGGCCCGTTTGTGATCCTGAGCGAAGGCTCCGTCGGCAGCGGTGCACGGCGCATCGTGGCGGTGACCGCCGGCGAGGGGTGGACGGTGCTCGAAGGACGCTCGAAGGAACTCGAGGCCGTGCGGGCCGAAGTCGAGCAGCTCAAGCGCGAGTCGAAGAAGCCGAAAGCGCAGGCCAGCGGCCCCGAGGCGGGTGTGGAGATCCTGTGGCAGGACAAGCAGGGCAAGGTCTTCGTCGGGGAAGTGACCGGAGCGAACGGCAGTGGGCTGCGCGACTTCTCCGACCAAGTGCGGCAGCGCGAGGACGTCCTCGCAGTCGTGCTCGCATCCGCAGACGATGGCAAGGTCGCGCTCGTCGTGAACCTCGACAAGTCGCTCGCCGACCTCGACGCGGTGGCGATCGTCCGCGAGCTCGGGCCGATCATCGGCGGTGGGGGCGGCGGCAGGCCGACCCTGGCGGAAGCGGGCGGGAAGAACGTGAGTGCTGTGCGCGACGCGCTGCAAGCCGGTCGCGACAAGCTCACCGCAGCTATCAATTGAAAGTGCTCGCGCTGGACTTCGGCTCCGCGCGCACGGGCGTCGCGGTCTCCGATCCCACGGGAACGGTGGCGCGCCCCCTGACGACGGTTGAGCGTGCGGCCACCGACGCCGGTTTTGCGAAGCTGCTGGCGGTGATCGCCGCGGAAGCGCCCGAGCTCGTCGTCGTCGGCATGCCGCTGACCCTGCGTGGCGAGCACGGGGAGCAGGCCCGCGAGACCGACGTGTTCGTCGACCGCCTGCGCGCAGCCGTCGAGACGCCCGTCGAGACCTACGACGAGCGGTTTACCTCCGTCCTTGCCGACGGCGACGACGCGCGTGCCGCCGCCCATCTCCTCTCGAGCTATCTGGACTGGCGGGGCGGCCGCTGATGATGCCGATGAAGAAGCCGCGCGGCCCTTCGCCGGAACAGATCCGCCGCCGCCGCATAGCTGCGATCGTCGGTGTCGTTGCCGCGCTGATCGCGGTCGTGATCGCCGTCGTGGTTGCGCTTCCGCACGTGCGCGGCTCGAACGCCGCGACACCGACCGTTGCGGCGCCGCCGAAGCCGTTCAAGGTCGTCTTCCCGGAAGGCTTCACCCGCGCGCAGATGATCAAGCGCGTGCAGGACGTCGCGAAGATCGCCGCACGCAAGAAGGGGCGGCCGGTCGCGCTGAGCGCGGCGCAGTATTCGCGCGCAACGAAAAGGGCGGTAGTGCCCTGCTTCACGCCGCGGCGACAGACGAACCTGGAGGGCTTTCTCTTCCCAGCCACCTACGACTTCCTCGCCACGACTCCCTCCCGGCAGCTCGCTTCGGCCCAGCTGCAAGCGTTCTGCGACAACTGGACGTCGATCAACCTCTCGTATGCACGAACGAAGAAGTTGACACCGTACGACGTGCTGATCATCGCGTCGATGATCGAACGGGAGGCGCTGGCGCCCGAAGACAGGCCGCTCGTCTCCGCGGTGATCTACAACCGCTTGCACGCGCACATGACGCTCGGCATCGACGCGACGCTCCGTTACGGGCTCAACATCCCGCCGACGCAGTCGATCCTGCAGTCGCAGCTCGACACCAATAACCCCTACAACACGCGCAAGGTCCAGGGACTGCCGCCGACTCCGATTGCGAACCCGGGGCTGGCATCGATCCAGGCGGCGGCGCATCCCGCGCACGTCAACTACCTCTACTTCGTGCGCAAGCCCGACCTCGTGCATCACTTCTTCACGGCAAGCTCGTCGGCGTTCGCGCACTACCTCTGCGCGCACGGGTACGGCTGCTAGATGCCCACCCACATTGGGCTCCTCGGACACCCGGTCGCGCACTCGCTCTCCCCGCGCATGCAGAACGCCGCGTTCGCGGCGCGCGGGCTCGACTGGGACTACACCGCGCATGACGTCGAGGATGCGCTCGCGGGAGTCGCGTCGCTGCGTGAGCTCGGCTTCGCGGGGGCGAACGTGACCATCCCGCACAAGCAGGCCGTCGTCGCCGCGTGCGACGAGGCCGAGGGCGACGCGGTCAACACGCTCGTCTTTCGCGACGGCCGCGTGCTCGGCTTCAACACCGACAAGGAGATCCTCGCCGGAATCGTGGCGGAGCGCGCCTGCGTGATCGGTGCCGGCGGGGCCGCGCGCACGCTTGCTCCCGCGCTGCCGGCCGACACGACCTTCTACTCGCGCTCCGGCCAGTGGCCTCCGGACTCGACCGGTTGCGACCTGATCGTGAACGCGACGCCCGTGCGCGACGACGTGCTGGTGGAGCTCCACGCGGGCCAGACCGTCGTCGACCTCGCCTACGGACCGGAGGAGACCGCGCTCATCGCGGCAGCGCGCGCCGCCGGCTGCGAGGTGGTGGACGGCCTCGAGGCGCTCGTGCGCCAGGGAGCGGCGAGCTTCCGGCTCTGGACCGGGCTCGAGCCTCCGGTCGACGCAATGCGCAACGCCGTTAGGACTTAGACCACGCGAACAGCGCGCCGGCCGCCGCCAGGAGCAGTCCGGCCGCGACCGCGATCGTCGTCGCCCAGTCGCGTTCTTTCGGTGCGACGATTGCGGTCGGAATCGGGGCCGGAGGCGTGGCGCTGCGATACACGTACGCCGTCCGGCTCGGCCCGGTGGGATCCGGGTTGCCGAGAAACGTCTCGTACTGGCGGACGCGCGCCAGGGTCAGGGCGGCACGCTCAACGCGTTCGAGCAGCTGACGGCCCGTGCGTCCGGCCGTTGGTGCGCTGAGTAGGCGGTCCAGGCTCGCCGGCGTGACCGTCAATCGGACGGGGCCCCTGCCGCGCACGACGAGCCGCCCTTCGACGATCGCGTCGACGTGATGTCCGCCAACGGTCCCGGTGACGTGCAGCGGAGCGACGACGCGGAGCCGGGTCGCTGTCGGCTTCGACGTGACGTACGCGGCGCCGCTCGTCGGCGATTGCCCCCGCGCGATCTGACGCCTGAGCTGCGCGAGGTAGCTCAAGAGTGGCGGCACGAGTGCGTCGGCGGTGTACGAGCCGGCGACTACAGCGGTCGTGTTGACGAGCGTCACGCGGCCCGGTGCGACTTCGATGCGAAGCGGTAGCGACGCAGCCGCGGTGGTGTTCAGGGTGATCCGTGCGATCAATGTTCGGTGGCCGGGGTTGAAGCCGGTCCAGAGGATCGAGCTTGCGCGCAGTCCCGGCGTCGACGCAGAGCCCGGTGCGGCCTCGACGTCGAGCACGGGCGCGCCGATCGTGAAGAAGTAGTCCCCGAGGACGCCCACGTCGAGCTGCTGGGTGGCCGCCAGCGCGAAGGGCGCACCGGTCGGGTCGAGCGAGACGTCGACCCTCGTGGTCGCAGCAATCCGGTGCCGGAACCCCTCCGACGACGCGGACGCACCGCCGCCGAGCGGCGGCGCGGGTGAGAGCGGCGCGAGCGGCGAGGGGAGCGTGGCGTAATCGGCGCGCGGCGCGGCCTGCGCGCTCGCCGCGGCCGTGAGCCCGACCAGCAGCGCGAGCCCGATCCGCTTCATCGTGTTTGCGGGAGCGTCGGCAGCGTTGCGGACAGCGGGTCGTCCTTCACCGGTGCGTAGATCATGTCGTGGAAGCGCGCGAAGTAGATGTCGTCGTCGACGACACCTTCGTGGTTGTGCCGGTTGAACGCGCGTTGGTCGCCGTTCGCGCCTTCCGTCGTCACCTCGTTGAGCGCTGTTGTCACCTTCGCGGGACCCGTCGAGGCCGCTCTGAGCAGCGCGGCGGCGATCAGGTTCACGAAGTCGTAGGCATACATCGCCGACTCCGGCGGGACGATCACCGGGTGGCCCGCGCTTGTTGTGACGCCGACGCGGTCGACGCCGAACGCGGATTCGTACTTCTGCTGGAAGGTGAGGAACGGCGCAGTGCCGATCTCGGCCGTCAGGCGACCGCCCGCGAAGGTCAGCCCGTCGACCCACCGCGGATGGTCGGCGAGCTGCTGGCGCACGAACGGGTCCGAGCCGGCAGGCGGAGTGAACACCGGCACGTTCCAGCCGGCTGAGCGCGCCGCGGTGAGCACCGCGGCGATCGTCGCCGGGCGGCCC
This sequence comes from Actinomycetes bacterium, assembly GCA_025964395.1. Lineage (GTDB taxonomy): Bacteria > Actinomycetota > Thermoleophilia > Gaiellales > Gaiellaceae > PALSA-600. The sequence continues at coordinate 5,166 of JAOPYY010000163.1, read as the reverse complement.
CAGACGAGCAGGCCGGTCGCATGCGCGCGGCGCGCGCGGAGCACCTGCGGGCCGAAGTCGAGCGCGTCGGCGGGCAGCGTCTCGTCGATCGCCACCGCCGAGCGGTTCTGCGAGAAGGCGGACGTGAGCGCGCGCTCACCCGCGGCGCCGTAATCGGAGTCGTCGTGCAGGAGCGCGAGCTTCAGGCCCTTCGGCACGAGGTACTCCGCCAGCCGGAACGCGATCCCGTGGTCGCTCGGTGCGATGCGGAAGACGTCGGGGCGCGTCACCGGGTCGATGATCTGCCGGCCGCCCTCGAACACGACACCCACGGGCATCCCGTCGCCGTTCGCGATCCGCCATGCCGCGTCGATGCCCGTGCCCTCGTCGACGACGGCAACCGCGTGCTGGCCGACCGCGCGCCGCATGTTCGCGACTGCGCGGGCGGGCGAGAGCGCCGTGTCCATCGTCGTCACGCGCAAGTCATAGGTCCTGCCGTTGATGCGAATGCCGTTCGCATTCACCTCGCCTGCGGCGAGCCGTGCGCCGTTCTCGATCGTCCGGCCGAGGTACGGCGAGCGTGAGAACGGCGCGTTGACGACGATCGTCAGCGCCGTGCGCGCAGACGGCGCGGATGTCCCGCCGCAGCCCGTGAGCAGGAGGAGCAGGCCGACCGCAACGAGGATGAGGCGGCGCATCGCGCGGGCCAGTCTAGAGGCGACGGCCCAAGTTGCCTACACTCGACTCCTCGTGGCCCCGCCGCTGTCGTCCGTGCTGCTACTCGATCTCGACGACACGATCCTCGACGACACCGGCGCACGAGACGAGTGCTGGCGGGTCGTCTGCAACGAAGCGGCTGAGGCTCGTCCGGGCGTCGATCCCGAAGCGCTCCTGCGAGAAGTCGAGCGGGTGCGCGATCTGTTCTGGAGCGACGCGGATCGGCACCGGGAATGGCGGCCAAAGATGCGCGAGGCTTGGGGGCGGATCGCCTCGGATGCGCTCGCCGCTCTCGGCGTCGATGACCCGACGTTCGGTTCCGTCATCGGCGACCGGCACTTCGAGCTACGCGACGCTGCGATCAGGCCCCTCCCCGGTGCACTCGAGGCGCTCCATCACCTGCGGTCGCTCGGAGTGACGCTCGGACTGGTGACCAACGGCGGGAGCGAGGGCCAGCGCGCGAAAATCGAACGGTTCGCGCTCGCCGCGCATTTCGACTACATCGGGATCGAAGGTGAGGTCGGCTATGGGAAGCCGCACCGTGCCGCGTACGAGGCTGCGCTGCGGAGCCTCGGAGCAGCTGCGGAGGACACGTGGATGGTCGGCGACAACCTCGAATGGGACGTCTCGGGCGCCCAGGCAGTTGGCATCTACGGGATCTGGCTCGACAAGGACGGTCGGGGGCTGCCGCACGACGCGAACGCGCGCCCGGATCGCATCATTCGCTCGTTGTCGGAACTGCTCCCTACCGCCTAGGCAAGGGATCGATGAAGGCCGTCGGGCTTACAGAGCGGAGCGGCCCAGGTAGGCGGCCCGGACATTTTCGTCGGCGGCGACCAGGTCCGGCGATCCGTCAGCGAGCACGCGGCCCGCATCGAGCACGACGATCCGGTCGGCGAGGCTGCGCACGACGCCGAGGTTGTGCTCGACGACGAGCAGCGCGAGCCCTTCCGCGCGCAGTGACCGGAGGAGGTCCGAGATGCGGGCGGCCTCGGCGACGGAGGCACCGGCTGTCGGCTCGTCGACGAGCAGCACGGAGGCACCGGTCGCATAGGCAGCGGCGAGCATCAATGCGCGCTGGTCGCTGACCGGCAGCTCGCCGGCCGGCAGTTCGTGAGGGATCCCGAAGCGGACGAGCACCCGCTGTGCGTTCTCGACGTAGGCGGCGTCCTCGGCGCGGGCCTTTGGCGTCGCGAATAGCGAGCGGATCAGCCCGCCCCGCCGGCGGTAGCCGGCGGACGCGACGAGGATATGCTCGAGCGGCGTGAGCGTGGGGAAGACCGCGGTCGACTGCAGGGTGCGCGCGACGGCGCCGGGCGACGCAGTGATCTTCCCGGTGTCGGGCGCGATCGTGCCGGCCAGCATCCGCAGCACCGTCGTCTTGCCCGATCCGTTTGGCCCGACGAGCGCGGTGATGCTTCCCGGCTCGACGGTGAGCGCGACGTCGTCGGCAGCGATCACGTTGTCGAACGACTTGCCGAGCGCGGTTGCTGCCAGCGTCGTCGGCTTCATGCGCCCGGGGCCGGCGCCAGGTGCACCGCGCCGCGCGGGGCGCTCCGGGCGAACGATCCCCTCCCAGCCGAGCGAGACGATGCCGAGGAGCATGATCGCCGTCAGCAGCGTGTGCGCTCGCGCGGCCGCGATGTTCTCCAGGCGCCCGACGGCGTCGGCCGCGAGCGAGAGCAGGCCGAGCACGAGCATCCCGGCCGGCGGGCCGAGCGGCGAGAGCGCGCCGCCGACGAGCACGACGACGAAGAGGCGGAACGAGAGGAACGGGTCGTACTGCGACGGGTCGCCGATTCCCGCGAGCTGCACGGCGAGCGCCCCCGCGATGCCGGCGACGGTCCCCGACGCGGCGACTGCGGCTGCTTTCACCCGGAGCACCGGGACACCGAGCGCGAGCGCCGCCGGTTCGCGGTCGCGCGCCGCGGCCAGGCGCAGCCCGATCGGCGAGCGCGCCAAGGCGAGGTAGCCCAGCGCAGCGAGACCCGTCACGACGAGCGCGAGCTCGTAGTGCTGCGCGGCGGTCGGGCCGCCGCTGACGACGATGCCCTGCGACCCGCCGAGGAACCACGTGATCGATTGCAGCGCGAAGGCGACGAGCCACGAGACGATCCACGTCGCCGCCGCGAACCCCGCCCGCGGGAGCCGTGCGAACGCGTAACCGACGATCCAGCCCGAGAGGCCGCCGCCGACGCCGCCGGCCAGCGCTGCGAGCGGCGTCGGCGCGCCCGCGGCGAGCAGGTGGGCGCCGATCACGGCGCCGACGGCGACGAACGCGCCCTGCGCGAGCGATGGGAGCCCCGCGACGCCGACGGCGAACGCGAGGCCGACCGCGGCGCAGGCGAGGTAGAGCCCGTCGGCGAGGTCGGCAGTCCGCGCCTCGCCGAAGACGAGCGGCGCGAACGCGGCCACCGCGAACGCGACGACGGCGATCGTCCAGCGGCGGCGCCACGACGAGCGCACCTCACGGAACGCGTCGGCGAACCCGGTCACTCGACTACCTCCGTCATCGTGCGGGCGCGCCAGGCGAACAGCAGGAGCCCGAGCGCGAGCGGGATCACGTCGCGGTAGGCAGGCCCGAGCTCGGAGCCGCCGATCTGCGCGGAGGTGACCGTCGCCTGGATCAGGCCGAGCGCAATGCCCGCGGTCAGCGCGTGCCGTGGGTCGAACCACACGACGGCGGCAGCCAGGAGCCCGTAGAGGCCGTAGCGGGCAGCGGCATCGACATCGAAGGCCGCCGACGGCGCCGCGAGGATCGCCGCGAGCCCGGCCCAGACACCGGCAAGCGCGAACGCGAGGCCGACGAGGCGCGCGACGGGCAAACCGACGAGCACGGCCGCGTCGAAATCTTGCGCGATCGCCTCGAGCGCCCGCCCGAAGCGCGTGCGTTGCAGCAGCGCGCCGCCGAGGCCGGCGAGCGCAAGCGCGGCGGCGGCGACGAAGATCGTGCGCACCTGGATTGTCGCGCCGCCGACGTGCCAGAAGCCGCCGTCGGCGATCCGCCGGAACGGCAGCGGATCCGGGAACACGTAGGCGGGCCGGTCGAAGAAGACGACGAGGACGGTCCGCACCGCGAAAGCGACGGCGAGCGACGCCCCGACCCACCCGATCACCGAGCCGCGGGCGCGATAGGGATCGATCGCGAGGAAGTACGCGCCCGCGCTCGTAGCCGCGGTGACGAGCAGGCCGATCGCGAGCGCGAGCAGAAACCGGGCTCCGCCGACACTCGTCTGCGACACCGGTCCGGAGCCTGCGGCGACCAGCAAGGTGACGAATACGCCGAGCGCGATCAGCTCCCCGAAGGCGAAGTGCACGACGCCTGTGAGGCGGAACACGAGGGAGTGACCGACCGCGACGAGACCGTAGACGGCGCCCGCCGCGAACCCGCTCGCGAGGATCTGGAGGGCGACGGCCACGACGGGACTCTAAGGTTGTGCGCATGACGCTTCTCCTTTCTTCCGCCGGCGAGTCCCATGGGCCCGCACTTGTGGCGATCGTCAGCGGTCTCCCCGCGGGCCTGATGCTCGACCAGCAGGCGATCGACGCCGACCTGAAACGGCGCCAGGAGGGCTACGGCCGCTCGCCACGCCAGCAGATCGAGCAGGACCGGGTCGAGGTGCTCGCCGGGCTCCGGCGCGGTCGCACGCTCGGTACGCCGCTCGCCCTCGTCGTGCGCAACAACGATCACAAGAACTGGACCTGGGGGATGGCGCCGTGGCCGACGGACGAGGAGCCGAGCGGCAAGGGGACGAAGGCGGTCACGCTGCCGCGCCCCGGCCATGCCGATCTCGCGGGCGTTCTCAAGTACGACCACGACGACGTCCGGAACTCGCTCGAGCGCGCGTCGGCGCGGCACACGGCCGTGCACGTGGCCGCGGGCTCCGTGGCGAAGGCGCTGCTCGCGACGATCGGGATCACGGTCACCGGCTCGACCGTGGACGAGGAGGGGCTGCGCAAGAACGTCGACGAGGCGCGCGCCGAGCGGGACACGGTCGGCGGCGTCGTCGAGGTGCGCGCCACGGGCGCGCCGCCCGGCCTCGGCTCGTACGCGACGAAGGAGGACCGGCTCGACGCGCGCCTCGCGTTCGCGCTGATGGGGATCCAGGCGGTGAAGGGCGTCGAGATCGGCGAGGGCTTCGCCCTCGCGGCGCTCCGCGGGTCGCAGGCCCACGACGAGATCCGCACCGACCGCCGCCGCGACACGAACCACGCCGGCGGGATCGAAGGCGGTATGTCGAACGGCGAAGAGATCGTCGTGCGCGCCGCGATGAAGCCGCTGCCGACGCTGATGAAGCCGCTGGCGTCCGTCGACCTGCAGACGGGCGAGCCCGCAAATGCGCTCGTCGAGCGCTCGGACGTGGCAGCGGTCGAGGCGCTCGCCGTCGTCGCCGAGGCGGCCGTCGCGTGGGAGCTCGCGGTGCTCGCGAAGGACAAGTTCGGCGGCGACGCGGTCGGCGACTTCGTCGC
>JAOPYY010000161.1 GCA_025964395.1 Actinomycetes bacterium | reverse complement strand
CGCATTTCCTGCACCAGGGGAACGACACGTTCGCGAAGCTCGGCGTGAAGGTCGACGGCGCGACGCTCGACTTCGGCGCCGCCAACGAGTGGAAGGCGGGCGTCGTCAAGCAGATGACGACCGGTGTCGCCGGTCTGCTCAAGGCGAACGGCGTCGAGTGGGTCAAGGGCTACGGCAAGTTCAAGGACGCGAACACGATCTCGGTCGAGGGCGGCGAGGACATCACCTTCAAGACCGCGGTCATCGCGACCGGCTCGTTCCCGCTCCGCCCGCCGATCCCGGGGCTCGAGTCCGACCTCTGCGTCGACTCCACCGGCCTGCTCGCGCAGACCGAGGTGCCGAAGCGCCTGGTGATCCTCGGCGGCGGCATCATCGGCTCCGAGTTCGCGTCGATCTTCAACCGCTTCGGCTCCGAGGTGACGATCGTCGAGATGCTCGACACGCTGATCCCGCAGGAGGACGCGGATGCGGCGAAGGAGCTCGCGAAGGCATTCGGCAAGCGCGGCATCACGCTGCAGCTCGGCAAACAGTGCACGAAGGTCGAGCAGAAGGGCAACGCGCTGACGGTGTATTTCGGCGACGGCGAGACGGTCGAGTGCGACCTGATGCTCGTGTCGGTCGGCCGTGGTCCGCTCGTCGAGAACATCGGCCTCGAGGCCGCGGGCGTGCAGTTCGACAAGCGCAAGGGCATCTCGGCCGACGACCACCGGCGCACGTCGGTGCCGCACATCTTCGCGGTCGGCGACTGCGCCGGGTACTGGCAGCTCGCGCACACGGCGTTCCGCGAGGGCGAGGTCGCAGCGGAGAACGCGCTCGGCCACGACGCGATCGTCGCGGGCGCGGTCCCGCGCCCGATCTACACCGATCCGGAGATCGCCGGCGTCGGGCTGACCGAGGCGCAGGCGCGCGAGCAGTACGGCGACGACGTCGCGGTCGGCACCTTCCCGTGGGTCGCGAACGCGCGCGCGGTGATGCAGGCGGAGACGACCGGCTGGGTCAAGTCGATCCACGAGACGAAGTACGGCGAGCTGCTCGGCCTGATCATGGTCGGCCCGCACGTGACCGACATGATCGAGGTCGGCGTCGTCGCGCTCGACTCGGAGTCGACGGTCGAGACGGTCGCCGACGGCATGACGCCGCACCCGACGCTCAGCGAAGCGATCAAGGAAGCGGGTCTCGCAGCCCTCGGCCGCGCGATCCACATCCCGAACCGGAAGAAAGCGGCCGCGAAGGCTTAGGGACTAGGCCGCTCTTGGCTCGGCGTGCGCGGTGACCGGTGCTTCGGTCACCGCGTGCACGCCGGGCAGGAACGCCACGACGAGATTCGTCGCCGCCGTCACGACCGCGGCCGCGAGCAGCGTCCGCTCGTAGCCGAGCCCGCGCGCGAGTAGCGGGAAGATGACAAAGCCGAGCGGCATGAACACGAACGACACGAGGATGTCGTAGGAGCGGACGCGCGCGTAGACGCTCTCGGGAATGTCGCGCTGCAGCGTCGTCTCCCACCACGTGTTGCAGAGCGCGACGGCGCCCAGACCGAGCGTCCACGCGGCGGCGATGGCCGCCACCGGCAGCGGCCCGGCGAGCGCAGCGATCGGGACGGCGATCAGCATGCAGGCGAAGAAGCCCGCGCTCAGCGGATGGCGCGGACGGAAGCGCACCGACGCCAGGCCGCCGAGGATCCCGCCGATGGCACCGCACGTCGACACGATCCCCCAGTCGCGCGCGCCGTTGAAGTGGTCGAGGAAGATCGTCGGGCCGAGCACGATGAACGCGGCGAAGCAGAAGTTCGAGATTGCGAAGCCGATGATCGGCGCGCGTACCCACGCGCGTGCTGTGACTTCGCGAAAGCCGTCACGCAGCTGAAGGAAGAAACGGCTCGGCGCGGCGCGCGTATGCGTGCGCACCTTCAGTTGCAGCAGAAAGAACGCGCTGGCGACGAAGCTGGCCGCGTCGATCGTGAACACCCAGCCGACGCCGGCCAGTGCGACGAGCGCGCCGGAGACCGCGGGGCCGAAGATGTTGAGGGCGTTGCGCGAGATGCCGAGCAGCGCATTCGCGGGCTGCAGGTTCGCGTTGCTGACGGTTTGCGGGACGAGACCGTCCGCGGCCGGGCCGAAGAACGCCGAGGCCGCGCCGGAGACCGCGCCCACGACGAAGAACAGCGGCAGCGTCATGTGGTGTGAGAAGAGCATGGCCGCCGTGAATGCCTGGACGACCGCGCGGCTGGCATCGCAGGCGAGCATCACCGCGCGGCGCGAGAGTCGGTCGGCGACGACGCCGCCGACGAGCGTGAACAGCACGCGCGAGAGCGTCGTCGCGGCAAGCACGCCGCCGAGAGCGGTCGCTGAGCGGTCGACCGAGAGGACGGCAAACGCAAGGGCGACCGGAAAGACGAGCGCATCGCCGATCCCCGAGGCGATTTGGCCGAGCCAGAGCAGCCGGAACTCGCGCTCCCGCAGTGGCTTCACGGCTCCCCCTAGCCCCACGCGCGCACACTAACCCGTATCTCGCCGGACTCCTATAGCGTTCTCGCCTCGGAATGGTGGTTGCGTCGGGAGACGTGCGTTTGCCGAAGTTTCTGCGTCGCGAAGCGGGCGCGGAGGTCGATCGGCTCTACCGCAGGTATGCGGACGAAGTCCTGCGCTACGCCCTGCTCGTCCTGCATTCCCGCACCGACGCAGAGGACATCACCCAGACGGTGTTCTTGCGGGCGCTCCGTGCGATCGAGCGCGGCGAGAAGGTGCGGACACCCCGGAACTGGCTGATCAAGATCACCCACAACGAGTGCCGGCGGCTGCTCGCGACCCGGAAGGTGCTTGTCGAGCTGCCGGACCAGATCGCCGTCGAGCCGGTGGAGCAGGGCCGGGCCGAGGAGCTGAAGCTCGCAATGGCGGCGCTGCCCGCGACGCAGCGGCAGGCGCTTGTCCTGCGCGAGCTCGAAGGGCGGACGTACGTCGAGGTCGCCCGCACGCTGGGCATCTCGGCCTCCGCCGTCGAGACGCTGATCTTCCGCGCCCGCCGGACGCTGCGCGAGCAGATCGAGAACGCGATGAGCTGCGAGGAGTTCGCGGCGCTGCTGGACGATCCGTCGGCCCGGTCGCGCGTGCGGGCGCATGCGCGTGTCTGCGCCGACTGCGCGACGCTCGACCACCAGTCGCGCGGCCGCAAGAGCGCGCTGAAGCGGATCGCCTCTGCGCTCTCCCTGCCGTGGTGGGGCGCGAAGCTCGCCGCGGTCGCGGTGACAACCGCCACTGTCGCCGCAGTCGCCGTGGCCGTCCCGCATGACGCCACACGCCCCGCGCCCAGCCTGAACCTGATTCCGCCCTCGAGGATGAACCTGATTCCGCCCGGCTCCCATCCGAAACTGGTTGCGCGTGTCGGCGGAACCAGATTCAAGAGTTTCGCCCCGAAGCAAGCTCACGCCCGCCCAGTCGCCGCGGCGCCCAAGCAGGTGCCTCACACCGCCGCAACGCCAACGCCCGCCGTCACCCCGGCGCCGCCCCTGCCCGATCCGCCGCAACCGGGCGAGCCGCCCCTGCCGCCGGCTGCGGTCGTTCCGGCCACAGCCGTCCCCGCCGCTCCGCCCGTGACCGTCCCGCAAACCACGCTCACGCCTGCGCCGGAAGTGCCGACCGTCACCGTCCCGACGG
>JAOPYY010000156.1 GCA_025964395.1 Actinomycetes bacterium | reverse complement strand
GAGCTGTGCCGCGTCGCGCGGCGGGTCTTCGTCACGACACCGAACCGGCGCTTCCCGCTCGAGGTGCACACGCTGCTCCCGTTCGTGCACTGGCTGCCAAGGGGGCCGCGCGAGCGCCTGCTGCCGTTCGACGACGTGCTCGATCCCCTCTCGGCGAAGGACCTTGCGGCGCTCTTTCCTTACAGGGTGCGTGTAATCAACACGGGGATGACGCTGATCGCGATCGGCCCGGAGTGACCCTCAAGCGGCCAGTATGGGCGCTGCACGTCCTGATCGTCGGACTGGCGCTCCACAACGTCGTGATGGCGCTGCTGTGGCGCGCCGGTGTGCGCGGCGCTGCGTTGACGGTCGTGTCGGCGTGGAAAGACGTGCTGCTACTTGTCGCGCTGGTGCTCGTCGTTCGCGCGCGCGGCGCGCTGCCGTTCAAGGGAACGACGACCGACTGGCTCGCGCTCGCGTTCGGTGCGTTTGTCGTGCTGTACGGCGTGCTACCGCAGTCGTGGCTCGGTGGCGGAGCGACGCACAGAGGCGTGCTCTACGCCGCACGGCACGATCTGCTCCCGGTCGGCGCGTACGTCCTCGGGCGCGGGCTCGAGCTGACAGAGCACGAGCGCGCCCGTCTGTATCGAACGATCCTCGCCGTTGCCGCGTTCGTCGCCGCATTCGGGCTGATCGACGTCTACGCGGTGCCGCTCGCGTGGTGGCGCCCCGTCGGCGGTTGGTTCTCCGACCAGCTCGGCCTGCGGTACTTCGGCCTCTCGGACTTGCCGGAGAACTTCGTCTACAACTCAGGCAACGGCGTCGTCTTCCGGCGGTTGACGTCGACGTTCCTCTCACCGCTCGCCACGTCGTATCTCCTCGTCGTCGCGCTGTTCCTCGTCCCGCTGCGCCGCCGCTGGGGTCCGCCGCTCGCGCTGCTGTTGTTCGCCGCGCTGCTGTTCACCCACACGCGCTCGGCGCTGCTCGCGCTGGCCGGCGGGCTGCTGCTGCTCGCACTCGTGCGACGTTCGTTGCGGCCACTGCTCTATGCGGTTGTCGTTGCCGTGCTCGGCTTCGCGTTCGTGAAGAGCTACGACCACATCGGCCCGCGCACGCACTTCACGAAGGCCGAACTCACGCAGCAGGAGCAGAACGCGAAGAAGCACAGCGGCGTCACGAACGCCCCGATCGCTGTCAATGAAGCGTCGATCACCGAGCACTGGCAGGCGCTGCGCGAGGGCGTGCACACGGTCGTCCACCAACCCTGGGGCTTCGGCCTCGGCAACTCGGGTGTGACCGCGGTGCGCACGCACGTCACGCCGAAGGCCGGCGAGTCGACGTACACCGAGCTCGGCGTCGAGCTGGGCGTGCTCGGCGCACTCGTGTTCATCGCATGGTCGCTTTCGCTGCTGCGCGTGACGCTCGTGCGCAGGCCGTGGCTCGGCGCGGCGTTCGCGGCGGTGCTCTTCCTCGGCTTGCAGACGGACGTGATCGGGGTCCCGTGGATCGCCGTGACGGTCTGGGCGCTCGCGGGCGACTCGACCTAGTCTCAGCCCGGGAGGATGACGCGGAAGGTCGAGCCGGCGCCGTCTTCCGACTCGACGCAAATCCGCCCGCCGTGAGCGGTGACGATCGCCTTCGCAATTGCGAGGCCGAGGCCGGTGCCGGGAATCGCTCCGGACGTCGCGCGCTCCGCGCGGAAGAACCGCTGGAAGAGCAATGGCAGCTCGTGCGCGGGAATGCCGATGCCGGTGTCGGAGACGACGATCTCGATCTCGCCGGGCAGGATGCGCGTTGTCACCGTCACGCAGCCACCGGTCGGCGTGAACTTGATCGCGTTCGAGACAAAGTTGTCGAGCACCTGTGCGAGCCGCGCGCGGTCGCCCGGGACCTCGGGCAGCTCGCAGAGGTCGACGGTGAGCTCGATCGACTTTGCTGCTGCCGAGGGCTCTGCCGCGTGGACGGCCTCGTTGACGACAGTGTTGATGTCGACGGTGCCCGCCTCGAGGCTCAGCTTGCCCGCCTCAACCTGCGCGACGAAGAGCAGATCGCCGACGACGCGCTGGAGTCGCTGCGCGTTGCGGTCGATCGTTGTGAGGAACCGCGTCTGTTCGACAGTGAGGTTCGTGTCCTCGCTGATCAGCTCGAGATAGCCGCGGATCGACGTCAGCGGTGTGCGCAGCTCGTGAGAGACGAGCGCAACGAATTCGTCCTTCAGGCTGTCGAGTTGGCGCAGCTGGTCGTTCTGGCGCTCGAGCTCGAGCTCCGCCTCACGACGGGCGGTGACGTCGATGATGAAACCGCGGGAGTGCCGTCGCTCGCCTTCGGTGACGATGACCCCCGAGTCGTGGACCCAGACGATGCTGCCGTCGCGGCGCACCATCCGGTACTCCAGGTCGCGTGAGCCGCCGCCCTCCTGGACGCGCTGCATCTCGGCGAGTACGGATTCCTTGTCGTCGGGATGCAGCACCTGCCCGAGCAATTCGGGGTTGGACATCCACTCCGTAGGTGAGTAGGAGGTGATCGTCTCGATCTGCGGGCTGACCCACGACGGGCCTGTGTCGTGGGCGCCGTCCCCGGTGTACGTCGCGAGTGGGAGCGTCTCGACGAGCGCGCGATATCGCTCCTCGGCTTCGAGCAGCTTGTTCTCGACGGTCGCGAACCAGTTCGCGCGCTCATCGGAATCGGGAGCCGGCACGCGCCGCAGTTCGGGCAAGGTCATCAAGAGTTCATCGGCGCGGGCGCTCACCGTTTCCGCGCGGTTTCTCGCCCCGAAGGGTGACAACTCCGTGACGATTCATTCAGGACACTTGCGGCGCGCGGCCCTGTTCGTACCGTGGATCGCATGCGTTTCACACCGGTCGAGCTGGGCCTGCTGGGCCTCGCGGTCATCGTCGTGGCGACGGCCCTGCCGCGCTGCGGCTCGGGCCGGGCGGTGGTGCGTGCCAGCTGGGACTGGACTCCCGGCGTGCTCAACCCAGCGGTCACCCAGACGACGATCGCCGCGACGATCTGCCGCCGCGGCTGGACGCGCACGATCCGGCCGCCCGTCGACTACACGAACGCGCTCAAGCGGCGACAGTTGCGCCAGTACGGGCTACGTGGCCCACCGTCGGCCTACCAGGAGGACCACTTGATCAGCCTCGAACTGGGCGGCAGCCCGGCCGATCCGCGCAACCTGTGGCCGGAGCCCTACCCGCGCGCATCGGCCGTCGACCAGATCGAGAACGACCTCAACCACCGCGTCTGCACGGGATCGCTGACGCTCGCGGAGGCGCAGCGGCGCGAGTCGGCGCTCAAGCACAGCGGCGGTTAGCCGAGAGAATCTGTGAGCCGCGTGAGCAGCGCGGCGAGTTGCGTGCGGTCCTTCGCGGAGAGCGCGCTGACGATCGGCTCGAGGGCCGCGGCAGCACGCGCTCGCCGCTCCTCGACCTGCTTGCGCCCGGGGCGGGTCAGGTCGATCCGCACGGCGCGCCGGTCGTCGGGGTCGGGCCGGCGTTCGAGTAGGCCGTGGTCGACGAGCGCGTCCACGGCGCGGGAAGCCGTTGGCGCGGTGATCCCCATCCGGTCTGCGAGCTCGGAGAGCCGCACGGGACCGCGGACAGCAACCTCGAAGAGGGCGAGCCGCTGGGTCGAGGTCATCGGCGGCCCGTCGTCGGGCCCGCCGCTCGCACGCGTCAGCTCTCGCGTCAGCGCGGAGAGCGCTTCGAGGATTTGCCACGTCTCGTTGGGGGAGGGTTCGGTCATGATTCCTTCAGATAGTTGTTCAACACAATAGTTGCATCTGGTTGGTAGTGTGCCCCGGTAATGGACGAACCTATCCAGCCTCAGCAGCGCCTGCGCCTGATCTTCCTGGCGTTGATGCTCGTCCTGCTGCTCGCGTCGCTCGATCAGACGATCGTCTCGACGGCGCTCCCGACGATCGTCGGCGACCTGGGCGGTATCGCGCACCTCTCCTGGGTCGTCACTGCATATCTGCTGAGCGCAACGATCGTCGGCCCTCTGTACGGAAAGCTCGGCGACCTCTACGGCCGCAAGCTCGTCCTGCAGGTCGCGATCGTGCTCTTCCTGATCGGTTCCGCGCTCTGCGGGCTCAGCCAGAACATGGCCGAGCTGATCGGCTTCCGGGCGCTGCAGGGTCTCGGTGCGGGTGGGCTGATAGTCGTCACGTTCGCGGTGATCGGTGACGTGATCCCGCCGCGTGAGCGCGGGAAGTACCAGGGCTACTTCGGCGCCGTCTTCGGCTTCTCGACCGTCGTCGGGCCGCTGCTCGGCGGCTTCTTCGTCGACAACCTCTCGTGGCGCTGGATCTTCTACGTCAACCTTCCGACCGGCCTCGTTGCGCTCGCCGTGATCGGGCTCGCGTTCCATTCGAGCGTCGACAGGCAGCGGCACGCGATGGACTATCTCGGTGCGTTGCTCCTTGCGGGCACGCTCGCCTCGGTCGTGCTCTTCACGAGCCTCGGCGGGACCACGTGGGCATGGAGCTCGCCGAAGATCATCGGGCTGATCGTGCTCAGCATCGTCTTCCTGCCGGCGTTCCTCTGGGTCGAGAGCCGTGCGCAAGAGCCGATCTTGCCGCTGTCGCTCTTCCGCAACCACACGTTTTCCGTGACGAGCGCGGTCGGGTTCATCGTCGGCTTCGCGCTCTTCGGCGCGATCACGTATCTGCCGCTGTACCTCCAGGTCGCGAAGGGCGCAAGCCCGACGAAGTCGGGCTTGCAGCTGACGCCGTTGATGGCAGGCGTGCTGATCACGTCGATCGCCAGCGGCCAGGTGATCTCGAGGGTCGGCCGTTACCGAGTGTTCCCGATCGTCGGCACCGCGTTGATGGCTGTCGCGATGTTCCTGCTCGCGCAGATCGAGGCCGGAACCGCCACGTGGGTGGCGGCGCTCTACGCGGCCGTGCTCGGGCTCGGGCTCGGCATGGTGATGCAGGTGCTGATCCTCGCCGTGCAGAACTCGGTTCCCCATTCCGTGCTCGGCGTCGCGACGAGCGGTTCGACGATGTTCCGTCAGATCGGCGGCTCGATCGGAGTCGCGCTGTTCGGAACGATCTTCGCGAGCCGACTGCACGCCGAGCTCGCGGCGCGGCTGCCCCCCGGCACGAAGATCCCGACGACGATCAACCCCGTCGGCGTCCGGCACCTGCCGCCGGCCCAGCATCAGGCCTTCGCGAATGCCGTTGCGACGGCGCTGCACCCGGTGTTCCTCGTCGCGGGCGGCGTGTCGCTCGTCGCGTTCGCACTCACCTGGCTGCTGCGCGAGGTGCCGCTGAAGGGCAGGACGCAGATCGGCGACGCCATCCCGGCGCCGGGCGACGAGCACGAACGGGCTCCCGCCGCCGCGTAACACTTCGGGCGCTTCGCGCCATCTCCTGATAGATGCACACAACCGGAGGTGGCGATGGAAAGTGTCAGATGTTGCTGAGCGACGCAGCGCTGCTGCGCGCTTCCAAGAAGGACGCGGCGCCGTTCCGCGAGCTGTACGAGCGGTACGCACGGCCTGTCTACGGGTTCCATCTGAGGCGAACCCGCGACGAGCAGGCCGCGCTCGACTTCACGGCCGAGACGTTCGCGCAGGCGTGGCTGTCTCGTTCGCGCTTTCGCGATGAGGCGGACGGGTCGGCGGGACCGTGGCTCTACGGGATCGCGCGGAACCTGCTCGCGCACAGCGTGCGCAAGCGGAAGATCGAGCTGGCGGCGTGCGAGCGCCTCGGCGTGCTGAACCGCCTCGAGCACGAGCCGGCGACCGTCGAGCCGACCGAGGTCTGGCTCGACGGGCTCGACGACGCACTCGGCGAGCTGCCGGAGGGGCAGCGTCACGCCGTCGAGCTGCGCGTGATCGAGGACCTGGACTACGCCTCTGTCGCGGAGCGGCTGGGAACGACGCCGGCCGCGGCGCGCGTGCGAGTGACGCGCGGCCTCGGCCACCTGAGACAACGATTGACGAGAGACGAAAGAGAGGCTGTCTGATGACGGAGCTTTCCCCACGCCTGACGCAACTCGGCAACGCGCTCGAGGCCGCCGCGGTGGCCGACCTGGCCGGAGCGCGGCGACCGCGTCGCCGGCTCGCGCTGATCGCGATCAGTGCGGCGATCCTCATTCCCGGCGTCGCGTACGCCGCCGAGCAGTTCATCTCGAACCCCGAGGTCGCCGCGAGCATGCCGGCGGGCACGCTGTCGCTCGCCGGGACGGAGCCGACGTGCACCACCGTGAAGGCCGACGTGGAGTTCCATTGCGTCCTCGCCAAGGCGCCTGCGCCGGAGGTCTCCGACTGGAAGGGAACGGTCGAGCCGACCGTCAATGCGACGAAGCACGTGAACGGCGGCTGCCGCTCGCTGACGAGCAAGGGCACGGAGTGGGAGTGCTACATCGGCCAGGCGGCCGTCGACCAGCAGATCGTCGGCCAGAGCCTCCTCGGTCAGGTCTCGCACGGTCCGGGCGTGGGGTAGGAGGAGAGTCCCGGACCGGGCCGAAGGCGCAAGGGCAATCCTGCGACGACCGGAAGGGGGCAGAAATGCCACGCAAGGCCACCGAGGCCGCCGCGTCGAAGAAGGCGGCGGTCAAGAAGACCGTCACGCGCCGCACGAAGAAGACGGAGGCGACAGAGCCGATCGTGCTCAGCTGGGAGCATGTCGCGACGC
>JAOPYY010000091.1 GCA_025964395.1 Actinomycetes bacterium | reverse complement strand
GCGCGAAGACGATCAGCGTCAGCATGAAGCTGATCGCCGATCCGTAACCGAAGTCGAGGAACGAGAACGCCTGCAGGTACATCCAGGTGAGCAGCACCTGGGTCTCGTTCTGTGGGCCGCCCTGCGTGATCAGGTAGACGGAGATGAAGACGTTGAACCCGCCCATCACGAGCAGCACCGTGACGAACGCGACGACGGGGCGAATTGCCGGCAGCGACACCGCGCGGAAGCGGGCCCATGCCTTAGCGCCGTCGACCGCTGCTGCTTCTTTCAGCTCGCGCGGCACGCCTTGCAGCGCCGCGAGGAAGATGATCATCGACCAGCCGACGCCCTTCCAGACGCCGAGGATCCCGACCGCCACCATCGCCGTCCAGCGCTGGCCGAGCCAGTCGATGTTGTGGTTGGTGACGTGCGACGCGTCGTGCAGGAACCAGTTGAACAACCCGCCGTCAGTGATGAACAGGTAGCGAAAGAGCAGCGAGACGACGACCCAGCTCGTGACAACCGGCAAGTAGAAGAGCGTGCGGAAGAACGTGCGCGCCGGCATCTTTGCGTCGAGCAGCACGGCGATCGCGAGGCCGATCACAATCTGTGTCGGCACGGTGGTGGCCATGTAGAAGCCGGCGTTGACGAGGCCGCGCCAGAAGATCGGATCGTGCAATGCCTTCGAGTAGTTGCCGAAGCCGATGAACTCGCTCGGGGTGCCCGGCGCGATCGCCCAGTGGTAGAGGCTGATCTGTAACGCGCGCGCGATCGGGTAGAGGATCACGAGCGCGAACAGCACGAACCCCGGCGCGAGGAAAAGGTACGCCGCGATGACGTCCTTACGCCTGCGCCGCGAGAACGACCGGGTGAACGGGCGCAACGCCGAAGCGCTGCGCCCGATCGAACCGGTCTGGGAGGAGCTAGAGGAGAGCGTCAATCTGCTTCGCTGCGCTATCGAGCGCCTGCTGAACGGTCTCATCGCCCTTGAACGCCTTCGGAAGCTCGGCCTGAAGGACCTGGTCGATCTGCGGCCACTTCGGCGTCGGCGTGCGAGGCCGGGCGGTTGCGATCTGCTTGAGATAGATCGAGTAGTACGGGTGGATCTTGACGAGCTGCTTGGTCAGGTTCTTCAGCACCGTCATCTGGCCGGCGCGCGCCATCTGGTTCTGCGCCCACGCGCCAAGCATGAACCGTGTGAACTCCGCGGCGGCCGCCTTGTTCTTCGAGGACTTCGTCATCACGATGTCCTCGCCGCCGACGACGCTGACGCTGCCGCCGGGGCCGGCCGGGATCGTCGTGTTGGCGAGCTTCACCGAACCTCCGAGAATCGCGAACATCCACGGACCGTCGAGTGTCGAGACGTACTTGTTCTGGCTGATGCCGTCGTAGGTGCCGAGGCCACCGGTGCCTCCGAGGATGATGTTCGGCATCTCGCCGGCCTTGTACAAGTCGACGAGCATCTGGATCCCGGCAACACTCTTCGGCCCGTTCAGGTAACCCGACGCCTTGGTGTAGGTGCTGTTCGTCAGGCTGCCCCCGGCCGACCAGATCCACGGCAGGAGGTTCCAGCCGCTCGTCCCGCCCTCGGCGTAGAGGTACATCCCCTTCGCCTTCGCAGTGGCGGCGTCTGCCTTCAGCTGCGCGAACGTCTTCGGCGGCCCGCTCAGGCCGGCAGCCGCGAGCGCAGTGGTGCTGTAGTTCCACGTCCGCGTGTTCGTGTCGAGCGGGAGCCCGTAGTAGTGGCCCTTCCAGTAGTTCGTCGCCAGCGGACCTGGGAAGACCGTCGACGAGAGCGCCTTGAAGTCGGGCAACGTCTTGTCGAGGGGCTCGAGCACGCCGAGGTTCGCGAGCTCGGGGACCCAGATGATGTCGGAGCGGACGAGGTCGGGCAGCTGCCCGCCTGCGATCCCCGTCACCAGCTTCTGGTGCAGGCTGTCGTACGGGATCGGGACATCCTTGACGACGATCCCGGGATGGGTCTTCTGGAACTGCGGGATGATCACCTTGTCGAGCCGCTTCACTTCAGGCCCGTCCGAGCTGTAGGCATTCCAGAACGTGATCGTTGTGGTCTTCTGCGCGCCGGTAATGCGCGCGCCCGCGGTCGCCGCGGTGACCGCGACGATCGTTCCGAGGACGAAGACGAACAACATGCGACTAAGACGCATCGTGAACCTAACCTCCCTTGGGGGAATTACTTGGGCGACGCCACGGGCGATACGCGCGCGACGCGACGTGATTGAGCCGCTCGGTGGTCGTTCAGGCGACCACCCCCGCGGCAGGCGCGACGGCCTCGAGTCGCGCACGAACTGATTCACCCTTGTCGTTGTCGAGAGGAGCGCCGAATGTCGAGCGCAGGACGAGCGTCGCGGCGCCGATCGCCCATTTCGACTCGTCCCACGGATCGACTTCGACCGGAACGGTTCCCAACGGCGGGAAGACGTTCGTCTCGTACGCGGCTGCGAACGCGTCGCCGAGGTACGACCACGCCTGCGTGCCTTCGCCACTGACGAGCACGAGTTCGGGACCGAGCACGTTCACAAGATCGGCCACCGCGCGACCGAGTTGTGTGCCGGCATCGTGGAAGATCTGCCGGGCCTGGAGCTGCCCTTCACGTGCAAGCTCGCGCAACCGCTCGATGCCTTGCTGCTCGTCGAGCAGGCCGAGCCGCCGCGCTTCGGCGATCAACGCCGGGTCCGCGACGACCGTCTCCAGGCATCCGTGCTTGCCGCACGTGCAGAGAGCCCCGTCCGCGACGGCGGTCGTGTGGCCGAACTCGCCGGCGCCGCCGCCGAAACCGCGATAGATGTCTCCACCCGTGACGATGCCGAGGCCAACGCCGCGTCCGATGGTGACGGTGAGAAAGTTTTCAACGTCGTGCCCGCGGCCGTACAACCGCTCGGCGACCGCGAGGGTGTTGACGTCGTTGTCGACGAAGACCGGCAGGCCGAGCGCTTCTTGCACCACCTGCGCGAGCTTCAGGCCGCGCCAGCCGAGAAGCGGCGAGTCGAGCGTCCCCGTACGGCCGTCGAAGACACCGGCGACCCCGAGCCCGACGCCGAGCAGCGGTGGGTCGCCCGGGAGCTGCCGGATCCAGTCGCCAAGGGTTTCGGTCAGCCGCTCGATCGCGCCGTCGCCTGACGGGTCGAACGGCGCCTCGTAGTGCTGCATGAGCTGCGCCTCGAGGTCGACGCGAACGCCGAAGATGTGGTCCGGCGCGATCTTGACGCCGAAGGCGCTTGCGGCGCCGCCGACCAGCTCGAGCAGTAGCGCCGGCCGGCCGCCCTTTGACGGGGCCCGCTCCGCGACGCGGACGATCCCCTGGTCGAGCAGCTCGCGCGTCACCGCGGTCACGGTCGCCGGGCTCAGGCCGAGCGTCTTCGCGATCTGCGTCCGGGCGATCGGCCCTGCCGTCACGATCATCCGGAAGATCGCCGAGCGGTTCAGGTCGCGGGTGTGCCCTGAAGAGGCGGTGCGGTAGCTGCTCACAGCCGCAGCTGCTCGATCGACCGAATCATTAGTTCGGGATCTAAATTTATTCAGAAGCGAAAGTCAAGTCTGAACCGGTCGTCGGCGCGTTAAACGTCTCGCCGGGTCAGTCGTAGTGCCGAATCAAGCGCACATTGAGGGCGAGCATCACCACCCCGAGGGCCGTGGCCACGCCGAAGCCGTACAGGATCTTGCTCCACACCAGGTCCTCGAGGATCAGGGAGCGCAGCGCCTCCATCACGTAGGTGACAGGGTTGACGGTCGCTGCAATCTCCATCGGCCTCGTCAGCAGGTTGCGGGGCACGAAGTTCGGCGTCAGGAAGAGCAGCGGGAAGAAGATCAGACCGGCGGAGTTCGTGGCCGCCGCGCTCCGAGTCTTGAGCGCGATCGCCTGCATGAAGCCGCTGAAGACGACGGCCCAGAGCGCGGCCAGGCCGACGAGCAGCACGAAGCCGAGCGGCCCGCTCGCGATCCTGATGCCGAAGATCAGGCCGAGCACCACGAGCGCGCTCGCCATGAAGACACCCTTGACGCCCTCGGAGATCAGACGGCCCAGCACGATCGCAGTGCGCGGGATCGGCGTGGCGCGCAGCTTGTCGAAGTAGCCGCCCTCGATTTCCTCGACCAGGAACAGCGCCGCCGACCCGAACGAGGCAGCGAGCAGCAGCGAGCTCGGCAGCTGGAACGCCCCGTAGCCCTGGCCGTGCAAGAACGACGTCGACTTCGACGGAAAGATCCGTGCGGCCTGGCCGACGTTGACGACTAGGAAGAACAGCGGGATGAACAGCGTCGGGAGCAGCGCCTCCGGCGTCCGCCACGCCTCGCGCAGCGCGCGCTGTCCGAGCACCCATGCCTGAGTCATCTGGACACCTCCTGCACATCGCCGGCGACGCGCGTGCGTCCCGTTGCATCGAGGAACACGTCGTCGAGCGTCGGGTCGGTCGCCAGCCCGCGGCGCTCGCGCAACTCAGCCTTGAGCTGTGCGGGCGTCCCTTCGCGAACGATCAGACCGCCGTCGATGATCGCGATCCGGTCGCAGAGCTGGTCGGCTTCTTCGAGGTACTGCGTGGTGAGAAAAATCGTCGTCCCGCGCGTGTTGATCCGGCGCAGCTCGTCCCAGACGGTGAGCCGGCTTGCCGGGTCGAGCCCGGTCGTCGGCTCGTCCAGGAACAGCACGTCGGGCTCGTGCACGAGCGCGGAGGCGAGATCGAGCCGGCGCTTCATCCCGCCGGAGTAGCCCTTGATGCGACGGTCGGCGGCTTCCTCGAGCTCGACGAGTGCGAGCAGCTCGTCGGCGCGAGCCGATGCATCGCTCGGGGACATGTCGAACAGACGTCCCTGGAGGACGAGCAGCTCGCGCCCGGTCTGGCGCGCGTCGAGCCCGGCCTCCTGCAGCGCCACGCCCATGCGGCGACGAGCCTCGTCAGGATCGCGCGCGACGTCGACGCCGGCCACGAATGCGCTGCCCGAGGTGATCGAGAGCAGCGTCGTCAGCATGCGCACCGTCGTCGACTTACCGGCGCCGTTCGGACCGAGGAAGCCGAAGACCTCACCGGTCTCGACCCTGAGATCGACGCCGCGCACGGCCTCGATGACTTCTTTCTTGGTTGCGTAGTGCTTGACCAGTCCTTCGGCCTGCACTGCGGCGGTCGCGCCGGATGATTGCACCTTTGCCACGTCGGCCAAGCTAGCCGCGCGATCGGGCGGCGTCTTCTCCAAAGCTGCTGGATCGCAGTTATCCCAGTGGAAGCAGTGCGCCCTCGTGCTCGAGCAGAAAGCGCTTGAGGTGCAGCCCGCCGCCGAAGCCGGTCAGCGAGCCGTCGGCGCCGATCACGCGGTGGCAGGGCAGGACGAGCGGCAGCGGATTCTGCCCGTTCGCCGCGCCGACCGCGCGCGCCGCATCCGGCCCGAGCCCGAGCCGGCGTGCCTGCTCCCCGTAGCTGACGGTCTGGCCGTACGGGATCGTCGCGAGCGCGAGCCAGCACTGCTGCTGGAACTCGGTCCCGTCGAGGTCGAGCGGCAGGTCGAACTCGATCAGCTCGCCGGCGAAGTAGGCGTCGAGCTGGTCGGCCGCGTCGTCGAGGACGGCGCAGCTCTCGTCTGGCAGGCCGTTCGCCGACCAGCGCACGCGCGAGAGCCCGCCGTCGGAGCCGACGAGGCCGAGGGTTCCGATCGGTGTGTCTACTGCGCGACTGGGCACGGCTACGGCTCCATTCTCTCCATACCGATACAACGGCCGAGGCCCCTCTGGTGTGAGACGAGTGATCAGGCGGCTCGCTTACTCGTTGCCTCTGGAATCGCGCTCGAGGGACTCCTTCAGTTCGTTGAGCGTGTACGTCCAGAAGTCGTCCCAGTCGGTCGGCGAGCTCGGACGCAATTCGGACAGTCGTCCCTCGAGGAAGCGGCGTTCCGGATCGGTTTGCGTCAGCTCGAGCGCTCGTGCGTAAGCGAGCCGGGCGTCGGCGTTCCGGCCTAGCCGCCGCAGCAGATCGGCGCGCGTCGAGTGGACGTAGCGGTAGTCGTCGAGCGCGAGTTGGTCGAGCACGTCAAGCGCCGCCTCGGGGCCGTCGGTTTCGGCGATCGCGATCGCCCGGTTCAGCTCGACGACCGGCGAACCAGTGAGACGTCCCAGCACTCCGTAGAGCAATGCGATCTCGTGCCAGTCGCGCGGCTCTTCGAGGTGCAGATCGGCGATCGCCGCCTGGACGACGTAGGGGCCGCCACCTTGCAGGGCGAGCGCCCGCTGAAGGAGAACGCGAGCTTCGCCGATCTGCTGCTCGTTCCAGAGCGAACGGTCTTGGTCGTCGAGGAGGACGAGCTCTCCATCGCGGAAGCGAGCTGCGCGGCGCGAGTCGTTGAGGAGCATCAGCGCCAGCAACGCCAGCGTCTCCGACTCGTCCGGCATCAGCTCGGTGAGCGCGCGTCCGAGGCGGATGGCCTCTGTGGCGAGGTCTACGCGCCCGCTGCTCCAGCCCTCGTTGAAGATGAGGTAGACGACGGCGAGCACGGCCTCGAGTCGCTCTGGGAGCAGGTGGTCGGGCGGCACGGCAAAGGGGATGCCGGCGTCGCGAATCTTGTGCTTGGCGCGCGTCAGCCGCTTGCTCATCGTCTCGAACGGGACCAGGAACCCGCGCGCGATTTCCTCCGTCGACAAGCCGCCGAGCGTGCGGAGCGTCAATGCCACCCGCGCATCGAGCGCCAGCGCCGGATGGCAGCACGTGAAGATCAGCTCGAGTCGCTCATCTGGAAATGTCGTTGTCTCGTCCATCGTCTCCTCTGACGTGTTGACCATCGCCCAGCGCAGCTGTTCGGTCTTCGCGGCGAGGTTGCGCTCGCGGCGAATGCGATCGATCGCGCGGTTGCGGGCGGTCGCGATCAGCCAGGCGGTGGGGTTGTCCGGCGAGCCGTCGCGCGGCCAGCGCTCGGCCGCGGTCGCGAACGCGTCCTGCGCGGCCTCTTCCGCCAGCTCGATGTCGCCGAGCAGGCCGACCAGCGCCGCCAGCACCCTTCCCCACTCGTTCCGGAAGACGTCCTCGAGCACTCCTCAGCTCCTACTCGACGACCGGCCGCACTTCGATCGCCAGTCCGGATGGATCGTGCTCCTGGAGCCGAGCCGCAATCGCGGTCGCCTCGTCGAGGTTCGCAACGTCGAGCAGGAACAACCCGCCGAGAAACTCCTTGCTGTCGACGAACGGCCCGTCGGTGAGCAGTGTCCTGCCCTCGTCGACCCGGACGGTCGTCGCCGCCTCGATGCCTCGCAGCCGCACGACGCCGCTGACGTTCGGCAGCGCACGGATCTTGGCCTCCAAGGCGTCCCCGGCCTGCTTCATGGCTTCGCTGGAGAGCAGGTCGCGAGACGAGCCCGCCTTGTAGATCAACAGTGCGTATTTCACAAATCCTCCTGTGCCGGGCTGCTTCTGAGACGAACGGCGGTCGACGAGACGGACAACGACTGAACTGTCCGTCTGCGTCCCGCCCGTTCGTCTGACACGTGACTACCAACCTCAATACGTAGGAGCGTGTATGACGATCGCAGACAAAACACTTCTCGTGACCGGAGCCAATCGCGGTATCGGACAGGCGCTGGTCGAAGAAGCCTTGCGGAGAGGCGCGAAGCACGTGTATGCCGGCACGCGCAGGCCCCTGAGCCACTCGGATCGGCGCGTCACGCCGCTTACGCTGGACGTGACCAACACCGCGCAGATTCAGGCCGCTGCCGAGCATGTCGAGTCCCTCGACATCCTGATCAACAACGCCGGCGTGTCGCTGCCCGACGACCTCGGCGCTCGTGCCGCACTCGAGCAGCATCTCGCCGTCAACCTCTTCGGCACCTACGGCGTGACCCAGGCCTTCCTGCCGCTCCTGACCCGCTCTCAGGGAGCGATCGTCAACGTGGTGTCGCTGGCGGCCCTTGCCTCAGTGCCGGTCATGCCGGCCTACTCGATCTCGAAGGCGGCCATGTTCTCCCTGTCACAGTCGCAGCGCGCGCTCTTGGCAGGGCGGGGCGTGAGCGTGCATTCGGTCCTGCCCGGCCCGGTGGACACGCAGATGACCCAGGGCCTCGACCTTCCGAAGGCCTCTCCGGAGTCCGTTGCGCGAGGCATCCTCGACGGATTCGAGAACGGCGACGAAGAGATCTTCCCGGATCCCATGTCCGAGTCCATGGCGGAGGGCTGGCGCAGCGGCGTGGCCAAGGCGTTCGAGCGCGAGAACGCGGCGCTTCTGGAAGCAGTGCCCGTCATGCCAACGATGTGAAGGAGAGAAACGATGATCGATCACAAGACCGGAACGCGTGAAGAGTGGCTTGCAGCACGGCTGGAACTGCTCGAGGCAGAGAAGGCGTTGACACGCCGCAGCGACGAGCTGGCGCAGTTGCGGCAGGAACTGCCCTGGGTTCGAATCGACAAGGAGTACCGCTTCGAGACCGACAAGGGCACGGCGACGCTCGCCGACCTCTTTGGAGGACGCTCGCAGCTTCTCGTCTACCACTTCATGTTCGGGGCCGAGTACACCGCGGGGTGCCCGTCCTGCTCGGCGATCGCCGACGGCTTCGACGGCTCCGTCGTCCACCTCGCCAATCACGACGTCGCGTTCTACGCGATCTCGCGGGCTCCCCTCGAGAAGCTGCAGGCGTACAAGCAGCGGCTGGGCTGGAGCTTCTCCTGGGCATCGTCGTTCGAGAGCGACTTCAACTACGACTTCGGCGTCACGCACACGGAGGAGGAGTGGGACTCGGGAGCCGTCGACTACAACTTCCGCGACATGGACTTTCGGCCCGCCGAGGACAGTCCCGTGCTCGCCGAGTTCGCGTCGACGGTTGGAATGGACTTCGCGACGTACAGGCGAGAGGGGCCTGGCGTGAGCGTGTTCGCGCTCGAGAACGGCGTCGTCTACCACACCTACTCGGCGTACGAGCGCGGGATCGACGGCCTCTGGGGCATGTACCAGTGGCTCGACCGCGCGCCACTCGGCCGCAACGAGACCGGCTTCTGGTGGCGCCGCCACGACGAGTACGACGGCCAGTGACGCGTCACTGAGGTGGCTCGAGTCCTGCGAACCCTGAAGGTCCGCAGGACTCGATTGGGCCGTCGTTGAACGCCTGGCGTTCGCTAGTGCGCGACGGAGCCGTGGGTCGGCAGGAGCGCGTTGTGGAGGACGAAACCGGCGACGTCGTGGCCGAGCGCGAGGCCCGCGGCATGGTCGACCCGTGTGTGCTGGCCGGCATAGATGCGGCTGAGCCCAGCTTCTTGCGCGGTGCCGCTGAAGTTGGTGAACGACCGCATCACACCGGGCAGCGCGGGTGAACTGACTGAGAAATGCTGCTTGTCGCCGTAGAAGCTCGCCAACACCTCGGCACCCGCGCCGCTGATCGTGCTGTGCGCCCCGGGGTAGGACGGATCCGCCGCGGTGTTTCCGGCGAGAGGGAGCCAGTTCGGATCTGCCACCGTGCCGGGGTTGCCGTCGGTGTCGGCAAGCCGGATCGCCGTGACCGGCCGCCAGAGCTGGAACGTGTACTTGGCGTCGTAGAACGCGATCGCCGAGTCGGCGAAGCTGAGGTTCATCGCAGCAAACAGCCGCGCCGTCGTCGGCAGATCGCTGTGGTGCGCGAGCGCAACCGTTTGGGCGATCTGATTCCAGAAGTTCTGGATCGGCGGGCCCCAGAACTGACCGATCTGCGTCTGATCGGCGGTGCGCGTGCTGCCGGTTGCGGAGCCGAGGCTCTTCACCTCGTTGATCGCCGCGGCATCGGCATCACTCGTCAACGCAGGGGGCGCCGCCGGGCGGAACTGGGCGCCGCTGTCGACCACGAACGGCGTGATGTGTCCCCAGGTGGTGAAGACCGCCGCCGGAAGGTTCGGCGGCGTCGGCCGGTAGGCGCCGGGATTTGTGCCCGCCGTGAAGGAAGTCGCGACGACGTTCGAACCGTCGCCGGCACGGATCGCGAGCAGATCGGTCGCGACCTGCTCGCCGACATGGACGCCCTTGTCCCTGGCGGGGCCACCCGGCACCTTCGCAAGCTCGGCGGTGTACGTCGCGTCGAGGCTGCTCTGCTGTGCGGGATAGAGCCCGAGGAGCGCGGTGTGAGCTGCAGCGTCGGCGGCCGCGGTTTCGGAAGCGCCGCGCGGGGCGCGGACGGAGATGAGGTACGGCTCGTGCGTGCGGTCGATCGAGTTGACCGCGTCGTAGATCGCAGCGTGCAGGATCGCGAAGTTGCGAGTCGGCTGGATATTCGCCGGCTGCGCACCGGGTGTGTTGACGATCGCGAGGAGAGCCTGGTTCCAGTCGATCACCGGCCGGCCGGACTCCTGACCTTTCCGCGCGTAGGCGCCCGCGAGGACCGCGGCTGCGCCGATGGCGCCAAACGCGATCCCGAGCGCGAACAGCCGCAGGGAAAACCGTTTCATTGCAGTACTCCTTGTTCGTAGGTGAGTTGCGGCCGCCCGTCTCGGATCAGTGACAGGACGGCGGCCGTGGTGAAGACAGCTGTGCGCCTCACGACGCACGCCTCCACGGGCAGTCCTCCGCGTGCCCGTCTTCCCTCTTCGAGCCGCACACCGGGCAGCAGTACGCCTCTCGCGTGCCGAGCTGCAGCATCGCGCGTGCGATCAAGAGCACGCCGACGAGGTAGGCGAGCGACGCAAACGTCATCGCGATCGCACGCTTGCGATGAGTGAAGGCGCAACAAGCGCGATGAAGACGCCGAGGAAGACGGTCGTCAGAGAATCGAAGACGAGTGCGAGGACGATCGCGAGCCGATAGCCGGACTCCATGAAACCGAAGAGCGGCGTGTACTCGCTCACGAGCAGGCTGACGAGCGATCCGACGGCGATCCCCACTGCAGCGAACGCCGCGACGACGAAGACGAGGTCGCCCACGCCTCGGCCGAAGCGTCTGACGGGAGCGACCAGGGCGACACCCGTCACCGCGGAGCCGATGAAACTCAGCAGGAAGAGCGTCCCGATTGTCGGCACAAACGAGAAGTACGCGCCGTAGTACTGCTGGGCATGAACGGCGCCGACGAGCAGAATCGAGACGGCGCCGAGGTAGCGGGTGACCTCGGCGACGTCGCCGAGGTGCAGGCGAGTCCGGACCTGCAGCGTGTGGCTAGCCACCGTGGATCTCCTTTCCCGCCGGTGAGATGACCCACCATGGAGCGCCGAACTGGTTGATGCCCTGGCCGGTCGTCTGGCCCGGCTTCCGGTCGGTGACGAAGTAGTAGAGGGGGTGCCCCCCGTAGGTGACCTCGAGCTTGCCGTCCTTCCGCTTCGTCGTGCCGAGCAGCGACGCTCGCACGCCCGGCCCGGCGATGGGCTTGCCGGTCGTCAAGAGCGGCGGCCAGAGTGCGGCGCACGCGCCGTAGCACGTGCTGGTCGTGCCTTTGTCCTGCACGAAGTCGTAGAGCGTGATCCCCTTGCTGTCGACGAGGATCCGGCCGAGGGCCGACTTGGCGACGGCAACCTTCGTGCCGCCCATCTGTGTCTGGCCGGCGAGCGCAAGAGCTGCCGCGAGTGATGCGATCACCGCGGATGCTGCAAGTGCGGTGAAGAGCTTGATCCAGTGCTTCATCGAAGGACCCCCTACTTGTCGATCGGCGCGCGGGACAGCCGCGCATCGAAGTGGTTTGCGGCTGCACTCGGCAACGCGGTCAGTTCACGCAGGTGGTCGTTGGTTGCGGAGGCGACGAGCACGATCGACTCGCGCGTGTCACCCTCCCCGTCGACTCGACGAACCAGCTCGTCGCCGACCGTCTGCGCGAGCCGCTCTGCGGCGCGAGCCCAGCCCGCAAGTGCGTTACCTGCAGCGCTGAGCGCGGCGATCTGAATGCGCGCGGTGTGGCGGGCAACCGCCACGAGCGCGTCTTTGGGCGTCTCCGGCGCGACCTCGTCGGTCGCGGAGCGCGCGTTGGACGTCAAACGATTCAAAGCCATGGCCCCTGCCTTTCCGTAGAAGAACTCGGAAGAGGCGAGCCTTGGCCTCGCGCAGCGTCTTCGTGAACGCTGCGAAATCACGCTAGCAGGACCGCTCGGGGCGGCCGAGCCGTCTTAACGTGCGCGCTTCGGTTCGAGCAGGCTCTTCTGCTCGACGATGCGACGCGCCACGTCAGCCAGACGCATGTTGCGCTCGCGCGCCGCGAGCTGAAGCCGCCGGAACGCGTCCTGCTCCGAGAGATCGAGCGCCGTCATCAACAATCCCTTCGCACGCTCGACGACCTTCCGATCCTCGAGCGCCTGCTGCGCGCGATCGACTTCGGACTCGAGTGCTTGAAACTCGGCGTGGCGTGCAGCGGCAAGGTCAATCGCAGCATGCAGCTCGCGCGAGTCGACCGGCTTCGTCAGATACGCACTGACACCGCTCGCGATCGAGCGCTCGACCAGATTCGGATCGTCGACACCCGTGACGACGACAACCGGGCGCCGCAGCCCTGCGTCTGCGAGCTGCGCTGCCGCCTCGAGACCGTCGACCTTCGGCATCTCGATGTCAAACAGATACAGATCGGGTGGATTGATGCTCGCCATCGCGATCGCCTCCTCGCCATCACTCGCCGGGCCGATCGGCTCGTGGCCAAGCGAGCGCAGGCGCTCGACCAAACCGAGGGCGATGAGAGGATCATCCTCGGCGACGAGCACTTTCATGGCGACCCCGCCGGGAAAACGACGTCGGCACGAGTACCGCCGCCCGCGATCTCGCTCAGCTCGAACCGGCCGTGCAGTCCCTGCTCGACCATGCTGCGTACGAGCTCGAGGCCGAAGCCCGACGTGTGTTCGACGCCGCATCCGCTGTCGTCGACGCGCAAGCGAGTCTGCGAGCCCCTGGTGAGATGCACGACGATCGGCGGCGCGCCGTGTTGGAAGGCGTTCGTGACCAGCTCGTTGGCGACAATCCCGACCTTCTGTGCGGTCACCGCGTCAAACGACGCCGGCTCCGCCTCCACTTCGACCTGCACCGGTGCGCGCTCCGCGATGCTGCGCAAGAGTGCACCGCCGTCGACCTCGTCCCCGGTCTCCGTCAACAGCTGGTGAACCGTCGCGATCGAGCGGATTCGGGCCGCGGTGTCGTCGAACGCGGCGCCGTCGCCGCCTACGGGACGACCCAGCAATAGGAGGTCGGCGACCGTCTGCAGGTCGTTCTTAATCCGGTGATTCGCCTCCTTTGCAAGGGCGCGCTCGAACTCGACGCGAGCCACTGCACGGCGAAGCGTTCGCGTGAGCAGAAGCGCGACTCCGGCAACGGCACCCACGAGCGCGAGGCGCACCGCGGTCGCGCCGGCAGACATCGGGAGCAACGACGTCGTCACCGCGCACACCCCGACGCTCATTGCGAGCCAGAAGCCCCGGCGCCACCCGATCTGCACGACTGCGATGAACGGGATCGTCAGAAAGACGAGCAGTGTGAACGTCGGTCCGCCCGCGACCACGAGCACCGCCACGAAACCGATCAGGCCGCCGCACCACAGATCGAGCAACAGCCGCCCGCGGCGAGCCGCGAGCCAGTTCTGCCAGGGGACGAACGCCCCTGCGGCGTTGGCGACAGCAGCGAGCAGCGTCAACGCGAGCAGCAGCCACCGATGTCGCGCGCCGATGTCGAATGCGAGCCCGGCGAGAACGGCGACGATCGATGCCCACCCGAGCCACGAGCCCACACGCACCGCGGCGGGCCGAAGGTCCACGTCCAGGGACGTCACACCCATCAGCGATGTAACGACGCACGGGCGTTCTGTAATCCCTCCTCCGGCAGGTCCACCGGATCCGCTAGCGCCGTCGTACGGCGTTCTCGACGACGCCGTGCGAGGCCAAGGTCGCCTCTCCCGCGAGCGGGAGGAAGCCGGCCAGGCGCTCGACTTTCTCCGCATGCCTTCAGGTGCGGCTGCGACCCGAGTGGCGATTCTCACGGTGCGATGGCACTGCGTAGATCACGACTTCATCGTCGTGCGCGGGAGCACCCGTGTACGACACGCTTCGCCCACCTTCGACTGCTGAGGTTCCAGTTGCCCTTGGGGTCTTCGCGCCGCCTGCCTTGACCCGGCTCCCGCCTCGTGACGGGCTGACGATTGCGAATCGAGGTCGAGTCCTGCGAGCCCGAAGGCCCGCAGGACTCGCCTGATTCGGCAGCGTGGCCTGGCTTACCGGCTGCCGCCGTCCTCCCAGGGCAGGAAGTACGCGCGGTAGCTGTTCACGCCGGCCGGGAACTGCGCGTCGAAGACGCGGTTGCCGGCCGGGTCAAACGCCGAGAAGTACGGGAGCGCTCCCCAGCCCACGAAGAGATTCCCGTCTACGGTCGTCTGCGCGTTGCCCTGCGACGGGGCCGAAAGGCCCTCGGGCTGGCTGACGGAGCCGACGAGCGTCGCAACGCGGTTCTGCTCGTCCAGCTTGACGGTGACCGCGCGGCTGTAGGGCAACTGGGGCGAGCCGGCTGCCTCATTGTCGAAGAGCGTGTACACGTCGTGTCCGAGCGCCTCGGCGTCGTGCTGCCAGGCGAAGATCTCGTTCGCGTTGTCGAGGACCTGTCCCGGAGCGGCCCTGAGGGTGAAGCTGCTTGCTTTGCCGCCGAGCTGCCAGACGATGTCGCCGCTGTGCCGGTTGACCTTGTAGGCCGTCCAGGTGTTGCGGGCGTCGACCAGCAGGTTGTGGTCCGTGTCGACGTGGACGGCGTTGATGTGGAACCAGTCCCAGGGCGTGCTCGGAGAAGCCGGCAGGGGCTGCTCGCTTTGACCGAAGGGGACGTGGTCGGCGCTGTTCCACTCGAAGAGCACCTTGCCGGTCTGGATGTCGATCTCCTGGACGACGCCGTTGATCACGGTCTGATTGGCGGGGCCGCCGATCGAGGTCAGATCGGCCGTCGCCTTCGTGTAGGCCAGGATCAACGCGGTGTTCCACGGCGTGATGAGGAACTCGTGCCCGTCGGCCTGCAGGCCGTTCCCGGCCTGCACGGTCGCGATCTGCCGATAGTGGTCGTCGTAGATGTAGTCGGTGCCCTGCGCGAGACCACCGAGCCCGGTGCCCTGCCACCAGGTGAGCACGCGCTTTCCTCGGTAGGTCTGAGCCCGGAAGTCAGCTGCCGTCTGGCCCTGGGGCACGGGATGGAACCAGACGACCTTGCCCTGCGCATCGAGGATCTCCGGGCCATTGGCATACGTTGCTGTGCCCCCGGTCGGACTGATGAAGATGTCACCGTCGCCGAGGTTCCCCTTGGAGGTCAGGATCGTGACCGGTGGGGGCGCACTCGGCGCGGCGGCGCCTGCTGCGCCAATGGCGATCAACGCGAGCACGCCGAGGGTGACGGTTGAGACCAGCCAGGTGAGCAGGCCTCGCGGTGCGCGAGCGCGGTGCACGTTTGAAGCGGACTGCGGCATGTGACTTCCACCTTTCAGTGCTGAGTTTTGGTCATCGGCTGGTGAGGCGGAGCCCGGTCGACCGGCCCCGTGCCGCAAGGGCGAGCGATCCAACCTCCGGCCTCACGCATTCCGATTTCTTATTCCTGAAATAACCATACTATCTCTATCGTCTTTATCAACTTTGCTCCATGGGGCGTTTTGGACCTCCGCACGAGCGACTAGCCTCAGTCGGGTGAAGCACCGGCTCTTGGCGTGGTACCAGGCAGACGGACGCGATCTGCCCTGGCGCCACACGCGAGACCCGTACGAAATTCTCGTGTCGGAGGTGATGCTCCAGCAGACCCAGGTCGAGCGCGTCGTCCCGCGCTGGCACGCGTGGCTCGACAGGTGGCCGACGGTCGAGGCGCTCGCCGCGGCGTCGGCAGGTGACGTGATCGTCGAGTGGCAGGGGCTGGGCTACAACCGCCGCGCGCTCAACCTGCACCGCGCCGCTCAGCAGGTCGCTGCGCACGGTTGGCCCGACGATCTGACCGAACTGCCTGGCG
>JAOPYY010000061.1 GCA_025964395.1 Actinomycetes bacterium | reverse complement strand
GATGCAGCACGTCGACGAAGCCTTGAGTGCGGCGCACGCGTCCGTCTCGCTGAACCAGACGGTCGGCGCCGACGACGAGGGTGAGCTCGGCGATCTGTTCGCAGACCGTGAAGCTGCAGACCCGTTTGACGAGGCCGAGGAGTCGCTGCGCAAGCAGAACATCCGCAAGGCACTCGATGCACTCCCCGAACGGGAGCGGCGCATCCTCGAGCTGAGGTTCGGGTTCGAAGGCGAGCCGTGGACGCTCGAGGCGATCGGTCACGAGCTCGACCTGACGCGCGAGCGCGTCCGGCAGCTCGAGGGCCAGGCGCTGTCGCGGCTCGCCGCGCTGCGCGAGCTCGCCGGCCTCGCTGCCTAGCTGACCACTTCGCGAGCCCGGTTCGGCTTCGGCCGGCCGGGCTCGTTGTCGTCCCCATCTGTAGGTCGCTCGGTACGCTCTTCCGGGTGACCGTCCCGCCGAGAGCGATCCTCTCCGACTCCCAGCTCGCGACACTTGCCGCCGTCGGCGAGGAGCGCACGGCGGCCGTCGGCGACGTGCTGTTCAAGGTCGGCGACCTGCGCTATCCGTTGATCGCGATCCTCGAGGGCGAGGCGGCGATTCTCGACGGCGCCGGCAACGAGATCATCCGGCACGGACCGTCCGGGTTCCTGGGCGAGATCAACCTGCTCTCGGGACAGACCGTCTACCTGACGGCGGTCGTGACGCAAGCGATGCGCTACATCGCGGTCGAGCGAGAGGCGCTCCGCCCGATCCTCTTCGACGACGCGCAACTCTCCGAGTTGTTGCTTTCGACGTTCATGGCGCGGCGCGAGGCGCTGCAGCAGGTGGAGGGCATCGGGCTGCAGATCATCGGGCCGCGGTCGTCCGAGCCGACGCGTCGCATCGTCGATTCCGTCCGGCGCAACCGCATTCCCTACACCTGGCGCGATCCCGAGCACTCCGACGATGCGGAGGCGTCGGCGTTGATCGAGGGGCTCGAGCCCGCAGAGCTGCCGCTCGTGCGGCTGCCGGGCGGCGTGGAGCTGCGCGGCCCCTCGCCGGGCGAGCTGATGCGCGCGCTCGGCATCGGTCTCGACCTCGCAGCGCGCGAGGAGGTCGACCTGGTGGTGATCGGCGGCGGTCCCGCCGGTCTCGGAGCGGCGATGTACGGCGCCTCGGAGGGGCTCGAGACGCTGCTCGTCGAGGGCACGGCGCTCGGCGGTCAGGCGGGCACTTCACGCCGCATCGAGAACTACCTCGGCTTCCCCGCCGGCATCAGCGGCTCGGAGCTGACGACACGCGCGATCACGCAGGCGCGGAAGTTCGGCGCGCGCACCGCGACCCCCTACCGTGCGGTCTCGCTCGAGCTCGGCAGCGAGCGTCACACGGTGTACCTCGAGGAGAACCGCCAGGTCACCGCGCGGGCCGTCGTGCTTGCGACCGGCGCGGACTACAACCGTCTTCCGGTTCACGATCTCGCCGACTACGAAGGCGTGAGCGTGTTCTACGCGGCCGGGCCGCCCGAGGCGCAACGCTGCGGTGCCCATCGCGTCGGTGTGATCGGTGGCGGCAACTCGGCGGGGCAGGCGGCGGTCTGGCTCGCGCGCGGCGGGGCGCTCGTCACGCTGCTGCATCGGCGGGCCGACCTGCGCGAGACGATGTCCGACTACCTCGTGCATGACCTCGACCGCCACGGCGTTGCTGTGCGCGACCGCTGCGAGGTGGCGGTGCTGCACGGGACCGACGGAGAGTTGGAAGCGGTGACGCTGAAGAACGGCGAACGCGAGCCGTTCTCGTTCTTGTTCCTCTTCCTCGGCGCGACGCCGTGCACCGAATGGCTGGGTGACGTGGTCGCACGGGACGACAAGGGTTTCATCCTGACCGGCGCCGACGCGGGCGCGGACGGCCTCCTCGAGACGAGCGTGCCGGGGATCTACGCGGCCGGCGACGTCCGATCGGGATCGGTGAAGCGCTGCGCGACCGCCGTCGGCGAAGGCGCGATGGTCGTGCGCTTCGTCCACGAGCGCTTCAGCGCCGTGCCTGCCGCGCAGCGCTAGATGGTTGATCGGTAATTCGAGTGCTCGCGGGGATGGTCTGGATCAAGCAGGTCAGTCAGGTCGGGCGCCGGGCATAGCGGTGTCTACGTTCAAGCCCGAGCTGGCTGAGATGCGCCGCATCCAGGCCACCATCCGCGGGTGCTCCAATTGCCGATCAATCATCTACAGCTCGTGTGCCGTGCCCTCGAGGTGCGGCCGGTCGACGCGCTCCGCGCCTTCGGCCTGCCGGATCTCGTCGTCGGTCATCGGCCACTTCTCGAGCGGGTAGTGGCACGCCGCCGACTGTCCGGTCGCGAGTTCGCGGAGCTGCGGCGTCTCGACGTCGCATTGGCCCTCGTGAAAGCGCGGGCAGCGCGGATGGAACACGCATGCCGCCGGCGGGTCGACGGGCGACGGCACGTCGCCGCTCAGCACGATCCGCTCGCGGCCGCCGGACGTCGCGCGCGGCACCGCCGAGAGCAGGGCCGCCGTGTACGGGTGCTTCGGATGCTCGTAGATCGACTCGCTGTCGCCGAGCTCGACGATCTTCCCGAGATACATGACTGCGATGCGGTCGGCGATCTGCCTGATCACCGACAGGTCGTGCGAGATGAAGACGTAGGTCAGGTTGAAGTCGCGCTGCAGGTTACGCAGCAGGTTCAGGATCTGCGCCTGGATCGAGACGTCGAGCGCCGACACCGGTTCGTCGCAGACGATCAGCTTCGGTGAGAGCGCGAGTGCGCGCGCGACGCCGATCCGCTGGCGCTGCCCGCCGGAGAACTCGTGCGGGTAGCGGTTGTAGTGCTCGGGGCTCAGCCCCACGGTTTCGAGCAGCTCCTGGACGCGCGTCTTCGCGCCCTTCTGGCCGTGGATCGCGAACGGCGCGCCGACGATCTGGCCGACCGTCTTGCGCGGGTTCAGCGACGAGTACGGGTCCTGGAAGATCATCTGCATCTCGCGGCGCAGCGGCCGCAGCGCGCGCTGGCTCATCGTCGAAATGTCGGTGCCGTCGAAGCGAACGGTGCCGGCCGTCAGATCGAGCAGCCGGAGCATCAGCCGCGCGGTCGTCGACTTGCCGCAGCCCGACTCGCCGACGATCCCGAGCGTCTCGCCCCGGCGCACCGTCAGGTTGATGCCCTCGACTGCGTGCACCTCGGTCTTGCCGCGCGCGAACACGCCCTGCTTGACCGCAAAGCGCTTGGTCAGGTTCTCGACCTCGACGAGATTGCCATTGGCGCTCACGCCGCGTCTCCGAGACGGGTGACCGAGCGCTTCGCGCCCTCGCGCACCTTCTCGTCCCACGCGAGGTGGCACGCGTCGGGATGCGCCTCCGGCAGCGGCGAGACCAGCGGCGGGCGATCGACGGGGCACGGCTCGAAGCGGTAGCGGCAGCGCGGATGGAACGGGCAGCCCGGCGGCGGCGCGAGCAGCGACGGAGGCGAGCCTTCGATCGGCACCAGGGCCGTCAGGCGCCGCTCAATCGACGGCATCGAGTCGAGGAGGCCCCACGTGTACGGGTGCTGCGGCTGCTCGAAGATCTGGCGCGCGGGGCCGTACTCCATGATCCGGCCCGCGTACATGACCATCACGGCGTTTGCGGTCTCCGCGACGACGCCGAGGTCGTGGGTGACGAGGATCACGCCGATGTCGAACTCGCGCTTCACCTCTTCGATCAGCTCGATGATCTGCGCCTGCACCGTTACGTCGAGCGCCGTCGTCGGCTCGTCGCAGATCAGGATCGACGGGTTGTGCACGAGCGCCATCGCGATCATCGCGCGCTGCCGCATGCCGCCCGAGAACTGATGCGGGTAGTCGCGCGCGCGTGACTTCGCGTTCGGGATGCCGACGTGGTCGAGCAGTTCGACCGCACGTGCCCACGCCGCGTCCTTGCTGACGTCCTGATGCGCGGTCACCGCCTCTGCGATCTGCGCGCCGACGCGGTACATCGGGTGCAGGCACGCGAACGGATCCTGGAAGACCATCGCGATGTCCTTGCCGCGGATGTGCCGGAGGTCGTCCGGCGGCAGGGTCAGCAGGTCGCGGCCCATGAACTCGACCTGGCCGGAGATCGCGGTGCGCTGGCGGTTCAGCAGGCCCATGATCGCGAGGTTCGACACGCTCTTCCCCGAACCGGACTCGCCGACGACACCGAGCGTCTCGCCGCGGCTGAGTGAGAACGACACGTCGGAGACGGCTTGCACGACGCCGTCCGACGTCGGGAAGCGAACGGTCAGCCCGCGAACGTCGAGCAGCGTTCCATCATGCGACGTGCTCACGCGTAGCGAACCCGAGGATCGATGAACGCGTAGAGGATGTCGACGATCAGGTTGGCGAGCGCGACGGCGACCGATCCGAGCAGTACGACGCCGACCACGATCGGCAGGTCTTGTTGCAGCGCGCTGTTGATCGCGAGGTAGCCGAGGCCCTGGATGTTGAAGACGGACTCGGTGATGATCGCACCGCCGACGAGCAGCGCGATGTCCAGTCCGAACATCGTCACGATCGGCGTCAGGCTCGCACGCAGGCCGTGCTTGAAGATCACGGTGCGCTCCGGCAGGCCCTTCGCGCGTGCAGTTCTGATGTAGTCCTCGCCCAGCGTCTCGAGCAGGTTGTTGCGCGTCATCCGCGCGTAAAAGGCGGCGTACAGCAGCGCGAGCACGATCCAGGGCAGGATCATGTGCGAGATGAACCCCGTCGGGCTGTCGATCGGCGAGACGTAGCCGGTGCCGCCGGTCCAACCGAGCTGCCGCCAGAAGATGTAGAGCGCCATCAGGCCGAGCCAGAAGACCGGCGTCGAGATCCCGACGAGCGCGAAGCCCATGGCTAATCGGTCGACGATTGTACGTCGCTTGACCGCCGAGAGCACGCCGATCGAAACGCCGACGACGAGCCAGAGGATCGCGGCGCCCGCGATCAGGAGCAGCGTGCGCGGCGCGCGCTGAACGATCAGCGCCTTCACCGAGGTCTGGCCGGCGTACGTGTAGCCGAGGCCGGGCCAGCCGAACTGATCGCCGACGAAGAAGTTCTTGGAGAACTTGCCGAACTGCACGTACCAGGGCTTGTCGAGCCCGAGGCGCTGGTGGATCAGCGCGAGCTCGGCGTCGGTCGGGTTCTTACCTGCAAAGCGCAGCGCGGGATCGCCCGCGGGCAGGAGATAGAAGACGGCGAACGTGATCGCGAGCACGCACGCGACGACGACAACCGTCCAGACGAGCCGGCGTGCGATGTAGAGCGTCATGGGTGTGTGGGCATGGGTTGGGGAGAGATGGAGGAGGGGCGGGACGAATCCCGCCCCTCGATCCGGTCTGCTTGTTACTTGACGGACACCGATGAGTAGGCGGGGCCGTCCGTGAACTGGTCGTAGTTCCAGTGCGTGACTGTCGGGCCGATGATGAACACGTTGTTCGGCCAGAGGTAGGGGACCCACGGAACGACTTGCTCCATGAGCTTCTTGTCCAGGTTCTCCCAGCAGGTCGTGCGCGCCGTGCCGAGCTCGGCCT
>JAOPYY010000049.1 GCA_025964395.1 Actinomycetes bacterium | reverse complement strand
GGCGGCGAGCCGGACTACCAGGCATTCACGCAATTCGACGTGCTAAACATCGCCGATCGCCTCCTCGACTAGCGCGGGTCGGCCCGAAAGTCAAGGTTGCGGAGAGTGCTTCCGGGCACACACAATTCACCCAATGGAGACGCAACAGCAGACCGCCGAGCTTCCGCTCCGGCCCCAGGACGAGCTGGAGTGCCGGCGCTGCGAGGTGCATTGCGACAAGGTCGTGTACCCCGCAGCTTGCGTGTCGAAGGCGTGTCCGTTCCTCTACGCGATCGAGGAGTTCGGGCACAAGTACATCGGCTGCATGCAGAAGATCTACGACGTCGAGATCGACACCGAGCTGCTCGCCGCCGCCGAAAAGTCCCGTTCCGGCTTCGGCGCGGTGAAGACGATGCGCAAGCCGCTGCCGATGTGCAAGACGCAGGTCGACCCCTGTTACGAGAACCGCACGAGCGAGCTCGGTTGCGTCAATCCCGAGTTCTACGAGCTGCCGGTCGGCGAGCCGACGTTCAAAGTCTTCGCGCGGATCTCGCCCGGCAGCTGACATGCCCACGCCGGAGGAGCTCCGGGTGGAGCTCGCCCGCGCGACGACTCTGGGCCTCGTGACGCTGTGTCGCTCGGCCGAGAAGCGCCACGGGCTGCCGCGGGCGCTCATGCTCGCGATTGCCTCGCGGGAGACGGGCTGCCGTGACATCGTCGGCGACTTTGGCCACGGACGCGGCGTCTTTCAGATCGACGACCGGTTCCATCACGAGTGGCTCGCCGCGCACGCCGCCGCGGCGCCCGGCGCGCTGCCGCCGCTGAAAGCGGCCGCCGAGCTTGCCGCGACCCTGCTCGCGGGTGGGCTGGACGTCGCGCGCACGCGCGCGCTGAAGGACGAGGCCGCGGTGAAGTTCGCGGCGTGCGCGTATAACGCCGGCACCGGCGGTGCGCTTGACGGTTTGCGGCGCGGCGATCCCGACCTCGCGACGACCGGGCGTGACTACGGCTCCGACGTCGTTCGGCGCATGCGGGCGTTTCGCGCGTTAGAGCGCGGCGAGGCGGCGCAGCAGTAGCGCCCCCGCGAGCGAGCACGCTGCCGCGGCGAGAAACGCGGCGCGCCAGGAGGCGCTCGAGACGAGCGCCGCGAACCAGATCGGGATGACGAGGCCCGCCAGCGCCAGGATCGTCTGCTGGAAGCCGATCGCCGCGCCGCTGCGGCGTGCGCCGGCGGCCTCGGCGGCGGCGGTGAACGAGAGGCCGTTCCAGCTCATCCCGAGCGTGCCCGCGACGACGAGCACAGGGATCAGCAGCGGGAGCGGCGCGTGGACGAGCGCCGCCGTCGCCGCGAGCGACACCGCCAGGAGCGCACTTATGCGCACGAACAGCGGAATCCGCCGGCCGGTGCGGTCCGAGAGCTTGCCCACGACGATCCGCGTGATCGCGCCGCCGACCTGGATCGCCGCGAGCACGATCGCCGCGCGACCGGTCGAGAGCCCGCGCGCGTCGTGCAGGAACAGGACGACGAAGACCATGATCGCGAATTGGCCCGCGAGCACGAGCGCGCTGCCGCCGCACAGGAGCCACATGCGGGGGTCGCGCATCGGGCTGCGCAGCTCTTCTGCGACGTGCTCGTCGACGTCGCGGTCCCGCAGGACGAGCGCCGCGAGCACGGCCCAGAGCGCGCAGTTCGCGGCGAGGACGTAGAACGCCGCGTGGACGCCCCGGTGCGACACGATCGCGGGCAGCCCGAGCGCGCCGAAGAAGCCGCCGAGCGGAACAGAAGCCTGTCGGATCCCGAGCGCGAGCCCGCGCTCGTCGCGCGGGAACCAGTGCATCACCGCGCGGCCGCTCGCGGAGTTCACCGACGCCGCGAACGCGCCTGTCGCCGCGAGCGCCGGCACGAGCGTCCCGAACGTGTGCGCCTTCGCGGCGACGACGAGCGACAGCGCCGCTCCGACGAGCCCGACCGTCAGCGCGGGCCGCTCGCCGATTCGGTCGGTGACGATTCCCCAGGCCAGGAACGTGACCGTCATCCCCGCGTTCGTCGCGGCGAGGACGACGCCAACCTGCGCGAAGCTGAGGTGGAATGCGTCGCGCAGCTCGGGCGCGATCGCGCTCACCCCGATCTGCACCGCCGCGAGGCTCGTCGCCGACAACGTGCCGGCGGCGAGTATCAGCCAGCGGTAGTTACCCACCGCTCGTGCAGCTCGCGGACTTTTCGGAGCTCGTCCGGGTTCGGGCCCTGCTTGTCGACGCCTGGAACCTCGAGAAAGGCGGGCAGCCCCTGCAGCTTCGGGTGCGAGAGGAACACGCCCATCCGCTCGCCGAGCTCGCCCTCACCGATGTTCGCGTGCCGGTCGCGGTTGGAGCCGAGCGGCGCGGCGGCGTCGTTGATGTGCAACGCCCGCAGCCGGTCGAGGCCGATTCGCGTGTCGACGTCCTCGAGCAGCGCATCGACGACGCCCTCGTCCGTGACGTCTACTCCCGAGACGTAGAGGTGGCACGTGTCGAGGCAGATGCCGAGCCGCTCGTGCCGGTCGCACGCATCGAAGAGCGTGACGAGCTCGTCGATCGAGCGTCCGATCGTTCCGCCCGCTCCCGCGGAGTTCTCCATCAACAACCAGGTGCGGTCGGTGCACAGCTCGAGCACGTCGTTGAGCGCGGGAACGATGCGCTCGATGCCGACGTCCATCCCCGCGCCGAGGTGCGAGCCGACGTGGAAGATCACGGCGTCGGCATCGATGGCGCACGACACCTCCATCGTGTTCCGCAGTGCGGCGCGCGATTTCGCGTAGATCTCATCGTCGGGCGCGGCGAGGTTGCAGAGGTAGAGCGCGTGCGCGACAACGCCGCCGTCGGGAATCTCAAGCTCGGTGCGACGCTCCTTGAACGCCGCGAACGTCGCCGGATCGTGGTTCGTCGGACGCCACATCCGCGGGCTCTGCGTGAACAGCTGGACCGCGTCGGCGCCCATCTCCTCTGCCCGGCCGAGCGTCTTGTCGATTCCACCCGACGAGGAGACATGCGCGCCGAAGTACATCTAGACGCGGTCGCGCAGCCACTGCGCCAGGGTCTGGAGAAAGCCGGGATCGATCGTGTGCGGCAGCGGATACTCGCGGTAGAGAACATCGGCGCCCGCCTGCTCGAGGATCTCCTTCGCCTGCCGGCCCCAGTCGACGCCGATCACGGGGTCGTAGGTGCCGTGCCCGATCGCGACGGGCGGCAGCGGCGGCGCGAGGTCGAGCTCGAATCCTTCGACCGTCGGGAGGAAGCCGCTCAGCGCGATGATCCCCGCGGGCCGCGGCCGCCCGCGCGCGAGCCCGAGCGCGTAGCTCATCACGCTTCCCTGCGAGAAGCCGCCGAGCACCGTGCGCTCCGGCGCGATGCCCGTCTCCGACGACAGCGCCTCGAGGGTGTGCGAGGCGCGTTCGAACGTCGGCACGAACGTATCGCGGTCCGGAGTCCCGAGGCCTCCGAGCGCGTACCAGTGCGCGCCGCCGGGCGGCAGGCTCAGGGGGCCGCGCAGCGTGACGCCGAGCAGCCGGCGCTCCGGGTCGAGCAGGTCGAGCAGCGGGAAGAGGTCGTTCTCGTCGGCTCCGCGCCCGTGGAGCAGCACGAGCGCGCCCTCGGGCTCGTTGGCCGCCTCGCGGCGCCGGTAGGTGAGGAGGTCGAGGTCGTTCGTCACGGCGTCACTACGATAGGTCGCCGTGTCCACCGTGCGCGTCAGAATGGCTCCGAGCCCGACCGGCTTCCTCCACGTCGGTGTCACGCGCACCTTTCTCTTCAACTGGCTGTTCGCGCGCCACCACCACGGCGAATGCCTGCTGCGGATCGAGAACACCGACACGAGCCGCGAGGTCGCCGAGGCGACCGATCAGATCCAGCGCTCGCTGAAATGGCTCGGCATCGAGTGGGACGGCCCGGTCACGTTCCAGCTCGACCGGATGGAGGCGTGCCGCGAGCAGGCCGCGCGACTCGTCGCCGAGGGAGCCGCGTACGAGGACGAAGGCGCGATTCGCTTCCGCATGCCCGACGAAGGGACGACGGCGTGGGACGACGTCGTCCTCGGTCGCATCGAGGTCGCGAACAAGGAGCTCGAAGACGTCGTCATCGTCCGCGCCGACGGCCGCCCGACCTACAACTTCGCCTCGCCGGTCGAAGACTGGCTCGACGGGATCACGCACGTCATCCGCGGGCGCGACCACATCTCGAACACGCCGAAGCAGATCAACATCCTGCGCGCGCTCGGTGCGGAGCCGCCGCAGTACGCACACATGCCCGACGTCGTCGGCGAGGACGGCAAGAAGCTGTCCAAGCGGCACGGCGCGGAGTCGGTCGAGGAGTTTCGCGACGCGGGCTACCTGCCGGAGGCGCTGTTCAACTTCCTCGCGCTGCTCGGCTGGAGCTACGACGACAAGACGACGATCATGTCGCGGGACGAGCTCGTCGAACGCTTTTCGCTCGAGCGCGTCGGCGCCAGCCCGGCGACGTTCGACTACAAGAAGCTCGACTGGATGAACGGGATGTACCTGCGCGAGCTGCAGCCGGATGAGTACGCGCTCAACTTGATCAGGTGGTTGCGCGAGCAGGGCATCGACTGGCCCGAGGAGCGCGTGCGCGCGACCGTGCCGCTCGTGCAGGAGAAGATCGAGAAGTTCTCGGCGTACCCGGACTTCGTCCGCTTCCTCTTCGAGCCGATCGAGCCCCCGGCCGGGCTCGACGTACAGCTCCTGCGCGCCGCGCACGACCGGCTTGCCTCAGTCGAGCCGTGGGAGGCGTCAGCGATCGATGAAGCGCTGCGCACCCTGGCCGACGAGCTCGGACAGAAGCCGCGTCAGGCCTTCGCGCCGATCCGCCTCGCCGTGACCGGCGCGAAGGTCTCGCCAGGGCTCTTCGAGAGCCTCGAGCTGCTCGGCAAAGAGGAGTCGCTGACGCGACTCAGCGCGGCCGCGGCGGCGCCGGCGGCCTGAGCGGCCTCGGCGGCGCGAAGGGATCGAGCGCCCGCTGGAAGGCACGCCACGCCTCGAGGCGGAACTGCAAGGTCGGGCGCGGCAACGCAGAATCCTGGGTGCTTCCTCGATCTGACTCCGCGCCTGCCGGGGAGTTGGCCGGGCGGCGATTTAACATTTTCAATTATTAAACGCGCGCCGGGCGCTGACGGGTACGGCCAGGGGTGCGGCTACGGCCGGTAGGCAAGCACCGCTGCGCACACCGCGACGATCCCGAGGCTCCAGAGCGGCCAGACGTCGAGCGTCGCGCCGGCGACGAGCGCGAGCGCTCCGCCGAGGGCGAGCAGGAACGCGCCCAGCGGCTGGGCGATCCCGTCGTGCGGTGGGAGCTCGACTGCTGCGCGAGGCGCCGGTGTCGCGAGCCGCATGCGTGCCAGCCGCACGCGCAGGAGCGCGCCGCGCCACTCGCCGGGCAGCGCGCCGCCCGCGGCGAGCTCGCCCGTGACGTCCCGGGCGCAGGTGAGTGCGTCCGCCAGCTCGGCGTGCGCGGAAGCCGCTCCTTCTGGCGGCTCGAGCCCGTAGGCGTGCTCGCTCGCGACGTGCAGCGCGTACTGGAGGCGCCGCAAGGATGCGACGTCCGCCGGCTCGTCCACGTGGGGCAGCGTTGGAGACAGCCAGGACCAGAGCTCGCCGACCTGGACGGCGTAAAGCTCCTGCGTGCCGGTCATCGGCGCCACGATTCCGATGCTAGCGCTAGAGTGCCGCGCCCATGGAGGAGCCCCTGACCAGGGCGCTTGTCGTCGACGACGACGCAGCGCTGCGGTTGCTCTGCCGCGTGAACCTCGAGCTCGAGGGGTTCGCGGTACGGGAAGCGGCCACGCTCGCGGAGGCGGAGGCGGCGCTCGCAGCGGAGCGCCCGGACGTCGTGCTGCTGGACGTGCACCTGGGCGGCGAGCAGACGCACGAGCTGCTCGCCCGGATCCGCGCCGACGGGATACCCGTGGCGCTCGTCACCGGCTCGGTCGATATCCACGACTACCGGGACACCGCTGACGCCGTGCTCGGCAAACCGTTCGAGCCACAAACGCTCGTCGAAACGGCGCTGCGGCTCGCTAGGGTTGCCACATGAGCGCAACCTCGGTCTTCAGCCCTACGGAGTTCCAGTCCCGCCTCGAGCGGTATCTCTTCGAGCGCTCCGAGGAATGGCGCGCGGTGCGCGTCGGTGAGAAGGAGGTGTCGGAGCAGGCGGAGATTGTGCGGCGCTTCGCCGACCTCTTCAGCCGCGAGCAGATGGATGCGTTGCACGAAGCCGAGACTTCGGCTGCCGGCGACGATCGCGAGCTGCTCTACCGCCTCCGCAAGACGTGCGAGTCGGGCCTGATCTCGTCGCAGCTCGCCGAGCGGGAGGACGAGCTCGAGAACCGGCTGCTCGCCGAGCGCGTGACCTTCCACGGCGAGGACATGCCGTTGCGTAACGCGCAGGCGAAGCTCGCAGTGCTCACCTCGTACGCGGACCGCGAGGCGCTCGGAGAGATCCAGGCCGCCGCGAGCGCGAAGTTCAACGACGACCGGCTCGGCCTGCTCCGCGCGACCGAGGAGCTTGCGGCGGAGTACTCGGGCATCGCCGACGCCGTCGAGCGCAACGAGGAGGAGAAGGACATCTCGCTCAGCGAGCTCTCCCGCGCGCTGCACGCGGCAAGTGTTGACTCAACACAAAGTTACGGTGCGCTGCGCGACCGCTGGTTCACGAAGCTGCTGGGCGAGGAGCGGGAGGGCGTGCCTTCGAGCTACCACACCGCGTACATGCGGAGGCTGTCGCCGCTCGAGGCGACCTACACCAAGGATCGCGCGACGGAGATCTGCCTGCAGACGCTCGATGCTCTCGGCTTCGACCTGAACGCGCAGCCGAACATCAAGCTCGACCTCGACGACCGTCCGCAGAAGTCGCCGCGCGCGTGCGTGATCGCGAGCGACCCGCCGAAGATCGTGCACCTGATCACGCGCGCGCAGGGTG
Source organism: Actinomycetes bacterium (assembly GCA_025964395.1). Classification (GTDB taxonomy): domain Bacteria; phylum Actinomycetota; class Thermoleophilia; order Gaiellales; family Gaiellaceae; genus PALSA-600. Next base: position 6,144 of record JAOPYY010000049.1, on the reverse strand, counting down.
GGCTCCACGACTCTCAGGCGTTCCTCCACGAGGCCGGCCACGCGTTGCACTACGCCGGCTGCGACCCGCAGCTGCCGTACGTGTTCCGCCGCATCTCGCGCGACCACGCGCTGACGGAGATCTACTCGTACATCGTCGAGGCGATCTCGCGCGAGCCCGAATGGCATGAGCAGTACTTCGGCCTGTCTCCCGAGCAGGCGCAGGAGAACGCCGAGGCGACGACCTTCCTCGAGGCACTGCTCTATCGCCGCTACGAGGCGAAGCTCCGGTTCGAGCTCGACTTCTGGTCGCGCTTCAACGGCGACGGCGGCGACGCCGACGTCTACGAGCGCCTGCTCACCGAGGCGACGGGCATCCGTTACAAGAAGGACAACTACCTCTCCGACATGGACGCCGGCTTCTACTCGGCCGACTACCTGCGTGCGTGGATCCGCTCCGCGCAGCTGCGCGACTACCTCGTGCGCGAGGTCGGCGGCGACTGGTGGCGCAACCCGAAGACCGGGGTGCTCCTCACCGATCTCTTCCGTGAGGGCACGAAGCCGACGAGCGAGGAGATCGCGACGCGACTCGGGTTCGGCGCGCTCGACACGAAGCCGCTGCTGCACGAGATCGGGGCCTAGAGGCTTGACGCGGATTTAGGGGCACTCGCGGCTGGTGGCTCAGACGCGGCGCATCTCGCCCGGGTCGGGCTTGAACGTAGGCACCGCTATGCCCTGCGCCCGACCCGGGCGACCTGCTTGGTCTGAGCCATCCCCGCGAGCACCCCAATCCACATCAAGCCTCTGACGGAATCGAGCGAGCGCCCGCCGCGGCCCAAGCGCCCGCGCCAGGTGCTGCGCACATCGATCGAGCTCGCCGCCGTCGGCGTGCTCGTGATCGTCGTGCTCACGCTGCTCGGTGTCGTCCTCTACGAGGGCGGCAAGCGGCAGGCGCCGCCGAAGGACGCGCTCGTCGTCACGCAGACCCAGGACTTCGCGTCGCTCGATCCCGCGCTTGCGCAGACGCAGGAGGCCTGGGAGCTGGAGTACGCGACCTGCGCGAAGCTCCTCAACTATCCGGCGACCGGTGGGTACCGCGGGACGCGGCTCGAGCCCGAGGTTGCGTCGTCGCTGCCGCACATCTCGCGTGACCGCCGCACCTACACCTTCGATGTGAGCCCCGGTTGGCGATTCAGCAACGGCGAGACCGTCACGGCCCGCTCGTTCACGCGCGCGTTCGAGCGCGCGCGCTCCGCGGATCTCGTCTCGCCTGCAGGCCCTTACCTCCGCGAGGTGGTGTCGTGGAAGGCGCGCGGACGCACGTTGACGATCCGGCTGCGCGTGCCGGCGCCCGACTTCACGCAACGCCTCGCGCTGCCGTACTTCTGCGCGGTCCCGGCCTGGGCGCCGAACACGCAGAGCGACACGTTGCCGTCCGCCGGCCCATTCGCGATCGGGCGCTACCGGCCCGGCAGGTCCCTCGTCCTGCGCCGCAACCCGTACTACCACGGACCGCGCCGGCCGAAGGTGCAGCGGATCATCTATCGCTTCGGTGCCTTCGCCTCGCAGATCCGCCTGCGGCTCGAGCACGGCGAGGCCGACTACGGCGTCGTCACGCCCTCGGCGTTCGCAGCGCTCGCGCAGCGCTTCAACGGCGACAGGCGTCACCTGCTCGTCGTGCAACAGCCGATTGTCGCGTATCTCGCGCTCAACACCGAGCGCCCGCTCTTCAAGAACAACCCGTGGCTGCGGCGCGCAATCAACTACGGGATAAACCGTCCGGCGCTCGTCCGGCTCTTCGGCCCGCGCGGCGCGGTGCCGAGCGACGAGTACCTGCCGCCGGGCTTCCCGGGCTATGAGGCGCGGCACATCTATCCGGTCGGTGCGCCCGACCTGGCAAAGGCGCGCGCGCTCGCCCAAGGGCACCTCCGTGGTGCGCACGCGGCGTTCCTCGCGTGCGGGACCCAGGACTGCGCCGAGCGCGCGATCGTCGTCGCCGATGCGTTGAAGAAGATCGGCCTGCACGTTCGCATCGACACATCACCCGGGCAGCTCACGCTCGCGGGCGTGCGCGGCACGGCCTTTGACATCGCCGATGTGATCACGCGCCCCGACTACGGCGATCCGTACGGGCTCGTCGACAAGTTGCTCGACGGCCGTGTGATCCGCGCCGTCGGGAACAGCAACATCTCCTACTACGCAAGCCCGCAGGTGAACCGTGCGATCGACGCAGCCCAGCAACTGGCCGGCGTGGCGCGCGACCGCGCGTACGGACGCCTCGGCATCCAGGTCGCGCGCACGGACGCGCCGCTCGCGGCCTACGCGGTGCTGAACGCGCGCGTGTTCGTGTCGACGCGCGTGGGGTGCATCACGTACCAGCCTGTCTACGGCCTCGACCTCGCCGGTGCATGTGTCTGAAATCGGTGACACGCCTGCACCACGGATCTGAGCCAGATCCGTGGAGCCAAGCGCGGAAGGCCCATACGGGATTCGAACCCGTGCCGCCGCCGTGAGAGGGCGGTGTCCTAGGCCACTAGACGAATGGGCCCTGTGACGCGGGGCAGTGTAGCGAAGCGCGACTGCGGGAAACGTTCCAACGCTACCGCCAGATGCCGGTGAACGGCCGAGCGCGGGCAGCGGCCCCGAGCGGTGGGACTCCGAGCGCGTCTTCGATCGTGCGGAGCAAGCCGTAGTGATTTGTCGTCTGCGTGTAGCGCGAGTGCGGTTTCACCGACGTTCCGGCGACGATCATCGGGACGACGCCGCCGCCCCCGACATCGCTCGTCCCTTCGTCGAAGAAGATGAACACGGCGGTGCGTGGAACCCGAAGAAGTGGGGGGACGAATTGCTTCAGCCAGGAGTCGGCGGTCGCGAGCGAACAGTCGTGCGCGTCGTGGCAGAGGTCTGGTGTGACGAATGCGAACGCCGGAAGCGCGGACGGGCGGAGCGCATCGAGTCCCTGGACGTGCGAAGCCCCGCCCGGGAAGTACAGAAACGGCTCGTGCCGTTTGGCGAACCGCGGCGATGACGGGTAGCCCTCTGCGTACGCCGCCCAGGTCTTTCCCGCTCGGGTGAGCTCGGTGCCGATGGTCGGGCCCGACTGCGGGCAATTCGTGCAGTCATTGGTGACACCGTGCGTCGAGCCGGAGATGAGTGCCAGGTAGTTGGGCAGACTGGGGTGCGCTACGGCTCGGTAGTCGGTCGCCTGGGCGTAGTCACCGGCGAGGCGGTCGAACGTGGGGGCCCGACCGGTGCCGAGGACGTCGCCGCGCTCCTTGTTCTCGAAAACCACCACGACAACGTGGGCGAGGCGAGGGACGGCGGTGGGCTTGGCGATCACCGGGCCGGTCGCGGCGACGAGCGCCGCGATGACCACGCCGGCGAAGAGCACGACTCGAGCCGCGCGTCTCATGGTTCTCCCGCTGCGGTCAGCGGCGATAGTCTGGGACCTGCGGCCTGCGACAAGGTGCAGACGCGGACACCAGGCGGAGAAGCGTGAGCCCATCGAGTCCGGATGCGGGTGCCAGGCGCGAGCCGGACGTCGATGACGCCCTCGCCGCACTCTGCCGCCTCGCCGATGTCAAGGCCCGCCGGCTGCGGCACGTCCTGGGTGACTGGCAGCCCGTCCTCGACGGCCGCCGCGCGGCGTGCCGGCGCTGCGGACGGTTGGTCTTCGTTCGGACCGAAGGCAACCTCGGCGGCGCGGCGGGACCGGCGCTCACCGAGCCCTGCGACCGCTAGGGGAACCGAACGCGCTCGTGGGCGCTGGGCGGAGGAACGGCAAGTGGCGGTGTCGGGAGGACGCAGGGCACCAAGGGAACCTGCCGCACCAGCCTCCGGCCAACCGCGGAACCGCCTGCGAATTCTGGACGAACGTCCAGTCTCCACACAGTCACCACAATGAAGAATCCGGGAACGGATTAGACGCACGGCGTTTAACACAACCTTTACCTATACATCCTTTACATCCTTACTTGCACCGGGCGGAAATCGTAATAGGCGAGGCGAGGGCAGCGGCCAGAAAAGGGTCTCATTATGTGCTCGATCGTCTCGTGGCCTACCCGCACGTCACGCCAAGAAGTCGTCAGCGTCGTTATTTGCGCGCTGAACGAAGCAGAGAGTATCGGCCAGGTCCTCGACAGTCTCCCCGAGGACGTCGACGAGGTCATCCTCGTCGACGGCAGTTCGACGGACGGCACGATCGAGGTCGCGCTCGGGCATCGGCCGGATATCCGAGTCGTGTGCCAAAAGGGCGTGGGAAAGGGCGCAGCATTGACCTCCGGGTTTGCTGCGGCGAGCGGCGACATCATCATCACAATGGACGGCGACGGATCCGCTGATGCGTCAGAAATACCGCGGTTTATAGAGACACTCAGAAATGGAGCAGATTTAGCAAAAGGGTCACGCTTCATCGAGGGTGGGGGAAGCGATGACTTCACCCCCGTCCGCCGGCTTGGCAATCGCGCCTTGTGCACGGCGACGAACCTGCTCTACGGCACGCGGTACAGCGACCTCTGCTACGGGTTCAACGCAATCTGGTCGCGGTCGCTGGGGGCTGTGGCGATCGACTGCAGCGGCTTCGAGGTGGAGACGCTGATGAACATCCGCGCCGCGAAGAGCGGCTTGAAGGTCGTCGAGGTTCCCAGCTTCGAACTGCGGCGGCTCGGCGGCAAGAGCAAGCTCTCGCCGGTTCGTGACGGCTGGCGCATCCTGCGCGTGATTCTCGCCGAGCGTGTTTCGCGAACGAACGAAGTTGCTCGGACGAACGGCAGGGCCCTGCCCCGGTGAGCTCGTTCCTGCCGGCGCGAGTCGTGGAAGTCGAGCTCGGGGAGCCTCTTCCTCCGGTGTCGGCGGTGTCCGCGAGCGGGCGCGGGTACCGTCGCGCGCTTTCGCTGGTCAGGCTGCACGGACGTCCGCTGGGCCTCGTTTCCCTCGAGCTCGGGACGGACGGTCTCGCGCCGGCAGCGTACGCGGACGCGATCCGGCACACGCTCGCGGCGGAGGTCGCGGAGCATCTGGCGGCGGACGGACTCGACCCGGCGACGGAGATCTCGTCGGCCGGGGTGCCGCGCGGAGACGCGACGCCCGCCTGCGTCACGGAGCGCAACCGCCTGCTCGCACACCTGCCTTTCATCAGCGTCATCGTCGCGACGCGCGACCGCGCAGAGAGCCTCGCGCGCTGCCTCGACTCGCTGCTCGCGCTCGACTATCCCACCTTCGAGGTCGTCGTCGTCGACAACGCGCCGGCGAGCGACGCGACGCAACGCCTGATCGCCGGGCGCGCTCCGCGGATCCGGTACATCCGCGAGGACGTCCCCGGCCTGGCGGCGGCGCACAACGCCGGCCTACGCGCGGCGCGCGGAACGATTGCTGCCTTCACCGACGACGACGTAACGGTCGACCGGTGCTGGCTTGGCGAGTTCGCCGCAAGCTTTGCGCGCCACGAGGAGGCGGCATGCGTGACCGGGCTGATCGTTCCGGCCGAGCTCGACGCCGTCACACAGGTGTGGATGGAGGCCGTGGGCCGGTTCGGGAAGGGATTTTCCCGCCGGGTGTTCACGCTCGAAGACGATACGAGCAGCCCGCTGCACCCATACGGAGCCGGCAGTTTCGGCTCGGGCGCGAACATGGCTTTTCGGACATCGTTTCTGCGAGAGATCGGCGGCTTCGATCCGGCGATGGGAGCGGGAGCGTCCGGTCGGGGTGGTGACGATCTCGCCGCCTTTTTCCGTGTGATCGCGGCCGGCAAGGCGCTCGTGTACGAGCCGGCCGCCGTTGTCTGGCATCGCTACGAGGAAGGAGATCTCGCAAGCCTCCGGCGCCGTGCATTCGGTTACGGCGCGGGACTCACCGCCTACCTGACGAGCGTCGTGGTCGAGGAGCCTGTCCGTCTCGTCGACCTCGTGAGGCTTGCCCCCGCGGGACTCCGCTGGTCCGCAGGACGGAGCTCTCCGCGGCGAGCGGCGACCGAGCTCGGCTACCCGTCCGAGCTGCTCTGGGTCGAGCGCCGGGGAATGGCCTACGGGCCGGTCGGCTACCTCTGGGGCCGGGCGCGCCGGCGGAAGATGTATCCAGCCCGGGCCGCCGTCCGGTGATGCAGGCGCACGCACCCACGGCGCGCGCGCCGCGGCCGGCGCCGCGCGCCGTGCCGCCACCGCAAGCCGAG
>JAOPYY010000012.1 GCA_025964395.1 Actinomycetes bacterium | reverse complement strand
AGAACCGACGCCGGCGTCTTCGACGTCTCGCACATGGGGGAGCTCGAGGTCGAAGGACCGACTGCGCGCGACCTGCTCCAGGCGACGCTCTCGAACGACGTCGACAAGCTGCAGCCCGGCCAGGCGCAGTACACGCTGGTCACGAACGAAGACGGCGGGATCGTCGACGATGTGATCCTCTACCGGCTCGACGACCACCGGTACCTGATCGTCGCGAACGCCTCGAACGCCGACGCGGTCTACCGCTGGCTGAAGGAGCGCGAGCTCCGCGGCTCCGACGTGCGCGACGTGTCGAACGACTATGCGCTGCTCGCCGTCCAGGGGCCGAACGCGTTCGCGAAGCTCGACCTCGAGCCCGCGAAGGCCTTCACGTGGGCGATGGGGGAGCTCGACGGCCTCGAGGTAATGATCAACCGCACCGGCTACACCGGTGAGGAAGGCGTCGAGCTCGCGTGCATGACCGACGACGCCGTGCAACTGTGGGACGCGATCCTCGCCCGCGGCGTCAGACCCGCAGGGTTGGGCGCGCGCGACACGCTGCGCCTCGAGGTCTGTTACCCGCTGCACGGCAATGACATCGGCCCGCAGTGGGATGCGATCTCCTCCGGCCTCGGCTGGGCGTGCGCGCTCGAGACCGAGTTCACCGGTGTCGAGCGGCTGCGCGCGATCAAAGAGCAAGGCCCCGAGCAGAAGCTCGTTCCGTTCGTGATGACCGAGAAGGCGATCCCGCGGCAAGGGATGCCCATCCGTACCTCTTCAGGCGTCGGCGAGGTCACGTCGGGCACGCAGTCCCCGATGCTCGACCAGGGCATCGGCATGGGATACGTGCCGTCCGGCTCGAGCGCGCCCGGCACGGAGCTCGTGATCGACGTGCGCGGCAAGCCCCGCCACGCGGAAGTGTCCCAGAAGCCCCTCTACAAGAAAGCGAGCGCGTAAATGGCGTCGAGTGAGTCGTATCCGGACGATCTCAAGTACCACCCCGAGCACGACTGGGCGCGCATCGACGGCGACGAGGCCGTGCTAGGGGTCACCTGGTATGCCCAGGACGCGCTCGGCGAGCTCGTGCACTACGAGGCGCCCGACGTGGGCTCGACCGTCTCCAAGGACAGTTCGTACGGCGAGGTCGAATCGGTGAAGGCCGTCTCCGACCTCATCTCGCCCCTCTCGGGCGAGGTGCTCGAGGTGAACGCCAAAGTCGTCGACGCGCCCGAAACCGTGAACGACGATCCCTACGGCGACGGCTGGCTGATCCGCATCCGCATGTCGAGCCCGGACGAGCTCGAGCAGCTGCTCGACGTCGCCGCCTACAAGAAGGTCCTCGATGAGGCGTAGGCTCGACGGAGCCGACGGGAACGCGGTCCAAGCGTGAGCTACCTCTCGCTGACACATGCCGATCGCGAGGAGATGCTCGCGGCGATCGGCGTCTCGTCGATCGACGAGCTGTTCCGCGACATCCCGAAGGGGGTTCGCTACGGCCGCGAGCTCGACATCGCGCCCGCGCTCACCGAGCCGGAGCTGCAGCGGCACATGGAGGAGCTCGCGGGCAAGAACATCGTCGACGAGGTTTGCTTCCTCGGCGCCGGCATCTACGACCACTACGTCCCGGCCGTCGTCGACGCGGTGCTGCAGCGCGGTGAGCTGCTCACCGCGTACACGCCGTACCAGCCCGAGATGAGCCAGGGCGTGCTGCAGGCGATCTTCGAATACCAGACCGCGATCTGCGAGCTGACCGGCATGGACGTCTCGAACGCATCGGGGTATGACGGGACGACCGTCGCCGCCGACGCGTGCTTCGTCGCGAAGCACGCGACGGGCCGCACGAAGATCGTCGTCACCGAGGCGACGAACCCGCAGGTGCGCCAGGTGATCAAGACGTACGCGCCCGGTTTCGGCCTCGAGGTCGTCGAGGTGCCCCACGAGGGCGGCGTGACCGACCCCGACCGGGTGCGCGAGGCGGCCGTCGACGCGGCGGCCGTCATCTTCCAGCAGCCGAACTTCTTCGGGAACCTGGAGAATGCGCCGGAGCTCGCCGCCGCTGCGAACGAGGCGGGGGCGATGCCGATCGCGCACGTCGATCCGGTGTCACTCGGCGTGCTCGAGGCGCCCGGCGAGTACGGCTGCGCGATGGCGATCGGCGAGGGTCAGTCCGCCGGGAACTCGATGAGCTACGGCGGACCGCACTACGGCTTCCTCGCCGCGCGCAACGACTACATCCGGCGCCTGCCGGGACGCATCGTCGGCGAGACGGTGGACGCCGCGGGTGAACGCGGCTATGTGCTCACCCTGCAGACCCGCGAGCAGCACATCAGGCGCGAGAAGGCGACCTCGAACATCACCACCAACCAGACGCTGCTGGCGCTCGCAGGGCTGGTGCACCTGAGCCTGCTGGGACCGCAGGGCCTCAAGGAGCTGGGGGAGACCTGCATGGCCCTGCGTTCTTACGCGCAGACAGAGCTCGCCAAGGCGGGACTCGAGGCGGTGTTTCCCGATAAGGCAACGTTCAAGGAGTTTGCAGTCCGTACCGGACGGCCCGCACGCGACGCACTGGCGGCCGCGCGCGCGAAGGGCATCTACGCCGGCTACCCGCTCGGTCGGGACTACGCCGGTCTGGACGATGCGCTACTGATCGCCGTGACCGAGAAGCGGACGACCGAGGAGATCGACCGCCTCGCAGAGGCACTTGCCTTGGAAAGGCAGCCATGAAGCTGATCTACGAGAAGTCACAGGCAGGCCGCCGCGGGATCGGCGTCCCGAAGCCCGACCTGCCCGTGCCCGAGGTGCCGCAGGAGCTCGCGCGCAAGAGCCCGCCGCGCCTCCCCGAGCTCGCGGAGCCGGAAGTGCTGCGGCACTTCACGAAGCTCTCGACGCGCAACTTCGGGATCGACACCGGCTTCTATCCGCTCGGCAGCTGCACGATGAAGTACAACCCGCGCGTCAACGAGCGCATCGTCGGCCTGCCCGGCTTCGCGAACCTGCACCCGCTCGTCGAGGACGACGCGGCGCAGGGCGCGCTCGAGCTCGAGTGGCACCTGCAGGAGATCCTGCGCGAGGTGACCGGGCTCGACGCCGTCTCGCTGCAGCCGGCCGCTGGGAGCCAGGGCGAGCTGACGGGGCTGATGCTTTTCCGCGCGTACTTCAAGGACAAGGGCGAGGACGCGCAGCGGCGGAAGATCGTGATCCCCGACACGGCGCACGGCACGAACCCCGCGAGCGTGACGATGGCGGGTTACGAACTGACGCCGGTCAAGACCGACGCGCGCGGCAACATCGACGTCGAGGATCTGCGCGACAAGGTCGACGAGCACACGGCCGGTCTCATGCTCACGAACCCGTCGACGCTCGGGCTCTTCGACGAGAACATCGAAGAGATCCGCGACATCTTCCATGGCGTCGGCGCACTCATGTACTACGACGGCGCGAACCTCAACGCGGTGTGCGGTATCTCACGGCCAGGCGACATGGGCTTCGACGTCGTGCACATCAACCTGCACAAGACGTTCTCGCAGCCGCACGGCGGCGGCGGTCCGGGCGGCGGCCCGATCGCGGTGCGCGAAAGCCTCGAGCCGTTCCTCCCGGTGCCCGTCGTCGTCAAGGACGGCGCAGGCTTCCGGCTCGAGTACGACCGCCCGAAGACGATCGGCAAGGTGCGCGCATTCAGCGGGCCGTTCGGCGTCTTCGTCCGCTCGTACGCGTTCATCCGCTCCTACGGCCCGGGGCTGAAGGAGATGAGCGAGGTCGCGGTGCTGAACGCGAACTACATCCTCGCTCGGCTCAAGGAGGCATACGACCTGCCGTTCGACCGCTTGTGCATGCACGAGTTCGTGCTCAGCGCGCGGTCGCTGAAGAAGGAGCACGGCGTCAGCGCACTCGACGTCGCGAAGCGGCTGATGGACTACGGCTTCCATCCGCCGACGATCTACTTCCCGCTGATCGTCCCCGAGGCGCTGATGATCGAGCCGACCGAGTCGGAGGCGAAGGAGACGCTCGACGAGTTCGTCGACGCGATGCTCGCGATCGCGCGCGAAGGCGCCGAGAGCCCGGAGCTGCTGCACGATGCGCCGCACGACCGTCCCGTGCGCCGCCTCGACGAAGTACGTGCGGCGAAGAACCCGATCGTGCGCTTCAGGTTCGAACAGCATCCCGTCGAACAGCTTCCCGTCGAGCAAAGCGCGGGCGCTCGTCAGCTCGAGGCGCAAAAGGGCGCGTAGGTCAGGCGAGAGCGAACGGCGGGCGCTCGAGGCCCTGCTCGTCTTGGCTCGAGGCCCTGCTCGTCTTGTCGGTGAACATAACTCTGTTTTGCGGACACCCGCTGCGAGCAAGGATCGGATGACCGCCGTCCTCCGCAGAGAGGGAAGTCTGATGCCCGAGAACCAGTACCACGAGCCGCCGGACGAGTTGTCTGCAGAGACGCGCACGTTCGCGCGCATGATCACGTCGCTCGTCGAAGAGGCCGAAGCAATCGGCTGGTACGAGCAGCGCATCAGCGTCGAGCCGGACAAGGACGCGCGCGCGATCATGGAGAGCGCGCAGCAGGAGGAGTTCAAGCACTTCGCGATGGACCTCGAGTACCTGCTGCGGCGCACACCGAAGTGGCGTGTCGCGTGCCGGGGCGTGCTGTTCCACGATGGCGACATCGTGGAGCTCGGGGAGCGGGCCGAAGAGGCCGAAGCCGGCGCGGGGTAAGCGATCGGTGGCGCTCCAGCATTGCGGAGCGCCACCTTGACTGTTCGATTGCTAATCAGTGTGCGCGCGCGCCAGCCATGCGGAACGCGACCTGGTATCTCCCGACCGACGTGCGCTGACCGGGAGTGTCGCTGCTCGGCATTGCGCTGAGAGCCTCATCGCCGCGTTGGTAGTCCTCCTCGGAGTCGAAAAAGAGAATCACGAGCGACTTCTCGCCGTCCGGATCGTGAAGAACGACGATCTCTTCGGCCGGCACGTTCTCCGGACGCTCACTGCCTTCCATCTCGCGTTGCATCTCGGCGATCCGGTCGCTGGTGACGCCAGCAAAGGACACGACACGTGCGAGCGGCATAACGCCTCCTTCGTCGAGATTTCACTACCTAGTGGCGCTTGGCGTACTCGCCGAACTCGCCAAAGTCCAAAGCGACACACGGCTCATCACCGAGGGTCTCGGCATCGTGTCCCGGGGCGAGTGCATAGACATCGCCCGGGCCGATCTCGCCTTCGGTTCCGTCGTCGGAGTAGATCTTCATCCGGCCCGAGATGACGTAGCCCAGGTGAGAGACCTGGCACAAGTCCGTGCCGGCAATCGGCTTCACGTTCGCGCTCCAACGCCAACCAGGCTCGAACACGCCCTTGCCGACGACCCTGCCGGCGACGTTCACGACATCGGCGTAGCCCTTGCCCTCGAACGGGCGGTGTTCGTCGGGAGCGGTGAAGTTCTTGACTTCGATCCTTGCCATGGTCGCCATACGGTCGCTCCTTTGTTCGTGGACGAGCCCGCGCCCGGCTCCTCCTATGCGGCTCTCCTGCAGTCTCACTCGCAGTGGGGCAGCGGCGGGCGCGGCGATGTCGCCGGTGCCTGCTGCGGGTATCCGTGAACAGCCTATGCGCGTCCCTCGTCTGCATCCCCGCCGATTGGCGCGGCGGACCTAGACGTTGGACGGTTACCCGGGGGAGCAAGGGCAAGCATCGTCTATGCGAACGTCCTCCTCGCGCTGCCCTAAGCAGCGTCGACGGGGAGAGCAGAGCGGGGCGGTGGAAAGTCGGCGAGCAGGTCGGTCGCCTCGACTTGGTAGAGCTGCTCTGGCTCCCGCAGCCCCTGGAACCGCCAGGCGCCGAGGCTCTTGAGGCCCACCCCGTCGGCGAGGGAATCGACGACCGCCGAGCGCACGGCGGACGAGACGACGATCTGTCCGCCATGCGCCGCGTAACAGATGCGTGCGGCCGTGTGGACGGACAGGCCGACATAGCCGGTGTCCGTCAGCGTGGGGCGGCCGTTGTGGACTCCGATTCGCACGCGCCCGTCGATCCCTTCGGGCCAGGGGCCGGCGCGCATCGCCCGTTGGATCGCCAGTGCAGCCTCGAGCGCCGCGGGAGCTCGCTCAAAGACGGCGAAGAGATCGTCTGCGCGCGCATCGACCTCGCGCCCGCCGGCCTGTCGCACCGCCGCACGCGTCGCCCGCCGCACCTCGGCGATCAGCGAGGCGTACCGATCGCCGAGGCGTGCGAGCAGCGTGGTGGAGCCCTCGAGGTCGATCAGCAGGAAGGTCACCTGGCCCTTCGGCAGCCGTCGCTGCGGTTGCAGCTGCGCCCTGACGAAACCGATCGGAACGACCCCATGCTTCATTGCCGCCCTCAACAACCGGGTGCGCGCTTTGTCGCGGGCGGCTTCGTCCTCGAACACGACCTGGTTGAACCGCGCCAGCGCGTTCCTGACATGCGGTGCGTCGTTGATCGGCAGACGACGCTTCCCATGCGAATCGATGTACGCGAACGCGCTGTCGGGAAGGCTCGCGCGCTGTTTCGCGTCAAGCGGGGACATTTTCAGATGATCGCAAGAACGGCGCGGCTGCCGAGCGCCTTCTGAGTGCCGACGTCGGCCTCGTCAGTCGTCGAGCCGCGCGCGGATCGCGGAACGAATCCGGTTGCCAACAGCAGGCATCTCGAGCTCCATCTGCCTGAACTCGCGCTGGAACATCACGATGAGCTTCATCGGCGTCGTCGCCACGACGTTTGCCGTCCGCCGCTCCGTTTCGAGAAGGCCGATCTCCCCGAAGAACTCGCCGGGACCGAGCTCTGCGATGCCCTCGCCGTTGAGTGTCACCTTGGCAGAGCCCTCCTGGATGACGAAAAACTCGTGCGCGAACTCGCCCTCGGTCGCGAGCGCGTGCCCGTCGGGGACGGAGACTTCGTCCGTCCACCGCGCGAGCGTCTCCAGCTCCTTCTTCGACAGGCCGGAGAACAGGCCGATCCCTTCGAGCGATCTCGCATCCATGACGAAATCCTAGATCGGTTGATCGCCGGCTGCCAGCAAATGTCACGCGCACGACACGGCAACGGCGTCGTCGGGGCGTTCACGGTCGTCCCGCGGATGGACGACCGGGCCGCCTTCAGCCGGCGTCCTCCCAAAAGCTCTCGATCATCTCGGCGTCGCCGGTCTCGCCGGCCCCGAACACGAGGAACTCGAGCCCGTCCGGTCCTGCCGCGAACCCGCGGGCGACTGTCGGGGCCACCCGGACGACGTCCCACTGATTCAGGTCGCGGGTCTCGTCCTCGAGCGTGATCCGTCCTGAGCCTGCGAGGACGACGTAGAACTCCTCCTGGCCTTCGTGCCGGTGGCCGAAGGGCTGGCGGAAGTCTGGTGCGAGCTTCTGGTAGCTGAAGCCGCCCTGCTTCGCGTCCGTGGCGGAGCGGCCGAACCGCGCTTCGACGTTCGGCGAGAGGCCGAACTTGACGGCCATGTCCTCGAGCTCCTTGATGTTCACAATCTTGTAGTCCGCGGCCATGCGGCACCCCTCCTTGGTCTGCGATTCTGTAGCGATGAAGACACGCAGACTAGGTCAGAACCTCGAAGTCTCGGCGCTGGGTCTGGGTTGCATGGGCATGTCGGAGTTCTACGGAACCGCTGACGAGGGCGAAGCGATCGCGACGATTCATCGCGCAATCGAGCTCGGCGTCACCTTCCTCGACACCGCCGACATGTACGGCCCGTTCACCAACGAGCGCCTCGTCGGTCGCGCCATCGCAGACCGCCGCGACAAGGTCGTGCTCGCCACGAAGTTCGGCAACGAACGGAATGAGGACGGCAGCTGGGTCGGCATCAACGGCCGGCCCGAGTACGTGCATAAGGCGTGCGACGCGAGCCTCGAACGGCTCGGCACGGATTACATCGATCTCTACTACCAGCACCGCGTCGACCTCGACACGCCAATCGAGGAGACGGTCGGCGCGATGAAGGAGCTCGTCGACGCCGGCAAGGTGCGCCACCTGGGCCTCTCCGAGGCGGGTGCCAACACGATCCGGCGGGCGAACGCGGTCCATCCGATCACGGCGTTGCAGAGCGAGTACTCGCTCTGGACGCGCGACCCCGAGGACGTGATCCTTCCGACCGTGCGCGAGCTCGGGATCGGCTTCGTCGCCTACAGCCCGCTCGGCCGCGGCTTCCTCTCCGGGCAGATCAAGTCGATCGACGACCTGGACGAGGACGACTACCGCCGCCGCGCAGAGCGCTTCCAGGGCGACAACTTCCAGAAGAACCTGGATCTCGTCGCCAAGATCGAGGAGATCGCGAGCGAGAAGGGCGTCACGCCGAGCCAGCTCGCACTCGCCTGGGTGCTCGCGCAGGGAGAGGACATCGTCCCGATCCCCGGCACGAAGCGCATCACGTACCTCGAAGAGAACATCGGCGCACTCGACGTGGAGCTCACCGAAGACGACGTGCGTCGCATCGACGAGGCGTTCCCGAAGGGTGCGACCGCAGGGAACCGCTATCCCGACATGTCGACGGTGAACCGTTGACGAAGGTCGAGAAGACCGACACGCAGTGGCGCGCCGAGCTGACGCCCGAGCAGTACCACGTGCTGCGCGAGAAGGGCACCGAGCGTCCGTTTGAAGGCGAGTACGACCACACCTTCGAGCCTGGCACGTACCACTGCGCCGGGTGCGGCAAGGAGCTGTTCACGAGCGACGCGAAGTACGACTCGGGTTGCGGCTGGCCGGCGTTCTCCGCTCCCGCGTCAGAAGAGGCGATCGACGAGGAGACGGATGTCAGCTACGGCATGACGCGCACCGAGGTGATGTGCGCGGACTGCGGTGGCCACCTCGGTCACGTGTTCCCGGACGGCCCGCAGCCGACAGGGCTGCGCTACTGCATCAACTCGGCGGCGATCAAACTGGAGGAGGAATAGATGGAAAAGAAGGCGACGTTCGGCGCCGGGTGCTTCTGGGGCGTCGAGGCGGCGTTCCGCCGCACCCAGGGCGTCACCGGCACCAAGGTCGGCTACGCCGGCGGCGGCGTCGACAATCCGACCTACGAGCAGGTCTGCTCGGACACGACCGGCCACGCCGAAGTGGTCGAGGTGACCTATGACGACGAGCAGGTGCCGTACGAGCAGCTGCTCACGATCTTCTGGCTCGAGCACGATCCGACCCAGCTGAACCGGCAGGGCCCCGACGTGGGCTCGCAGTACCGCTCGGTCGTGTTCGTGCACGACGACGAGCAGCGCGCGGCGGCCGAGGCATCACGTGAGGCCGTGCAGGCGCGGTTCACGCGCCCGGTCGTGACGCAGATCGAAGATGCGCCGCCCTTCTGGGAGGCCGAGGACTACCACCAGCAGTACCTCGAGAAGCGCGGGCTTGCGAGCTGCACGCCGCGTCTCGCTGTTGTTTCTTAACTGCGCCTGACGGCAACCCGCACCTGCGATGGCCATTCATCCGCAGGTGCGGGTCGTCGTTCGTCCGTACGGGTCGTCGATTCCACTCGGGTTCTTCGCATTCGGGATCGGCATGTTCCTGTATGCGGCATTCGACGCGGCGTGGTTGAAGGCGACTCAAGGCCACTCGATCGGGCTGCTGCTCGCGGGCTTCGTGGCGCCGCTCCAACTCGTCGCGACGATCTTCGCGTTCCTCGCTCGCGACACGGTCGCGGCTGCGACTCTCGGCCTCTTTGCCGGCTCGTGGTTCGTCGGCGGGCTGGCGACGATGCAGGCGACGCCCGGTGTGCGCGATCCGGCGCTCGGCTACTTCCTGATCGCGTTCACGGTCGCAGTGGTTCTGCTCGCGTGCGTGGCGGTCCTTGGCAAGCCGTTCATGGCGGTGCTGCTCGTTGTGTCCGCCTCACGTGGCCTGCTCTCGGCGATCTACCAGCTCGGTGGCGGGCAGACCTGGAACCACGTCGCGGGTTGGGTCGCGCTCTCGATCTTCTGCATCGCGATGTACGGCGGCATCGCCTTTCTCCTCGAGGATGCGCTCGGCCGCACGGTGCTCCCACTGGGCCGCCGTGGCGGCTCACGGGAGGCGGTGGAGGGCAACCTCAGCGCCCAGCTCCGCGGTCTCGAGGACGAAGCGGGTGTGCGACACACGCTCTGAGGGCACGCCAACCCTATGAGCCTCGAACCTCCCGCACCGACGCCCGATCCGATGCCGGCGCCCCCGGTGCCACCGGATCCCGGGCCGCCGACTCCCCGCCCGGACCCGACGCCGCTCCCGCCGGAGCCGAACCCGCCGCAGATCTGAGCGGGGACCGGCGGCGGAGCTCGAGCGGCTACGGGGCCTCGTGGCCCGCCGACGTCGACGACGGCGCCCGAGCGCGACCCGCGAGACGCCGTGCAAAGACGTCGAGTGCGAGCGCGCCGACGATGATGCAGCCCTTCACGATGTCCTGGTAGTTGGGGTCCACGTTGGCGACGCTGAAGGCATTCGAGATCGTGGCGACGATCCCGAGCCCAACGGCGGTTCGCCACATCGAGCCGAAGCCGCCTGCGAGCGACGTTCCTCCGACAACGACGATGGTGATCACGTTGAACAGGATGTCCGGGTCGATGGTTGCCTGTGCCGAGTTCAGCTGCGACGCGGAAAGGATGCCTGCGATGCCCACCGAGAGACCCGAAAGAACATAGGCGCTCGCAATCGTCGTCCTCACTCGGATGCCCGACAGGCGACTCGCCTCGAGGTTCCCGCCGACGGCATAGATCGACTGCCCGTACACCGTCTTGGCCAATGTGAGGCCGCCGACGCACAGGCAGGCAACCAAGATCATGCCGGAGTAGGGAAAGCCGTGCCACCGACCGGCCCCGAGCGTGCCGAAGCCGGGGTTCGCGACGACGTAAGCGACATTGCCCGTCACGACCAGGGTGATGCCGCTCAGGATGAATCCGGTACCGACGGTCGTGATGAACGGGTTGATCCCTAGACCGGCCACGAGGATGCCGTTTCCGAGTCCGATGGCGAGGCCAACGGCAAGCGCCGCCAGGAAGGCGATCGACGGATCTGCGTGCAGCCCCACGCCCGCCGCGGTCACCGCACAGAGCGTGAAGCCGGCGGCAATCGAGAGATCGAGTCCGCCCGTGAGGATCACGAACGTCATCGCCACGGCGATGATCCCCGCGGGCGCCCATTGCGACGACAGATTGAAGATGTTCGTCTGTGTTGCGTACGACGGGATCCAGAGGCCAACGGCAGTGACGAGGATGACGAACGACAGCACGATCCCATAGGTGCGAAGAACTGCTCCCCCGTATCGCGCCGTGGCGTTTCGAAGCCGAGGCAAGCGATCAGGCACGCTCGACTCGGCGGTCATCCAACCTCTCCGGTCGCCGTCTCGACTGCGAAGACGAGGCGCAGGATCCGCTCAACTGACGCCTCGTGACCACGTAGCTCGCCGATCAGCCGGCCGTGTGCAAGGACGACAACGCGGTCGGCCACGTCGACGAGATCCATGAAGTCGGAGGACACGACGATCAGCGAAAGCCCCTCATCGGCAAGCGTCGTCATGACGGTGAGCAGTTCCGCTTTCGCACCGATGTCGATTCCGCGGGCGAATTCGTCCATCAGCAGAACGTCCGGTCGCCGATGGAGCCACTTCGCAATCACCAGCTTCTGTTGGTTGCCGCCCGAGAAGGTCTCGGCGGGCGACCGTAGTCGGCTGACGTCGAAACCAACCCGGCCCGCTTCATCTTCTGCTCGCCTGAGCTGCCTTCGCTCGCTGAGTAGCGGCCCGCGAGCCACGGCGGCCAGGTCGCTGAGCGTGATGTTCGCTGCCGCGCTCAGCGAGGCGTGCAGCCCTTCGGACTTTCGATCCTCGGGAGCGAGGGCGATCCCGAGTTTGAGCGCGGCTCGAACCGTGCGAGGCCAGGAAACCTCGTTGCCGTTCACGAAGAGCCGTCCACGCGCAGGTGGCTCTGCTCCGGCCAACGCACGCAACAGCTCGGTCCTGCCCGAGCCGACCAGACCGGCAAGGCCCAGGATCTCGCCACGGCGGAGGGTGAATGCAACACCCTCCAGCGTCCCAGGGATGGTGAGCCCCGCGACGCGTAGCGCCTCGCTCTCTCTGGTCGGGCGCCGGCTTTCGGGCGGCTTCCGAAGGGAATGCCCCAACATGGTGGCGACCAAGCCGCGCTTCGTCCAAGACCTCACGTCCTCCGTCGCGACGAGTCTTCCGTCGCGCATGACCGACACCCGGTCGCATTGCGCGAGGACTCCATCGAGATCGTGGGAGATGTAGATGGTCGAGACGCCCTCTTGTCGTAGCGCACGCATGACCTCGTAAAGGTGTTCCGTTTCGGCAGGACCGAGAGACGACGTCGGCTCGTCCATGATCAGAATCCGGTGGTTGGCGGCGAGCGCCCGCATGATCTCGAGCATCTGCTGGGTTGCGACAGTGAGTGATCCCGCCTTCGCGTTCGGGTGGATGGCCACGCCGGTTCGGCTTGCCAGCTCCTCGAAGTCACGCCGGGTGAGAGCGCGAGAAACAAACGGGCCAACGCTGCGCGGTCGTCCGAGGAAGACGTTTTCCGCCGCGGACATCTCCGGGACGATCGTCAAGTCCTGGTAGATCGCAGCGATGCCGGCTCGTTTGTGTGCGCGCGGATCGCCGGGCTCGAGTCTCTCGCCGAAGACCTCGACACTTCCCGCATCGGCGGCGTACGCGCCTGTGATGACCTTGACGAGCGTCGTCTTGCCGGCGCCATTCTCGCCGACAAGGCCGTGAATCTCACCTTCGAGTAGGTCGAAGCTCACGTCCTCGAGTGCCTGCGTCCCGGGGAACGACTTGGAGATGGCCGTCGCGCGGAGCGCAACTGGACGGCGGCGGCTCACCTCTAGTAGTTCGGCTTGAACTGGTCCGCGTTCTCCTTCGTCACGAAGATGGAGCCGAGCTTGGTCACTGCCGGCAGTTCGGCTTCATTGACGTAGCCGTTCACGGGCTCTCCTTCGAGCGCCATGATCAGCGCGACGGCCGCGTAGTACGACTCCTCGAAGGGCAGGAAAATCGAGGTCTCGTTGTAGACGCCGGACTTCACCTTCGAAACGGCATCTTTCGTAGCGCCCGTCGTGTAGATGCGAATGTCCTTGCCCGGTCTCTTTCCCACCGCCTTGATCGCCTGTTCGGCGCCCCGCGTCATGTCGTCCCACGACGAGATGACCATGTCGAGATCTGGGTGCGCCACAAGAACTCCTCCCATCTCGCGCAGTGCAACGCGGGGGTCGTAGTTCCCAGGCTGATCGCTAACGACGTCGACGTTCGGATACTTTGCCGCCGCGCGTCTGATGGCTCGTTGCCAGATGGTGAACAGGTCGGATCCGGTCGATCCTCCGAGCGCCGCAACTTTGCAAGGCTTGGTGCACGTCTTGAAGGCGTTCTCGACGTGGGCGTTGAAAAACGACTGCCGCACCATCGTCACCGTCGCAGCCACGCCGGGCGTGTAGTCCGCGTCATTGCACATCGGGATGTCGAGCGTGACGACGGGCTTTCCTGTTGGCGCCAGATACCTGTGCCACATGCTGCAACCAGGCCCTTCGGCAGTCGGCGCGAAGAGATAGCCGTCGTATCCTCGTGCGACGGCGTCTTGCACGAGCCTCAACTGAGTCGCCGGGTTGAAGTTCGCATCGAAGACCTTGAACTCGAAGCCGTATTTCCGCGACGCCGCCTTCAGTCCGTTCAGCCTCGTTGCGCAGTACGGGTTATTGGTGCACTCGGCCAGGTAGGCGATCCGGTACTTCTTCGCTGGCCTGGGGGCCGACTTGTCGAACGCAAGGACCTTGAGGGTCGCCGGATGGGGCTTCTCAGCGACGCCAACATGCGACATCGGTGTCCTCTGCGCGATCGCGCCGGCAGACGCGAGGGCTCCCAGGATCAGCACGACCGTGGCGATCGTGAACCACTGGGGTTTCGACCCCTGAGTTGTCATTGCGGCTCTGATACCTCGCGTCCTTCGGTGTAAACCAGCGCGCGGCAACGTGGTTAACCCGGTCGCGAACGGGGAGCAAGATCGCACGAACGCGAGCCTGATGAGCAACCGCGAGACGCGTCCGGGGGCGGTGGAGGACCTCGGCGAATTCATCAGGGCTGCCCGCGGGGCCGTCGAAGCTGACCTGCTGCTGCGCGGAGGCCGCGTGGTGAACGTGTTCACGCACGAGATCGTCGAGACCTCGGTCGCGCTGCACGGTGGCCGCATCGTCGGGCTCGGCGACCTGCCGGCGCATGAGGTCATCGATCTCGATGGCCGGTACGTGTGTCCGGGGCTGATCGACGCGCACGTTCACATCGAGATCTCGATGCTTCCACCGCACCGGTTCGCCGATGCCGTCCTGCCGCACGGTGTTACGACCGTTGTCTGCGATCCGCACGAGATTGCGAACGTCCTCGGCATCGAGGGGGTTCGTTACATGCTCGAGGTCAGCGAGGGACTGGATCTGTCGGTGTTCGTGATGGCTCCGTCGTGCGTGCCGACGTCGTTGATGGAGACATCCGGCGCGGCACTCGGCGCGGATGACCTCGTCGCGCTCGGCCGGCACCCGCGGGTGCTCGGCCTCGCGGAGATGATGAACTTCCCGGGAGTCCTGGCAGGTAGCGGCGACGTGCTGGACAAGCTGCGCGCGTTTACCGGGCGACCGGTGGACGGGCATGTCCCGGGGCTCGCCGGTCCCGACCTGCAGGCGTACACCGGTGCGGGTATCTCGAGTGACCACGAGTCCGTGACGGCAGACGAGGCACGCGAGAAGCTCCGGCTCGGCATGACGGTGTTCCTGCGTGAGGCGTCCAACGCCCGGAACCTGCTCGATGTGTTGCCGACCGTGGACGAGCACACCGCTCGCCGATGCGCTTTCGCAACGGATGACCGGGTGCCCGGCGAGTTGTTGCGGGACGGATCGATCGACTCGCTCGTGCGAACCGCGATCCGCGGCGGTCTCGATCCGGTCACCGCGATCACGATGGCGACCCTCAATCCGGCGGAGCACTACGGGCTCCGCGACCGCGGGGCCGTAGCGCCTGGGAGGCGCGCGGATGTCCTTGTGACGTCCGACCTGGACGCGTTGCCGGTCGAACTCGTGATCGCCGGAGGGCGGGTCGTCGCGCGCGACGGCATCCGCTTGCGCGACAGCGTCGCGCCCACGGTCACGCTTCCTGACACCTTCAACGTGTTGTGGCCCGCCGACCTGCGATTGCCCGCGGCGGGGCGCCGGGCGCGTGTCCTCGGCATCGTCGAGGATCAGCTGGTCACGACGGCGCATGTGGAGGAGGTGCGCATTGAGGACGGTGTGGCTGTCGCCGATCCCGACCGGGATCTCTTGCGCCTGAGCGTCATCGAGCGCCACCGCGCGACGGGCAACGTCGGAATGGGGTTCGTTCGCGGTTTCGGTCTTCGGCGCGGTGCGATGGCCTCGAGCGTCGCGAACGACTGTCACAACATCGTCGTCGTTGCCGCCGACGACGAGGACGGCATGGTCGCGGCGCGCGCCGTCGTCGATCTGGGCGGGGGAATTGTGGTGGCGGAGGGCGGCGAGGTGCGAGCGGCGATTGCGCTGCCGCTCGCAGGGCTCATGGCCGACGAGGCTCCGGAGTTGGTGGCCGATCAGCTCGACGCTGTGACGGCCGCGGTTCGGCAGCTCGGCTGCGCAGTGCCCGCGCCGTTCATGGCGATGAGCTTCCTCGCACTACCCGTGATCCCGCACCTCAAGCTCACGGACCGCGGGCTCGTGGACGTCGACGCGTTCGCCTTCACAGACGTCTTCGTCTAGCGGCTTTACGCGAGCCGCGTGTTCCCGCGACGCGGCGCGTCGACCTCCGTCGCCAGCGGGATCTCTACCTGGATGTGTGTTCCGTCCCCCGGTGGGCTCGACACGGTGAACGTGCCGCCGACCGCCTCAATGCGGTCGCTGAGCCCGACCATTCCCGACCCCTGGGCAGCATCAGCGCCCCCAATCCCGTCGTCGCTGATCGCCAGCTGCAAGATCCCGTCGTGCGTGTCGAGCTCGACGTTGACGACGGATGCTTGCGCGTGCTTGGCGGCGTTTGTCAACGCCTCCGACACCACGTAGTACGCCGCGACCTCGATCGGCGCAGGCAGGCGCCGCACGGCGCGCAAATCCAAGTCGACGGGCACCGCAGAGCGGCGCGCCAGCACTCTCAGCGCCGGCTCCAGGCCCCCCTCGGACAGGATTGCCGGGTGAATCCCGTGTGCGATCTCCCGCACTCCCTCAAGCGCGCTCGTCAGCCCTTCGCCAATCCGCAACAACTCGCCCTCGAGCTCGTTGAGCTGCGGCGGCACCGCCGCCAACGCCGCGCGCAGCTCGAGTGCGAGCGAGACGAGCGACTGCTGGATGCCGTCGTGGAGATCACGCTCGATTCGCTTCCTGGTCTCATCGGCGGCGGCTGAGATCCGGGCACGCGACGCACTGACTTCGACGAGACGCGCCCGCGCGATCTCGTGCCGCCGGCGCTCGTCCTCGGCCTGCACGCTCGCGGTCAGGTCGTGGAAGGTCATCGCGGTCCCCATGCGTCCATCGATCTCCATCTGGACGCAGTGGATCGAGATCGGAACCATGCTGCCGTCCTTGCGGACCCACCAGTCGCGCTCCATGCGAATCGCCTCGCCGCGCCGGGTGGCGTGCGTGATCGGGCAGTCCTCCGCCGGGTATGGCGACCCGTCCCGGTGTTTCCAGTGGACCGTGTCGTGACTCAGGCGGCCGAGCAGCTCCTCGTCGCTGTCGTATCCGAGTATCCGGACGGCCGCGTCGTTGACGAACGCGATCCGGTCGTCCCCGTCCACCAGCCACAACGGGATCTCGCCGCTGATCACGAGCGCCTCCTGCACCTCGCTGGCGCTCCAGTTCCGCGGCTGGAGCCGGTCGGACCTGACACCTCGATGACTCATCCCTAGTCCGAGTAAAGCACCACGGCCCGTGGTGCGGAAGGCCAGAAAACGGCGGACGTGCCCTCGTGCCGCCGTCGGGACGCTTAGCGCGTCAGGAGCCGGAAGAACAAGCCGCCGGTGTTGACGGCCCGCAGTTTCGCCCGCAGTTCAGTCGCAGTCATGCCGCTCCTCTGTCTCTCCGCAGGTGATGGATGGAAATGAGGCCCCGCCGCACAGGGCCCTTGATCACCATGCACGATCAAGGGTCGGTTGACCAAGCCCTCGATCGGTGGTTCACCACCGCGGTTGACTTAGGCTGAGGCGGTTTCGCGCTCGCGCTTGCGCTTCGAGGCGGAGCTGGCCCGCTTGGAGGCGGAGAGCTCGACCTTGCGCAGCCGCACCGACTTGGGCGTCACCTCGACGCACTCGTCGTCGCGGATGAACTCCAGCGCCTGCTCGAGCGAGAGCGGGCGCGGCGGGATCAGGCGGATCAGGTCGTCCGAGCCGGAAGCCCGCATGTTGGTCAGCTTCTTCGGCTTCGAGGCATTGACGTCGAGGTCATCGCGCCGCGAGCTCTCGCCGACGACCATACCTTCGTAGAGCTCGTCGGTCGGCGCGATGAAGAGCGAGCCGCGCTCCTGCAGGTTCTCGATCGCGAATCCGGTTGCCTGGCCCCGGCGGTCGGCGACGAGGCTCCCCGTCGGACGCGTGCGCAGCTCGCCGAACCACGGTTCCCACTTCTCGAAGACGTGGTGCATGATCCCCGACCCGCGTGTCTCGGTCAGGAACTCCGTGCGGAAGCCGATCAGGCCGCGCGCCGGGACGAGGTACTCCATGCGCGCCCAGCCCGTGCCGTGGTTGACCATCTGCTGCATCCGGCCTTTGCGCAGCGCGAGCAACTGCGTGACGACGCCGACGAACTCCTCAGGAACATCGATCGCGACGCGCTCGACCGGTTCGTGCCGCTTGCCGTCGATCTCGCGCACGAGCACTTCGGGCTTGCCGATCGTCAGCTCGAAGCCTTCGCGCCGCATGATCTCGGCGAGCACCGCGAGCTGCAGCTCGCCGCGGCCCTGCACCTCCCAGGTGTCCGGGCGCGCCGTGGGGAGGACGCGCAGCGAGACGTTGCCGACGAGCTCCTGGTCGAGGCGCTGCTTGACCTGGCTCGCGGTCAGTCTGTCGCCCTCGGTGCCGGCGAGCGGTGAAGTGTTGATGCCGATCGTGATCGAGAGGCTCGGCTCGTCGACGACGGTCACAGGCAGTGGGCGCGGGTCGACCGGGTCGGCGATCGTTTCGCCGATCGTCACGTCCGGCAGGCCGGCCAGCGCGACGATCTCGCCGGGGCCTGCTTCGTCGGCCGAAACGCGGTCGAGCGCTTCGGTGATCAGCAGGTCGACGACGCGCGCGTTCTCGATCTCGCCGTTCGCGCGGCACCACGCGATCTGCTGGCCCTTCTTGAGCGTGCCGTGCCGAACCCGCAGCAGCGCGAGCCGGCCGACGTAGGGAGAAGCGTCGAGGTTCGTGACCAGCGCCTGCAGCGGATGGTCCGGGTCGTATGACGGCGGCGGGATCGTCTCGAGCAACGTTTCGAAGAGCGGCGTCAGATCGTCGGCGAGTGCATTCGGATCGAGGCCCGCTTTGCCGTCGCGCGCGATCGTGTAGACGATCGGGAACTCGATCTGCTCCGCGGTCGCGTCGAGATCGAGGAAGAGCTCGTAGACCTCGTTGACGACCTCATCGACGCGGGCGTCGGGGCGATCGATCTTGTTCACGACCAACACAACCGGAAGGCGGGACTCCAAGGCTTTGCGCAGGACGAACCGCGTTTGCGGCAGCGGCCCCTCGGACGCATCGACGAGCAGCAGCACGCCGTCGACCATCGTCAGCCCGCGCTCGACCTCACCGCCGAAGTCCGCGTGGCCGGGGGTGTCGATGATGTTGATCTTGACGTCGCCGCGCTGGACCGAGGTGTTCTTGGCGAGGATCGTGATGCCCTTCTCGCGCTCGAGGTCACCCGAATCCATGACGCGCTCGGCGACGTCCTGGTTCGCACGGAACGAGCCGGATTGCCAGAGCATGGCGTCGACGAGCGTCGTCTTCCCGTGGTCGACGTGGGCGACGATTGCGACGTTGCGCAAGTCATTGCGCTGGGCGAGAGGGCGATTTGCCACGACGCCGGAGGGTAGCGGCGTCCCCGGTTATGCCCGCGGAGTCCGGTTCACGCGGGTCAGGCCCCACGCGATCGACCCCATTCCGAGCAGGAACGCGACGACCGCCGATCCCAGCACGATCGCGAGGTGCACGCTGAAGGAGAACGGAAACTCGAGCGACGTCCCATCGGGAGCGACGAACGCGACCACGCGCCCTTGCCGGTAGCGGATCTCCGTCGTCTTGAGCCCCTGGAACGGGGTCACGTCGGCTTTGCTCAGTCCGGAGAGGGAGACGGTGAAGTTGGGCCGCGTGTGGACGTCCACCGAGTACTCCCGGCGGAAGCCGTTGACGCTTGACTCCGTCCAGCTGATGCTGACCGGTCGGCGCTTCGACACGCAGTCGGGCGCCTGGGTGGCGCGCCCGCAAAGCGCAAAGTCTCGGTCCGCCTGGCCCGTGACCTGGTTCACCTCGTAGAGGCCGGTTGCGACGGCCGCCGCGATCAGCAGCAGGCCGCCAAGGATCCGAATCTCGCGAACTGCGCGTCCGAGCACCCGCGCACTATCTCTCACTGGGGTTAAGGATTGGACCACTTCGTGCCGAAAGAGGCTTTGATGCGGAGCGGGCTGAGAGAGCGGCTGCTGCCTGTGCTCGTGGTCGGAGCGGTGGCCGGCGCTGCGCCCGCCGTCGTTCACGTCCTCTGGGGAGACGTCAAGGTCAACCTCACGGCGGAGATGCACTTCTACTCCGTCGGCTTCAGCGCGCTCGTCGCAGCGGCGGCGGCACTCGGGCTGACCGTTGTGGGCGCGCGGCGCTCCGATACGCGCACCGTGCTCGTCGGGACCGCGTTCGCCGTCATGGCGAGCCTCCTCGCGCTGCACGGCTTCGCGACGCCCGGCGTCTGGTTCGGGAACAACGGCGTGATCGCGCTGACGGGTGGCGCGACGCTGCCCGCGGGTGCGCTGATCCTCGCGATGTCCGTCCTGCCCTTGCCCCGCGTCCTGCAGAGCGTTCGGCCGTTGCTCGTGCTCGAAGGAGTGCTGCTCGCGATCGTGCTCGCGCTCGGGTTCTCGGCGCTCGTGTGGCCGAGCCTCGTTCCGTCCGTGCCGGCGCCGAACAGCACGTCGGCCATGGTGCTGCTCCTGGTCGGTCTCGCCGCGTACGGGCTGCTCGCGCTTCGTGCACTGCGGACCTTCCTGCTCACGCAGCGCGCACTGGATCTCGTTGTCGTCGTCGGGCTCGTCTGGCTCGCGACCGCGCTCGTCCCGGCGCTGACGATGGACTACACCCAGCTCGGCTGGTGGATCGGCCACGAGGTGGAGCTCGACGGGATCCTGCTCGTGGGGATCGCCGTCGCGATCGATCTCGCGCGCGCGGCGCAGTCGCGGCCGCTCGCCGGCGACCTCCGCGGCGCCGATCTCGTCGCTGCTGAGGACATCTTCCTCGGCTCGCATGTGCGCGCACTCACCGTGCGTCTCGCGGACAAGGACGAGTACACCGAGCGTCACACACGTCGCGTTGCGTTGCTCGCCGTGCGCGTCGGCGAGCAGCTCGGGCTCTCGGCGAGTCGCTTGCGCACGCTCGCGATCGGCGGGCTCGTCCACGACATCGGCAAGCTCTCGGTGCCCGACGCGATCCTCAAGAAGCCGGCTGCGCTCGACGACGAGGAGTACGGCGTCGTCCGGGGGCACCCGGAGTGGGGGAACAAGCTGCTGAACGAGCTGGGTGGGTTCTCGCAGGCTGTCCGCCAGCTCGTGCGCGACCACCATGAGCGCCTCGACGGTGCGGGCTACCCGCGGGGGCTGAAGGCGGAGGAGATCGACCTCGACACGAGGATCCTCACCGTCTGCGACGTCTACGACGCGCTGATCTCCAAGCGCGTCTATCGCCCCGCGTGGACGCACGACGAGGCGATCGCGCTCCTGCGCCGTGACTCGGGCACGGCATTCGACGAACGGTGCGTCGCCGCACTGGAGCAGGTCGTGACGGGCGAGACGGCGGCCGGCCAGCAGGCGGCGCCGCTCACGGCGCTTCGCGTCAGCCCTTCTTGAGCGCCTCGCGCACTTCCTGAGTCAACGTGAGGATCGACTTGTTCAGCTCCTCGATCCGGCGGCTCTGCTCGAGCAGCTGCTCGTTCTGCTGCTTCTCCTCCTGGATCATCGTGTATTGCTGATCCGCGAAGACCTGGCGTCGTGCGTCGGCGCGGTTCTGGCTGATCATCACGAACGTCGAGAGGAAGATCGCCTCGAGGCTGACGATCATCGTCAGCAGCCCGAACGGATACTTCTCGAGCGGGATCGCGACCCACAGCGTGAACCACACGACGTGCACGTAGACGAACGCCATCGAGCCCGCGAACGCGGTGATCGCGTCGGCGATCCTGCTCTGCACGTTCTCCGCGCGATCCTCTTCGAACTTGAGCAGCGCCGGTGAGACCGGGTTCCTGCGCAGCAGCTCATGCCGCACAGTGTCGAGGAGTTGTTCGGCCGTCATCGTCGCGTCTCCCGTCTCGGTTTCGAGCGCCTGCCGCGGTCCAGATCGAAGTCTGCGGTACGGGTCGGACGAGTTATCCTAGGGCGGTGGCTGCGCGCGATCGAGTCTCCGCCGTCGCCCCGGACGGTCTCAGCCCCGGCGCCCCGACGCCGGGCATCTCGCGCGAGGTGGCCTTCGACACCGATCGCTCGACGCTCGTGCGTTCCTATGCTGAAGGGGGAGCGGCGACGGGCTGGCATCACCACGGCGACCGGGAGGTCCACGGGTACGTCGTACGAGGACGTGCGCGCTTCGAGTTCGGCCCCGGCGGATCGGAGAGCACCGATGTCGAGGAGGGCGGGTTCTTCCACGTCCCGGTCGGGCTGATCCATCGCGACGTCAACCCGCTCGATCAGCGGCAGGAGCTCGTTCTCTCCGTCGTCGGAGACGGGCCGCTCGTCGTGAACGTTGACGGGCCCGCGCCCGCTTAGCGCCGCGTCGCGACCTCACAGCGAGATCGGCGTGTGCAGAGCGGAACGGCGGCCGTGTGCTCACGCTCGACCGGCGCCACTTCGATGTCCTCGCGCGCGAGCTCGCTCTGACGGTCCTGCCCTAGCCAGTCGCGGCAAGCTGGCCGCACGCGGCCGCGATGTCGCGGCCACGGGTCAGCCGCACGGTCGGGGAGAAGCCTGCGGCGTGCAGCGCGTCCTTGAACTCGGCGATCGTCGTGCGCGACGAACCGTCGTAGAAGCCCGTCGGGTTGTAGGGGATCAGGTTGACCTTGAAGATGTTGCGGTCGAGCAGTTCGCCGAGCTTCTTCGCGTGCGTGACGCTGTCGTTGACGCCGCCGAGCATCACGTACTCGACGAACACCTTGCGCCCGCGCAGCTCGAAGTACCGCTGGCATTCCGCGAGGACGTCGTCGAGGGGGTAGCGGTCGTTGACCGGCATGATCGAGCTCCGCAGCGCGTCGGCCGGCGCGTGCAACGACAGCGCCAGGCGGATCGGCTCCTCCACCTCGTCGATGAAGCGCGTCAGCCCGGGGAGCCAGCCGACGGTCGAGAGCGTCGTGCGCCGGTGCGTGACGCCGAGGTCCGGGAGCCGGCGCGCGGCGGCGACCACGTGGTCGAAGTTGAGCATCGGCTCGCCCATGCCCATGAAGACGACGTGGTCGATCGGCTCGATGCGCTTGAAGTGCAGCGCCTGATCGAGGATCTCCCAGGCGGTCAGGTTGCGGCGGAACTGCATCTGGCCCGTCGCGCAGAACGTGCAGGTCAGCGGACAGCCGGATTGCGACGAGACGCACACGGAGCGGCGACCGTCGCGGAACCGCATCAGGACGGCCTCGAGCGGATGGCCGTCGTGCGTGTTGAAGAGCGCCTTGACCGTTCCGTCCACCGATTTCGCCTCGTGGACGAGCGTCAGCGTCGAAAACGGGGCGCGCTCCTCGAGCAGCGTTCGCGACTGCGCCGGGAGGTTCGTCATCTCGCCGTACGAGGTCGCACCACGCGCGACCCACTCCCACACCTGCTTGGAGCGGTACGCCGGCTCGTCCGCGAGCACCTCGGAGATCAGATCGAGATCCATGGCCACACGGTAGCGCTGCATCTCTAGATTGTCGGCGTGATCGATCTCCGCTCAGACACGAAGACGAAGCCGTCGCAGGCGATGCGCGAGGCGATGGCGAACGCCGACGTGGGCGACGAGCAGGACCGCGAGGATCCGACCGTCCTCGAGCTCGAGCGCCGCGGCGCGGAGCTGCTCGGACACGACGAGGCCGTGTACCTCCCGACGGCCACCATGGGCAACCAGATCGCGCTCCTGATCCTCGGTGAGCGCGCGACCGAGGTTGTGGTCGAGGACACCGCGCACATCGTCGTTTCCGAGCTCGGTGGGGCCGCGGCGCACGCCGGGCTCCAGGTGCACGGGGTTCGCGGTGACCGCGGACGGATCTCGTCGGAGCAGATCCGCGAGACGATGCACGAGGACGGCAGCTTTCACACGCCGCGCACCTCGGTCGTCGCGCTCGAGAATACGCACAACAACGCCGGCGGCACGGTCTGGCCGCTCGACGAGCTGCGCGAGGTCACGGCGACCGCCCGCGAGCTCGGGCTCAAACTGCACCTCGACGGCGCGCGCCTGATGAACGCTGCCATCGCGTCGAACGTGGCCGCCGCCGAGTTGGGGTCGCTCTTTGACACGGTCACGCTGTGCCTCTCCAAGGGCCTCGGCTGCCCGCTCGGCGCGCTGATTGCCGGCTCGTCGGAGCTGATGCACCGCGCTCGCATGGAGAAGCACCGCATGGGCGGCGCGATGCGCCAGGCAGGGATCGTCGCGGCGGCCGGCGTCTACGCGCTCGACCACAACGTCGAGCGGCTGGCCGAGGATCACGCGCGCGCACGGCGCCTGGGGGACGCGTGGGCCGAGCAGGGCCTGCCGGTCGACCTCGAGCGCGTGCAGACGAACTTCGTTCACCTGGAGGCGAGCGCACTCGGTCTCGGCGAGTGGGAGGCGGTCGGCCTGGTGCGCGACGCCGGCGTAGCGATCTCGCGAACGATGCGGCCCGGGTTCCTCCGGGCGGTGACGCATCTCGACCTCACCGACGACGACATCGATCGTGCGGCCGAGCTCGTGCCGCAGGCACTCGGAGCGTATGTCGACGCCTGACACCGGGGCGCTCGACAGATTGCTCCAGGAACGGCAGGCGGATCGCCTGCCGTCGGTCGCCGCGGCCGTCGTGCACAAGGGCGCACAGGTGTGGGCGAACGCGGTCGGCGGCGCCGACTACGACAAGGGACGCGACGCAACACCGGACACGCAGTACCGCATCGGCTCGGTCACAAAGACGTTCACCGCGACCGCGATCATGCAGCTGCGCGACTCGGGCCAACTCGATCTCGACGACCGTCTCGAACAGCACGTCGACGGGGTCGCGAACGGCACGCCGACGATTCGACGCATGCTCTGCCACCTCTCGGGCCTGCAGCGCGAGGCGGGGGAGATGTTTGTGACCGGCGAGTCGCCGACAGACGACGAGCTGGTCGCGTCGATGAGCGACGTCGAGTTCGTGCTCGGCCCGGCGCAGGCGCACCACTACTCGAACCTCGCGTTCGCGTTGCTCGGGCAGGTCGTGGCGCGGAAGAGCGGACTGCCGTACATGCGGTACGTCGACGAGCGCATCATCCGGCCGCTGGGCCTGACGCGCACCACGTGGACGCCGCGGTCGCCGCAGGCGCAGGGCTACCTGGTGGACGAGTACGCCCGCACTGTGTGGAAGGAGCCCGAGACCGACCTCGCGGGCGCGTCGGCCGCCGGACAGCTGTGGTCGACCGTCGAGGATCTCGGCCGTTGGGCGACGTTCCTCGCGACCGGCGCCGACGGCGTACTCGACGCGACGACGAACGAGGAGATGTGGTTCCCGCAACAGATGCGCTACCCCGACGCGTGGGACGAAGGCTGGGGCCTCGGGCTGATGCTCTACAACCAGGGCGGCGTGATCTACGGCGGCCATGGTGGCGCAATGGCCGGCCACCTCGCCGGCGTGTTCATTGACCGCAAGACGCAGACCGGAGCCGCGGCCCTCACCAACTCGGGCACGCGGGGCGACATGGAGCTGTTCGCGATCAGCCTCGCGGCGAAGGGGAGAGAGCTCTGGCCGGAGCCGGTCGAGACGTGGCGCCCGGAGGAGGAGCCGCCCGCCGAGGTGCGCGCGATCCTCGGCCGCTGGTGGTCGGAAGGGAACGAGTTCGTCTTCTGGTGGGAGGGCGGAGCGCTCAAGGCGAAGGTCGTCGGGACTGCGCCCGGTCGCGGCGAGACGACGTTCGCGCGCGACGGCGGTGTGTGGCGTGCGGCCGCCGGGCGTGAGCGGGGCGAGCGCCTGCGCATCGACGGCGGCCAGCTGATCTGGTCTGGCTACGCGTTCACGCGCGCGCAGGAACCGTTCAAGGCGTAGAGCTCAGCCGGCCAGCGCGTACGCGACGACCATCAGGCCGTAGACCCCGGCCAGCACGAAGCCTTCCCAGCGGCGGGATCGGCCGTCCCAGACGACCCACATGGCGAAGAGCGCGGCCGCGGCCATCGTGACGATCTCGATCGCGCGGAACGACAGCGGCAAGCCGCGGCCGGCGATCCAGGACAACAGGCAGACGGCGGGCGTCACGAGGAGTGCGACTTGCATCGACGACGTGATCGCGATCTCCGTTGCGAGTGTCGTGTTGCCGCGCCTCGCGATCACGACAGCGCCGCCGTGCTCAGCCGCGTTGCCGACGATCGCCACGATCACGACCGCGATGAAGAACTCGTTCAGCCCGACCACCTTGCCGAAGTGCTCGAGCGAATGCACAAGGACCTCGGAGAC
>JAOPYY010000011.1 GCA_025964395.1 Actinomycetes bacterium | reverse complement strand
GCATCGACGTCAAAATGGATCACCTTCGCGCCCGGCGCGAACGCCGACACCTTGCCGGTGACGCGGTCGTCGAAGCGCGAGCCGATCGCGATCACGAGGTCGGCCTTGTTCAGCGCGAAGTTCGCGTACTTCGAGCCGTGCATGCCGGGGTGGCCGTAGTTCAGCGGGTGCGAATCCGGCAAGGCCCCCTTGCCCATCAGCGTTACGACTGCGGGAAGCTGTGCCGAGTCAACGAGCTCGAGCAACTCGGCACAGGCGTCGGCATTGAGCACACCGCCGCCGGCATAGACGATCGGCCGCTGCGCCACGGCGATTGCCCTTGCCGCTTCCCGAAGCTGCCTGGGGTGCACCTTGTGCGGCGGCTTCCACCCGGGCAGGTCGACGTCGTCGGGGTAGACGAAGTCGAATTCGGCTTCTTGCACGTCCTTTGCGATGTCGACAAGCACGGGGCCTTGGCGGCCGGTGCGTGCGACGTGGAACGCTGCCTTCATCACACCCGGCAGCTCCTCGACGTCCTGGACGAGCCACGAATGCTTGACGATCGGCATGGTGATGCCGGTTGCGTCGATCTCCTGGAACGCGTCGGTGCCGATCAGGCTCGACTTCACCTGACCGGTGATCGCGACGAGCGGCGTGGAGTCCATCCACGCGTCGGCGATCGGCGTGACGAGGTTCGTCGCACCAGGACCGGAGGTCGCGATCGCGACTCCGACCTTCCCCGAAGCGCGCGCATAGCCCTCGGCCATGTGGCCGGCGCCCTGCTCGTGCCGGGCGAGCACGTGCCGCACGGTCGTGCCACGCGCGATCGCGTCGTACGTCGGCAGGATCGCGCCGCCGGGGATCCCGAACGCGACCTCCACACCCTCGGCCTCCAGGGAGCGAAGAACCGCGTCAGAACCGAGCATTCGTTTCCCGCGGCTCATCCCGCCACCTCGTGGAAGTGCTCGACGTCCGTGCGCGACTGCGGCAGCAGCTCGATCACGGCGTCGGTGAAGGAACGAGTGTCGTGCGTGCCCGAATCGGAGCGGCGCGCGACTTCACCAACGGCACGCTCCAGCGTGCGCGATGCGGAGCGGCGCTTCAGGCCCTCCGCCAGCATCAGCGACGCGGTCAGGAGCATCCCCATCGGATCGACGACACCGAAGCCGGCGACGTCATCCGAGTCGGAACTGCCGGGCGCGAACACCCCGGGCCCGTGATCGGGCAGCCACGCGTGAGCGACCGACGACGGCGAGCCGGCGTAGTGCGCGGCCGCGTCGACCACCGGGGAGACGAGATGCGCCTCGGTCACGATCACGTCGAGCGACTCGGGTCGATCGCGGAGCCGGTCGAGCGCTTCGCCGAGGCCGGTTTCTTCGACCTCGAGCCCGCCCCAGCGCGTCGTCTGAGCGGCGATCGCGTCACGCCACTCGGCGGACTCGCCGACGGAGACGATGCGCCCGTGCCGCGAACCGGCGCACGAGAACGCGCGCGAGATCGCGATGTCATTGGCCCAGTCACCGACCGGCCCGACCACGACGAGATCTCCCGCCTCGCGCAACTGGACGCGGGCGACGCGCCACGCGAGCTGCAGGTCTGCCTTCACGCCGTCGAGCGCCGGCTCGTTCGGCGAGGCGACCAAAATCGCGTCGACTTCCCTGTACGCGGTCCGCGTCGCGGCCGGCAGCGGATGGCCGCTGCGCGTGACCGCTTCGCCCCCGAAGGGGAGGTGGCGATCGTCGAGCTCGAGCTGGTGCAGCTTCGACACGCGCTCGAGAGCACGGGTCGCTGCAGCCATCAGCTCGGGCCCCACCCCGTCTCCGGCGAGACAGGCAACAGTCTTGACATTCACTCGCAAACCTCCTGAAAGGGTCATCGATCGTTTTCGCTTCGTCCGGCCCACATCGCGGGCGCACTTCTCCTGCTGACGTCGGCGTGTGCGGCGTCTCGAGGCCGCGTGAGCGAAATCTCCCCCTAGAGGGGGAGAATGACGATGACCGTAAGAATCACGAGCCCGGGCACGAGCAGCCGCGCCACAAGGGGCGTCCGGGGCTCGAGTGCGGGGGCTGACCGGTGCATCCTGCAATTGAGTGTGCCCACAACGATCAGGGTTGTCAAGCTTTACAAGGTATAGCGACCCCACCTCTCAGACCCGCGTTGCCAAACCGGGTCGCTCTCACTATGCTTTTGAAAGCGATGATCGGAAAGCGCCCACACTTCCACGCGGCCGGCAGCACCATCCTCGGCCTGCGCGCGCTTGCCCTCCTCCTCCCCTAGGGGAGCCGACCACGCGACATATCCGTCTCGCGTTTCCCGCATTGCGGGAGCAGTCCGCCCACTCTGAGGAGCCAAGCCATGACGATGCCCTACTGGAAGTACCGCCCCTATCCGACCGTCGATCTGCCAGACCGCACCTGGCCGAACCGGGTCGTCGACCGTGCGCCGATTTGGTGCTCAACCGACCTTCGGGACGGGAACCAGGCGCTCGTCAAGCCGATGGACTCGGCCCGCAAGCAGCGCATGTTCGATCTGCTCGTCCAGCTCGGATTGAAGGAGATCGAGGTCGGCTTCCCGTCCGCCTCGCAGACCGATTTCGAGTTCGTCCGCCGGCTGATCGAGGAAGATCGCATTCCCGCGGACACGACGATCGCCGTGCTGACGCAGGCGCGGCCGGAGCTGATCGAGCGCACCTACGAAGCGATCGAGGGCGCGAGGCGCGCGATCGTGCACCTCTACAACTCGACGTCAACCGTGCAACGGCGTGTCGTCTTCCGCCTCGACAAGGCGGGCATCGTGGATCTCGCCGTCCGCGCGACCGCGCTGTGCAAGGAGCTTGCCGAGCAAACGGAGACGGAGATCGTGTTCGAGTACTCACCCGAGAGCTTCCACGGCACCGAACTCGAGTTCGCGCTCGAGATCTGCGAAGCGGTCCTGGACGTCTGGCGGCCCTCGCCCGAGGAGCCGATGATCGTCAACTTGCCGACGACGGTCGAGGCGTTTCCGCCGAACGTCTACGCGGATCGCATCGAGTGGTTCCAGCGGCACGTCTCGAAGCGCGACAGCATCCTCGTGAGCGTTCATCCCCACAACGACCGAGGCACGGCCGTCGCGACCGCCGAGCTCGGCCTGATGGCGGGCGCCGATCGCGTCGAGGGCACCCTCTTCGGCAACGGCGAGCGCACCGGCAACGTCGACATCATCACGATCGCCCTGAACCTGCTGACGCAGGGCGTCGATCCGCGTCTCGACCTGTCACGGCTCGACGAAGCGAAGGCGATCGTCGAGGAGTGCAACGAGCTGCCGGTCCACCCGCGTCATCCCTGGGTCGGAGAGCTCGTCTACACCGCCTTCTCCGGATCGCACCAAGACGCGATCAAGAAGGGGATGTACGCGCAGCAACAAGAGAGCTCCGAGGTGTGGGACGTTCCGTACCTGCCGATCGACCCGGCGGATCTCGGCCGGAGCTACGAGGCGATCATCCGCGTGAACTCACAGTCCGGCAAAGGCGGAGTCGCCTACCTGATGGAGACCGAGCACAGCCTCGAGCTGCCGCGCGGGCTGCAGGTCGATTTCGCACAGAAGGTGCAGGCGATCACCGACGCGCGCGGCGACGAGCTGACGGCCGACGAGCTCCTCGAGGCATTCCACGCGCACTACCTCGCGCACGCGCGCCCCTACGAGCTCGGGCCATATACGCACTCGAGCACCGACACGGATCACATCGTCGCGGAACTCGCGCACGACGGCGAGGCGCAAGAGGTCACGGGGTCCGGCAACGGCCCGATCGCGGCCCTCGTGGACGCGTTCGAGCAGACCTTTGGGATCGTGATTCGCATTCGCAACTACCACGAGCACGCGATGGCCGCCGCCGCGGACGCAACCGCGGCCGCGTACATCGAGGCGGACATCGACGGCGATCTCGTCTGGGGCGTCGGGCTCCATCCGAGCATCGTCACGGCGTCGCTGCGCGCGGTCGTCAATGCGGTCAACCGTTCCCTCGCTCAACGCAAGGCGCTCGAAGAGGCCTTGCTATTCGACTAGCTCTGAGCAACTTGGCACACACTTGTGACGGTGCCTGGCACCGTTCGCGGAGCTAGCCGAGCCCGGGACTCGAGTTAGTGAGCGGCCGAAGCGCGGCGGCCCTTGGCGGGCGCATCGATCATCCAGGAGCGGCCGAACTTGCGCATCTCGCGGATGATCGGCAGCAGTGCGCGCCCCTTCTCCGTCAGCTCGTACTCGACGCGCGGCGGGGATTCGGGGTAGCTCCTGCGAACGAGAACACCCTGGCGCTCGAGCATGTCGAGCCGCTCGGAAAGCGTGCGGGGGCTGATGCCGGGACAGGCCTTCTCGAGCTTCATGAAACGGCGCGGACCCTCGGAAAGGTCGTGGACGATCAGCGGCGTCCACTTCGTGGCGATGATCTCGGCGGTTGCCGCGACAGCGCAGTTTCCGTGGTCATGGGTGTCGTTCATCGTTCTTCTCATGGCGCAGATCCTACTCCCCGGATCGGTTTGCGGCTATCGAAAGGGAAGTGGCGCCCTGAGCAGCGCTTTCCACACCGTCGAGCCACGCGGTGACCTCCGCGGCGCACTTCCGGCCCTCGTTGATCGCCCAGACGATCAGTGACTGGCCGCGCCTCGCATCGCCTGCGGCGAAGATGCCGTCGACCGAGGTCCCGTAACGCGCCGCCTCCACATTGCCGCGGCCGTCGCGCTGTACCCCTAGCCGGTCGAGTACCGGCGTCTCGGGGCCGAGGAAGCCCATCGCGAGCAGCACCAGGTCGGCCGGCCTCGATTCCTCCGTCCCTGAAACGAGCTCAAAAGGTGGCGTGCCGGCGTTCTGCTGCCAGTGGATCTTCTCGACCTTCCCGTTGCCCGTGAGGGCGGTGGTCGAGATGGCGAAGTCCCGGTCGCCGCCCTCCTTCAGGGCATACGACGTCCGGAGCTTCATCGGCCAGCGCGGCCACGGGGTCACGTCGTCGGGACGCGAGACAGGCGGCTCGCCGAGCAGCTCGATCTGCGTCACCGACGCAGCCCCCTCGCGGTGCGCGTGCCCGACGCAGTCGGCGCCGGTGTCACCGCCGCCGATCACGACGACGTGCTTGCCGGCCGCGGTGATCGCACTCTCGCCGCGCTGGCGGGAGTAGAGGTACTCCATCGCGAAATGGACGCCGTCGAGCTCGCGGCCCGGCACCGGCAGGTCGCGCGGCACGCGCGAGCCGGTCGCGAGTACCAGCGCGTCGTGGCGCTCGCGCAGCTCGGCGACGTCGACGTTGCCGCCGACGTCCGCGCCGAAGACGAACTCCACGCCCTCGTCGACGAGCTGCTGCACGCGGCGTTCGACGAGCCACTTCTCGATCTTGAACTCCGGCACGCCGAAGCGGACGAGCCCGCCGGCCGCCTCGTCGCGCTCGTAGACCGTCACCTGCTCACCCGCGCGCGCGAGCTGCTGCGCAGCCGCAAGCCCGGCGGGGCCCGAGCCGATCACGCCAACGCTGCGGCCGGTGCGCCTCGCGGGCGGCTGCGGCACGACCCAGCCTTCGTCCCAGGCGCGATTGACGATCGCGACCTCGATCTGCTTGATCGTCACCGCGTTGCCTTCGTTGATCTCGAGCACGCACGCGGCCTCGCACGGCGCCGGGCAGAGGCGGCCGGTGAACTCGGGGAAGTTGTTGGTGCGGTGCAGCTGCTGGATCGCCTCTTCCCAGCGGTCGCGATAGACGAGGTCGTTCCAGTCCGGGATCAGGTTCCCGAGCGGGCAGCCGTCGTGGCAGAACGGCACGCCGCACTCCATGCAGCGCGCGCCCTGCTCGCGCAGCTCGGCGAGCGGCAGCGTGCCGACGAACTCCTTCAGGTCGCGGATGCGCTCGCCCGGATCGCGCTCGGGCGGATCCTGCCGCGACACCTTGATGAACGCGCCGACCCTGCCCATTAGACCGCCTCCGATTCCTTGGTCACGAACCCGGCGCCGCCCGAGGAGAGCGGCGCGTCGTCGTAGCGGATCTCCTCGTCGCCGAGCTCGGTGAGCGCCCGCTTGTAGTCGTGCGGCATCACCTTCACGAACCGCGCCGAATTCCAGTCGGCGAGGAGGCGTGCGGCGACGGGCGAGCCCGTACGCTCCGCATGTTCTGCGACGAGCGCGCGCACTATTTCTTCGTCTTGGTCCTCGAGCGCCTCGAGGCCGACGAGCTGGGTGTTGCAGCGCGACGCAAAGCTGCCGTCCTCATCCAGAACGTAGGCGATGCCGCCGCTCATGCCGGCGGCGAAGTTGCGCCCCGTCGGGCCGAGCACGACGACGCGGCCGCCCGTCATGTACTCGCAGCCGTGGTCGCCGACGCCTTCGACGACGGCTGACGCACCCGAGTTGCGGACGGCGAACCGCTCCCCCGCGATCCCACGGAAGAACGCACGCCCGGCCGTCGCGCCGTAGAGGACTGTGTTGCCGACGATCACGTTCTCCTCGGCGAGGAACTGCACCTCCTCCGGCGGGCGCACGGCAAGCGTCCCGCCCGAGAGCCCCTTGCCGACGTAGTCGTTCGCGTCGCCGGTCAGCGTCAGCTCGATCCCGGGCGCGAGCCACGCGCCGAAGGACTGGCCCGCGGAGCCGTGCAGCTCGAAGGCGATCGAGCCGGGCGGCAGGCCAGCGCGCCCGTGCTGCTTGGTCACGTGGTTCGAGAGCAGACCCCCGATCGTGCGGTCGACGTTGCGGACGTCGAAGCGCGTCGCGCCGCCCTCCTCGACGGAGTCGATCAGCGTCCAGTCGAGCGCGCCGGGCAGCGGCGAGACCTGACCATGCGTGCGGCGCAGCGGGGTTCCGGCCGGGACATCGGGCATCCGCAGCAGGTTGGAGAGGTCGATGCCGCGTTCTTGCCACTGCTCGAGCGCGTCGTCGGCCTCGAGCATGTCGACCCGCCCGACGAGATCCTCGAACTTCGCGACGCCGAGCGATGCCATGATCTCGCGCACCTCTTCGGCGACGAAGAAGAAGAATTCGATCACGTGCTCGGGCTGGCCCTTGAAGCGCTTGCGCAGCTCGGGATCCTGCGTCGCGATCCCGACCGGGCACGTGTTCAGGTGGCAAGCGCGCATCATCACGCAGCCGGTCGCGATCAGCGGCGCCGTCGCGAAGCCCATCTCGTCCGCGCCGAGCAGTGCGGCGACGACGACGTCTCGGCCCGTCTTCAGCTGGCCGTCGGTCTGCACCCAGATGCGCGAGCGCAGGTCGTTCAGGACGAGCGTCTGCTGCGTCTCCGCGAGCCCGATCTCCCACGGCACACCCGCGTGCAGGATCGACGAGACCGGCGATGCGCCCGTCCCGCCGTCGTGGCCGGAGATCAGCACGTGATCGGCGTTCGCCTTCGCGACGCCGGCCGCGACCGTGCCGACGCCGACCTCGGAGACGAGCTTCACCGAGATGCGCGCCTCGGGGTTGGCGCAGCGCAGGTCGTAGATCAGCTGCTTGAGGTCTTCGATCGAGTAGATGTCGTGATGCGGCGGCGGCGAAATCAGGCCGACGCCCGGCGTCGTGAAGCGCACGCCTGCGATGTAGCGGTCGACCTTGTGACCGGGCAACTGCCCGCCTTCGCCGGGCTTGGCGCCCTGCGCCATCTTGATCTGGAGCTCGTCGGCGTTCGTCAAGTAGTCGATGTTCACGCCAAAGCGGCCCGACGCGATCTGCTTGATCTTCGAGCGGCGCTCGTCGCCGAAGCGGACGGGGTCCTCCCCGCCCTCGCCGGTGTTCGAGCGGCCTCCGATGCGGTTCATCGCGACGGCAAGCGTCTCGTGCGCCTCGCGCGAGAGCGAACCGAGCGACATCGCGCCGGTCGAGAAGCGCTTGACGATCTCGGAGGCCGGCTCGACCTCGTCGAGCGGGATGCCGCCGTCGGCGCGCGTCTTGAAGCGCATCAGCCCGCGCAGCGTCGAGCGGCGCGCAGCGTCGGCGTTGACCTCGGCCGAGTACTGCTCATAGGTCGCCGCGCCGCCGCCGCGCACCGCGTGCTGCAGCAGCGCGATCGTCTCGGGGTTCCACTGGTGGTGCTCGCCGTCGCGGCGCCACGCGTACAGGCCGACGACCGGCAACAGTTCGCCGGCGACGCCCGGATACGCGCGCGCATGCCTGAGCAGTGCTCCCTCGGCGAGCTCGGCCAGACCGATCCCACCGATCCGCGACGGCGTGCCGGTGAAGTGCTTGTCGACGAGCTCGGTCGAGAGCCCGACCGCTTCGAAGATCTGCGCGCCGCAGTAGGACGAGATCGTCGAGATGCCCATCTTCGAGATCGTCTTGAGGAGGCCCTTACCGACCGCCTTCACGGCGCGGGCCTTCGCTTCCTCGGCGTCGAGCTCGAGCCGCCCTTCGGCGACGAGCTGCGAGATCGTCGCGAGCATCAGGTACGGGTTGACCGCCGCCGCGCCGTAGCCGATCAGCACGGCGACGCTCTGAACGCTGCGCGGCTCGCCCGACTCGACGATCAGCCCGGCCTGCAGACGCGTGCCGGCGCGAACGAGGTGGTGATGCACGGCACCGACTGCAAGCAGCGACGGCATCGCGACGCGCGTCGGGCCCATCGCGCGGTCGGAGAGGATGAGGATGTTCGCGCCGCCCGCGAGCGCCTGGTCGGCCTCGGCGCAGATCCGCTCGACGGCCTTCTCGAGCCCGTCCACGCCTTCCTCGACGGGCCACGTCGTGTCGATCGTGTGCCCCTTGAAGACGTCCGATTCGACCTGGCGCAGGCTCTCGAGCTCGTGGTTGCGCAGGATCGGGTTCTCGATGATCAGCTGGCGCGCGTGCGCCGGCGTCTCAGCGAGCAGATTGCGCTCGGAGCCGACGAGCGACTGAACACTCATCACGACCGCCTCGCGGATCGAGTCGATCGGCGGGTTCGTCACCTGCGCGAACAGCTGCTTGAAGTAGGAGTAGAGGAGCGGCCGCCGGTTCGAGAGCACGGCGAGCGGCGTGTCGTTGCCCATCGAGCCCACCGCTTCCTCCGCATTCGCGGCAAGCGGCGAGAGCATCACCTTCATGTCTTCCTGCGTGTAGCCGAAGGCGAGCTGAAGGCGGCGCAGCGGCTCACCCGCGGGGCGCTCGGGCTCGCGGCGCGGCAGGTCGGCGAGGCGCACGTGCTCCTGCTCGAACCACTCCTTGTACGGCTTGCGCGTCGCGACCTCTCGCTTGATCTCCGGATCGGGGACGATCCGGCCCTGGTCGAGGTCGACCAGGAAGAGCTTCCCGGGCTGGAGCCGTCCTTTGCGCACGACGTCCTCCGGAGCAATGTCGAGCACACCGGTCTCGGAGGCGAGCACGACCCAGCCGTCGCGCGTCTCGAGCCAGCGTCCGGGCCGCAGCCCGTTGCGGTCGAGCGTCGCACCGATCACGCGCCCGTCGCTGAAGGCGATCGCCGCGGGGCCGTCCCACGCCTCGGTCAGACACTCGTGGAATGCATAGAAGCCGCGCAGGTCGTCGGACACATCGGCACGGCCGGCATACGCCTCCGGGATCATCATCATCAGCGCGTGCGGCAGCGAACGGCCCGCGAGCACGAGCAGCTCGAGCACGTTGTCGAGCACCGCGGTGTCGGACCCGCCCGGTCGCACGACCGGCAGCACCTTCTGGAGGTCGTCGCCGAAGAGGTGCGACGCGAGTTGCGACTCGCGCGCGCGCATCCAGTTGACGTTGCCGCGCAAGGTGTTGATCTCACCGTTGTGGGCGATCATCCGGTACGGGTGCGCGAGCTCCCAGCTCGGGAACGTGTTGGTCGAGAAGCGCGAGTGGACGAGCGCGAGCGCGCTCGCAAACGCCTCGTCGGCGAGATCCGGGTAGTAGCGCCCCAGCTGCGGCGCGGTCAGCATCCCCTTGTAGACGAGCGTGCGCGCGGAGAAGCTCGGGACGACGAGCTCGGGGCCGGCGGCGAGCTCGGCGACGCGGCGGATCACGTAGAGCTTGCGCTCGAACGCGTCGGGGTCGGTTGCGAGCTCTGGCGACGCGGCGACGAACAGCTGGCGAACGACGGGCGCGAAGAGGCGCGCCTGCGAGCCGACGTGGCGCCCGTCAACAGGTACATCACGCCACCCGATCACGGTCTGGCCCTCAGCCGTGACGGTCTGCTCGAGCAGCTGCTCGAGCTCGACCCTGCGGGAGGTCTTTTGCGGCAGGAAGCAGACGGCAACGCCATAGGAGCCGCGCTCCGGGAGCTTCAGCTCCCCGAGCCCACGCAGGAATGCGTCCGGCATCTGGACGAGGATCCCCGCGCCGTCACCCGTGTCGGCATCAGCGCCCGCGGCGCCGCGGTGCTCGAGATTCTCGAGCGCAGTCAGCGCCCGGGCGACCGCCTCGTGGGTCGCGACGCCGTCGAGCCGCGCCACAAAGGCGACGCCACACGCGTCGTGCTCATACGCCGGGTCGTACAGGCCGGATGCCTTCATCAACTCCGCCCCCCACCTGATATTTGGCTAGTCCGGCGGGGTGGGAGGAAAGCGGAGCCGGCTAGCGCTGTTGCGGGCGCGAGAACTTGACAATCTTCGGGAAGAGAGGCTCGCGCGGCTGCATCACTTCAAAGAGTAAAGCAACTGGCGGATGGACGCAAATCGCAGCACCATCTGACACTTCACTTTCTGTAGTCTTAACGGCCCCAAATGGTTCAAGGAGGATCGATGGCACTTCAGCTTGGTGACGAAGCTCCCGATTTCACCGCCTCGTCGACGGAGGGCGAGCTCAAGTTCCACGAGTACCTCGGAGACTCGTGGGGCGTGCTCTTCTCGCATCCCAAGGACTTCACCCCCGTGTGCACGACCGAGCTCGGCTACATGGCCAAGCTGAAGCCCGAGTTTGACAAGCGGAATGTCAAGATCATCGGGTTGTCGGTCGATCCCGTCGACAAGCACTCGAAGTGGGCGCAGGACATCGAGGAGACGCAGGGGTACGCGCCCAACTATCCGCTGATCGGGGACGCGGACTTCAACGTGTCGAAGCTCTACGGAATGCTCCCCGCGTCCGTGTCCGGCGACGCGGCCGAGCGCACGCCGGCCGACAACCAGACGGTGCGCAACGTCTTCGTCGTCGGCCCGGACAAGAAGGTCAAGCTCATCCTTGTCTATCCGATGACGACGGGCCGCAACTTCGACGAGGTACTACGAGTGATCGACTCGCTGCAACTCACCGCGAAACACAAGGTCGCAACACCGGTGAACTGGAAGCAGGGCGAGGATGTGATCATCGCCGGCTCGGTCTCCGACGAGGAAGCCGCGGAGAAGTTCCCCGGCTACGAAACGGTCAAGCCGTATCTGCGGAAGACGCCGCAGCCGACGGGCTAGGCAGTTCGAAACTCTCGAATCTGGTTCGCTGACGCGAATCAGGTTCGGCCCTAGGCTGAACCTGATTCGGTGTCAGCCGAACCAGATTCAGGAGTTTGCGCGCGAGGTGAGCACGTCTTCGACCTGCGAGAGGTCGATGCCGCGCGCGGCGAGCAGCACGTACAGGTGGTAGACGAGATCGGCGGCTTCCTCCACGAGGCGGTCGTCGGTCTCGTCGAGAGCCGCGACGGTCACCTCCACCGCTTCCTCGCCGACTTTGCGCGCCGCTGCGCCGATGCCGGCGTTCAGGAGCTCGGTCGTGTACGAGCCGTCAGGGCGCTCGGCCGCGCGTTGCGCGATCGTGCGCCAGAGGGCCGGTGCGAAGCACGAGGTCGCGCCCGTGTGGCACGTCGGCCCGGCGGGAGTCGCGCGCACGAGGAGCGCGTCGCCGTCGCAATCGTCGCGGATCTCCTCGACCGCGAGCGTGTTCCCGGACGTCTCGCCCTTCTTCCAGAGCTGCTCGCGCGAGCGGCTCCAGAACCACACCTCGCCCGTTTCGCGCGTCAGTCGCTCCGCCTCGTCGTTCATCCAGCCGAGCATCAGCACGCGGTTTGTCTGCGCGTCCTGCACGATCGCTGCTCTAAGAGCTCTAACGTTCATCGGACGGGCACTCCGAGCTCGCGCACTTCCTTGCGCAGCGACGCAAGGCGTTGCGGGTCCTCGTGCAGGATCGACGCGAGCAGTGCAGCTTGCGCGACGCCCAGCGCGTCGGCGACATGGCTCGCGTTCCCCGCACCGCCGGAGGCGATCACCGGCACGCGAACGCCATCTGCAACGGCTGCGGTCAGCTGCAGGTCGTAGCCCTCGCGCGTCCCGTCGGCGTCGATCGAGGTGAGCAGGATCTCCCCCGCGCCCCGCTGCTCGGCCTCGCGCGCCCAGGCCGTCGCGTCGCGGCCGGCCGAGAGCGTGCCGGCGTGCGAGCGGACGCGCCCGCCTTGCGCGTCGATCGCGACCACGACCGCCTGCGAGCCGAGTCGCTCGGCCAGCTCGGTGATCAGCTCC
>JAOPYY010000259.1 GCA_025964395.1 Actinomycetes bacterium | reverse complement strand
CCGCGACATGGACACGAACATGTACGAGCGCCAGGACGGGAGCGGGCTCGAGATCGGCTCGTACGCTCACCGGCCGATCCTCCACGACCCCGAGGACATCCCGTCGAACGAAGAGGCGGCGCTCTCGCCGACCGAGTTCCCGTTCACCGAGAAGGACTTCGAGAAGCAGATGGAGGACGCGCTCGAGCTGATCCCCGAGGTGCTGAACGACGAGTCCGTCGGCATCAAGTACGCGATCAACGGGCTGCTCTCGCTGACCGCGGACGGGCTGCCGCTGCTCGGCGAGACGCCCGAGGTGAAGGGCCTCTGGTCGGCCGCCGCGGTGTGGGTCAAGGAAGGCCCCGGCGTCGGCAAGTCGGTCGCCCAGTGGATGACGCACGGCGATTCTGAGATCGACCTGCAGGCCTCCGACATCGCGCGCTTCTACGAGCACCAGAAGTCGAAGCAGCATGTGAAGGCACGCGCGGCCGAGGGCTTCAACAAGACGTACGGGATCGTTCACCCGGCGGAGCAGTGGGAGTCGAATCGCAACGTGCGCCTCTCGCCGTTCTTCGCGCGCGAGCAGGAGCTCGGCGCCCGCTTCTTCGAGGCGGCCGGCTGGGAGCGCCCGCAGTGGTACGAGTCGAACGCAAAGCTGCTGGTCGAGTACGCCGACCGCATCAACCGCCGGGAGGCGGAATGGGAGTCGCGCTGGTGGTCGCCGATCATCAACGCC
Organism: Actinomycetes bacterium; assembly: GCA_025964395.1. Classification (GTDB taxonomy): domain Bacteria; phylum Actinomycetota; class Thermoleophilia; order Gaiellales; family Gaiellaceae; genus PALSA-600. The sequence goes on along the minus strand of JAOPYY010000259.1, from coordinate 3,853 downwards.
GAGCACCTTGCGATGCGCGACCGCGCTGCGATGTTCGACCTGACCGCGTTCTGCGTCTTCGACGTGACCGGGCCGGGCGCGCTCGACGTCGTGCAGCAGGTCTCGATGCGTCAGATGAGCGTTGCGGACGGCAAGGTCGTCTACACGCCGGTGCTCTCGCCGAGCGGAACGTTCAAGAGCGACCTCACCGTGATGAAGCTCGGTGACGAACAGTTCCGCGTCGTCACGGGCGGCGCGCACGGCATGGCCGACCTCAAGTGGTACGCCGACCATCTGCCCGACGACGGCAGCGCGCAGATCACCGACCTCACCTCCGCGTACACGACGCTCGGCCTCTGGGGGCCGCGCTCGCGCGACATCCTCGCGAGCCTCACCTCCGACGACATGTCGCACGAGGCGTTCCCGTTCGCGAGCTGCCGGACGATCGAGATCGACTCGCTGCGCGTGCTCGCGTCGCGCATCTCGTATGTCGGCGAGCTCGGCTGGGAGCTCTACGTGTCGATCGAGCAGGGCGCAAAGCTGTGGGATCTCGTCTGGGAAGCGGGCGAGCCGCACGGCGTCGTCCCCGCGGGCATCGGCGTCTACGGCACGACCGGCCGCCTGGAGAAGTGCTACCGCGCGTTCGGCGCCGAGCTCGACGCCGACTACGACGTCGTCGAGGCCGGCATGGCGTGGGGCAAGGTCAAGACGCCCGAATTCATCGGCAAGGCCGCGCACGTCAAGCATCGCGGGCAGGATCCGGTGGCCGTGCTCTGCACACTCACCGTCGATGACCACACGTCGAAGGACGGGACGAAGCGGTACATGCTCGGGCGCGAGCCGGTGCTCTCGAAGAAGGGCGAGCCGCTGCTCGACGCTCACGGCCGCCGCTCGTACGTGACGAGCGCCGGCGCGGGCCCGTCGATCGGCAAGCACATCCTGATGAGCTACCTCCCGCCGGAGAACGCGAACGTCGGGGAAGAGCTGCTGGTCGAGTACCTCGGCGAGCAGTATCCGGTGACGGTTGCGACGAACGACTCGACGCCGGTCTTCGACCCCGAGAACACACGGGTTAAATCGTGAGGATCCTCGTTGCTGTGAAGCGTGTGCCGATCACGGGCGGGAAGATGGTGCTGACCGACGACGGGCAATCGCTCCAGACGCGTCATCTCGGCTTCACGATCTCGCCGCACGAGGAGTGCGGCGTCGAAGCGGCCGTGCGCATCGTCGAGGCACTGCCTGAGCAAGAACAGCGCGGCGAGGTTGTTGTGTTGACACTCGGGCCTGTGGAGGCGGAGGAGCAGCTGCGCGAGTGCATGGCGCTCGGCGCCGACCGCGGGATCCATCTCGTGACGGAGGAGGAGTGGGACGCGCAGGCGACGGCGTCCGCGCTACTCGATGCAATTCGCGCTGACGAGCCTTTCGACCTGATCGTGTTCGGCAACGAGTCGGCGGACGCGGGCAACTTCCAGGTGGGGATCCGCATCGCGTACGCACTCGGCCTGCCGGTCGTGACCGGGCTCAAGGGCCTGACCGTCGCCGACGGCCGCGCGCGTTGCGAGCAGGAGGTGGCGACCGGCCGCGACGTCTACGACGTGCCGCTGCCGGCGGTCGTGACGGTGAAGGAAGGGCTCAACCTGCCGCGCTACCCGTCGGTGCCGGCGAAGCTCCGCGCGAACCGCAAGCCGGTCGACGCGAAGCCGGTCGAGCGTCCTGCATCGAAGCTCGAGAAGCTGCGGCTCGTCGTGCCGGAAGGGCAAGGCAAGCAGGCGGAGGTCCTCGGACACGGTCCCGATGCGGCCGGCGCGGTCGTCGAGATGATGCAGAAGCTGGGTGTCGCATGAGCGCGCTTGTCTTCCTGGAGCCGAACGACGAGCTCTCGCTGCAAGCGGTGACGCTCGCGCAATCGCTCGGCGGCGAGGTGCGCGCCGTGACGATCGACGGCCCGTTCGCGCCGAGCGCGTGGGCGGGTGCGCTGATCGAGGCCGCGGGTGCAGATGACATCGTCGGTCCTGGGACCGAACGCGGAAACGAGATCCTTGCGCACGTCGCTGCGCAGCTCGACCTCCCGATGGCCGCGAATGTCACCGAGGTGCGTGGCGACGAGGTGACCCGTCAGCGCTGGGGCGGCTCCTTGCTCGAAGAGGCGCGCATCCACGCCGAGCGGAGGCTGCTCACGGCGGCGCCGTTTGCCTTCGCGCCGGCTGAAGCACCGGCCGCGGAGACGCTGCGCCCCGACGTCAACGGCGCGGTGCAGGTGCTCGAGCATGTCGCGCCGGACACGGGCGGGAAGATCTCGCTCGCCGACGCGAAGGTCGTCGTCTCCGGCGGCCGCGGCGTTGGGTCGAGCGAAGGGTTCGCGATTCTCGAAGAGCTCGCGGCGCTGCTCGAGGGCGCGGTTGGCTGCTCGCGCGTCGTGACGAGCGCAGGGTGGAGGCCGCACACGGACCAGGTCGGCCAGACGGGCACGAAAGTGTCGCCCGACCTGTACATCGCGTGCGGGATCAGCGGCGCGACGCAGCACATCGCCGGCTGCAAGGGCGCGAAAACGCTGCTTGCGATCAACGACGACCCCGAGGCGACGATCTTCAACCATGCTGACTACGCAGTGATCGGGAACCTGCACGAGATCGTCCCGGCGATCACCGCCGAGCTCAGGAAGGTTCGAGGGACATAGCGACCGTCGCGGGCGCCGTTGCGCTTGCCGCCGCGCTTGCGATCGCGGGTTGGCTCTTCGCGCGCCGCGCGCTCTTCCTCACACGGCTCGTCCGCGCAGCGAAGCCGACGCAGCGGTTCGACGACCTGCCGGGCCGCATCAAGAACGAGGCCGTGATCGTGCTCGGCCAGAAGAAGCTGTTCCAGCGGCTCGTGCCGGGCGTGATGCACGCGCTGATCTTCTGGGGCTTCCTCGTCCTCTTCCCGACGATCGTGATGGCGCTCGTCGGTGCGGTGAACCGCGACTGGGCGATCCCGTGGCTCGGCTCGCAGGGCTGGTTCATGGCGCTCGTCGACGTGTTCGTGCTCTCGGTGCTCGCAGGGATCGCGATGGCCTTGTGGATCCGCAAGGTCGTGCGGCCGAAGCGCTTCGACGGGTCGCACCTCGGCGAGGCGGACTTCATCCTCGCGATGATCGCGCTCGTCGTCTTGACGCTGCTCGGCTGGCACGCGTCGCGGATTGCGGCCGGGCTGAACGAGTGGCCTGCGAGCGCGTCGTTCCTCTCGAACTGGGTCTCGGGCGCGATCCCGGCGCCGCGCGTGTTGGAGCGCGTCTTCAACTGGGCGCACGTCGCCGTGATCCTCGCGTTCCTCGTCTACCTGCCGTACTCGAAGCACCTGCACATCGCGACGGCCGCGATCAACGTCTTCTTCTCGCGCACGCGGCAGCGTGGGCGGCTCGAGCCGTTGAACTTCGACGTGCCGGACGACGAGATGCGCCTCGGCGTGAACACGATCGGCGACCTGACGTGGAAGGAGATGGTCGACTCGTTCTCGTGCACCGAGTGCGGCCGCTGCCAGGACGTCTGCCCCGCGTATGCGACGGGGAAGCTGCTCTCGCCAAAGCTCCTGATCATGGGCATCCGCGACCAGGTGTTCGCCGAGGGGGCGAACCTGCTCGCAGGCGGCGAGCTGTCGCCGATCGCGGGGAACGGCGTGCCCGAGGAGATGATCTGGGACTGCGTGACCTGCGGCGCGTGCGTGCACGAGTGCCCCGTGTCGATCGAGCACGTCGATCACATCGTCGACCTCCGCCGCGACCTCGTGATGATGCAGTCGAGCTTTCCGCAGGAGTCGGAGTCGATGCTGCGCGACGTCGAGCGCGTCGGCAATCCGTGGGGCAAGCCGCAGGGCGATCGCGCGTCGTGGGCGGAGGAGC
>JAOPYY010000223.1 GCA_025964395.1 Actinomycetes bacterium | reverse complement strand
AGCAGCTCGAGGTGCGCAGGCCCGATGTTCGTGATCACGCCGATGTCCGGCTTGACGAACGACGCGAGCCACGCGATCTGGCCCATCCCTCGCATCCCCAGCTCGCTGATGCAGATCTCGGTGTCCTCCTCGATCCGGCAGATCGTGAGCGGTACCCCGATCTCCGTGTTGTAGTTGCCCTCGTTCGCAATCGTGCGCCGGTGCGGCGCGCAGAGTGCAAAGAGGATGTCCTTCGTCGAGGTCTTTCCGGTCGAGCCCGTGATCCCGACGACGCGGGCGTTCGAACGGTCGCGCACCGCGCCGGCGATTGCCGCCAGCGCCGCGAACTCGTCGTTCGGGACGAGCGCGGCCGAGGCGCCGCGCGCGAGCGCATGCTCGATGAAGTCCTCGCCGCCGCTGACGGCGACGAACAGATCCCCTTCGTCGATGCGCCGCGAGTCGACTTGCATTCCCGTGACAACGTCGGCCCATGGGCGCGCGATCAGCTTGCCGAGCGGCTCGACGATGTTCAGCTCGAGCGGGATCACGCCAAGACCTCACGTACGACCGCACGGTCGTCGAACGGCACGCTGTGGCCGGCGAGCTCCATCTCCGTGTCCGCACCCTTGCCCGCGATCACAACGACGTCGCCGGGCTGCGCATCTGCAAGCGCGGTTTCGATCGCGGCGCGGCGGTCGAGCACGATCTCGAGCTTGCCATGCGCGACCTGGTCGGCGATCACCGCAGGATCCTCGGTGCGCGGGTTGTCGGTGGTGACGATCGCGCGGTCCGAGTTGTCGGCAGCAGCGCGCCCCATCAGGGGTCGCTTCTCGCGGTCGCGATCGCCGCCCGCGCCGAAGACGACGATCACCCGCCCGCCCCCGAGGCCCCGCGCCGCCTGCAGCACGTTCACGAGCGAGTCAGGTGTGTGCGCGTAGTCGACGATCACCGTGAACGGCTGCCCCGCCTCGACCGACTCGAAGCGGCCGGGCACGCCCTGCAGCCGCGCGATCCCGCGCGCGATCGCGTCGTCGTCGATCCCGAGCTCGCGCGCTGCCCAGATCGCACCGAGTGCGTTCGCCCGGTTGAAGCGACCGCGCAGCTTCAAGTCGAATGGGATGTCGTCGTCGGGCGTGAACGTGCGCGGGTCCGCCAGCTCGGTCGCGAGCCGCGCACCCCATTCGTCGCCGACGTTGATCACCGCGCGCTCGGCCTGCTCGAAGAGCGCGCGCTTCGCGGCGTAGTACTCCTCCATCGTCCCGTGGAAGTCGAGGTGGTCCTGCGTGAGGTTCGTGAAGACGAGCACCGCGAACCGCGTGCCCGCCAGGCGCCCTTTCACGCCGGCGATCGACGTTGCTTCCATGACGCACGACCGGTCGCCTGCGTCGAGCATCGCGCGGAACAGCCGCTGCAGGTCGATCGACTCGGGCGTGTTCAGGCCGGTTGGGTGCGCTTCGCCGCCGATGCGCCGTTCGATGTTCGTGAGCAGCGCGGGCTTGCGGCCTGCCTCGTCGAGGATCGAGCGGAGCAGGAACGCCGTCGTCGTCTTGCCGTTCGTGCCCGTCACCGCTGCAACCTCGAGCTCGCGTGAGGGGTCGCCGAAGAAGAGGGCGGACGCAGGTCCCATCGCGGCGCGGACACTCGGTACCGCCAGCTGGGGGACGTCGGCGTGGACCGGGCGTTCGACGACGAGCGCGACCGCACCGGCCGAGACCGCTTCGGCGGCGAGGTCGTGCCCGTCGGCGCGGGAGCCCGGAATGCAGAAGAACAGCGAGCCCGGGGCGACCGTGCTCGGGTCGTAGGCGAGGTCGCGAATTTCGAGCGACGGGGCACCGTCTGCCCCCAGTACGGCCGCGAGGCGCTGCAGGTTCATCGCCAGGGAAACTAGCGGGGGCGGCCCTGGCCGCCCCCGCTGCATGCGTCAGCTGACGGTGACCGCCGGGGGCACCTCGCCCTCCGGGGCCTCGACGTGAGCCGGTTTCGTGCGCTGGACGAGCATGAAGTAGACCGCGCCGACCAGCGCGATCACGATCACCACGGTCCAGAAAACCGGCTTGTGGTTCAGCCAAGCCCAGTGGAAGTCGAGCGTGCCGGGCAGCTCGCTCGGCCGCGGGTTCGTTGCGGCCCGCGGCCAGGCGAAGTTGATCAACATCCCACCGCCCCACGCGAGCGCCAGAACGTTGAGCGGGATGCCCCAGCGACCGAGCGAGAACGGCGCAGCGGCCTTCGGCCAGCCGCGGAGGCGGGCACGCATCAACGCGATGTTCCCGATGAAGTAGGCCAGGTAGATCATCCCCGTCGCGGCGATCGCGATGATCCCGGCGCCCGCGTACTGGAGCATCGGGATGAACGCGAGCAGCCCGATCGCGATGCACGATCCGACCGGCGTGTGCAGCTTCGGGTGTACCCAGCTGAGCTGCTTCGACGCCGGCAACGCGTTGTCCCGCGACATGCCGAAGCAGAGCCGTACGGTCGAGGTCATGATCGACAGGCAGCACACGAAGATCGCCGCGGAGACGACGAGCAGGAACACCGTCGAGAACGCGTTGCCGAAGTTCGCGTCGATGATCTGTGCGGGACCGAAGCCGCCCTTGATCCCGTCTTTCAGGTTCGGGATAGCGAGCAGCATCGCGAACAGGAAGATCCCGCCGATGATGAACGCGCCGACGATCGAGCCGATGATCGCCTTCGGCGCCTCGCGCCGCGGGTCTCGCGTCTCCTCGGCCAGCGTCCCTGCGGTGTCGAAGCCGTAGATCACGAACAACGACATGAACATCGCGACGAGGAACGTCCCCGTGGTGAGGCTCGTACCGCCGGTGTGGAAGACCACGCTGGCGGACTGATGGTGGTGGAAGAGCGCGAGCACGAACGCGAACACGACCATGCCGAGGATCTCGAACAGCACCCCCGTGTTGTTGATGATCGCGACCAGCTTGACGCCGAAGATGTTGAGGATCGTGATCAGGATGAGGGTGACGATCGCGAAGATGCGCTGGTTGTGCAGGGTGTTCTGCACGTTCCAGCCCATGTTGTTGAACGCCGGGATGAGAGCGAGCGGCAGAGTGACGCAGACCGCACAGACTGTGAGGATCCCGGCGAACAGGTAGATCCAGCCGGCGAACCACGAGTACGTCTTCCCGGAGAGGTATTTCGTCCATTGGAACACGGAGCCGGCGACGGGATAGTGGCTCGCCAACTCCGCAAAGCCGAGTGCGATGCAGAGTTGCCCGACCGCGACGATCGGCCAGCTCCAGATGAACACGCCGCCGATCGTCGTCAGGCCGAGGGCGAAGAGCGTGAAGATGCCCGTCGAGGGCGAGATGTAGCTGAAGGCGACAGCGAACGAGCTGAAGAGCCCGAGCGAGCGGTTGAGCTCTTGCTTGTAACCGAAGCGGGCGAGCTCAGCTTCATCGGAAGCAGCTTCGGCCGCAGTCTCGTCACGAATATCCACGCAGAGTCCTCCTGTGGGGGTACGTGCTATTTGATGCACGCCCTCCGGACGGAGTCAATGCGCCGAGCCCGCATCGTCCTCTCTGGGCCGAACCGCCCTTAGCCCTCTGGGCCGAACCTGATTCGGTGTCAGCCGAACCAGATTCGAGACTTTCGCGCGGCCCCAGGTAGAACTTGGCGCATGTCCGAAACCGAGCAGATCGAGGTCCGTCGCCTGAGCCCCGCCGAAGCGCGCGCGGAACTCGACGCGCTCGCGGCCGTGCTCGCCGACTGCGTCGCCGGCGGCGCCTCGGTGGGCTACATGGAGCCGTTCTCGGAGCCGGACGCGCGCGCCGTGTACGAGGACTACGTGCGCGATGCCGAGCTCGGCCGCCGGATCATCCTCGGCGCGTTCGTGGACGGCAACCTGATCGGCACGGCCCAGCTCGTCCTGGCCGTACCGCCGAATCAGCCGCACCGCGCCGATGTCGCCAGGGTCCTCGTCCATCGCTCCGCGCGCCGGCGCGGGATCGCGCAGCGCCTGATGGACCAGCTCGAGCACGAGGCACGCACCGAGGGCAAGACCTTGCTCGTCCTCGATGCCGTGACCGGAGGCGATGCGGCGCGCCTCTACGAGCGTCTCGGCTGGAACACGGTCGGCGTGATCCCGAACTACGCCCTGTACCCGGACGGGCAGTTCTGCGACACGACCGTCTTCTGGAAGAAGATCTAGGCCGGAACGGCTAGGCGCGGCCCAGGATGTCCTCCTCGATCGCTTCCCGGATGATCACGGGAAAGTCGTAGCGCACGGTCAGGTCCCAAGCAGCGTCGGCGTACCCGGCGTACGAGTCGAGCTCCCAGTCGCTGCCGGCCACCACATATGTCTGCGTAGGCTCAATCTGGTCCGCCGTTAGTCCGGCGAGATGCAAGCGACCTCGGGCACGACCTCTAAGTGACCGGGGAGTCTCGATCATGAAGTCGGGCTCGTTTCCGCGACGGACAAGCGCGAGCAGTTGCTCTCCCGTCATGGTCGTGACACCGGGGTTTGCCGCCGTTTCAGATGCGTCCCACAGCGCTCCTCGTGTCAGCTGTCCCGGTGGAAGTGCTGCCACCATTAGGCCCTCGGCGAATACACCGGCATCGGCCCCCATGCGCCGTCGCAACATCTCGGCAATCCAAGCCGCGTCCAGCGTCTCTTCGAGGATGCCCAACGGTTCGGAGAGGCCAGCCTCCACCTCGACCTCGATCCGTTCCGCCTCTTCGAGAACCGCGGCGTGTTGCTCGACCTCGTCTCCGATCGGCTCGACACAAGCGCTGAGCCGCGTGCCATCGACCTCGATCCTCCCGAGGTGCTCTCCGAACTCGCCGGCTTGTGCGATCAGCACGCGACCGACCCATTCGCCACTCGGCAGCAGATCGTGCGAATGGGCTCCGATGATCAAGTCAACGTCGCCCTGAAGCTCAGCCGCGATTCTGCGGTCGTCCCAGCGCTCCTGGGGCACGTCCAGTCCAAGGTGCGACAAGAAGACAATGAGCGATGCGCCCTGCGCACGGAGCTCCGCAGCGGCATGCCTTGCGGCTTCGAGCTCGTCGAGCAGCTCGAAGCCCCACTCCACGTCGCCGAACATGTCTCTGAACGGCGCGGTCACGCCAAAGACGCCGACCTCCCCGAACATGGTCCACGGGACAGGCCCGGTGACCGGCGCGAAGTTCGCGAGCAGGAGCGGATACTGGGCCGCCCGCGCGTGCTCAGCGAGGATCGCCGGGCCGTAACGAAGCCAGCAGGCGTTACCAACGGTCGCCGCATCGCATCCGGTGAGGCTCAGGAGTCGATGCATCGCCACTCCCTTGGTGACGTTCGAGAGCCGGTTCATTGTTTCCTCGACATCGCCGGCGTCCAGGTAGAGCACCGGATGATCAGCCTTGGCCTTCGCGTCACGCACGAGTGTGGCGATTTGGCCGATCCGCTCCTGACGCCCGTGGATGTCGTTTGTATGAAGGATCGTCAAGCGCACGCGCGGTGATCCTCTACCGTCGGTGTCAGGCGTCCGTAAAGGCGACGTTCGGGTGTCTAATGCGTTGTCGTGGTCGTCGTGACGGGGGCGTCTGGCGGGACGCCGAGGTACTGCAGGTCGAACTTCGCGATCTCCGCGAACGCCGGCGCGGCGACGACGCCGCCGAAGATTTGGCCGCGCGGGTCGTCAACCGTGACGAGCACGACGAGCCGCGGCTTCGCAACCGGGACGAAGCCGACGAACGACGCGACGTACTGCCCCGTTGTGTACCCGTTCGGGCCCGGCTTCTGCGCCGTGCCGGTCTTGCCGCCGACCGTGTAGCCGGGGATCTGCGCCGCGTTACCGGTGGCACCGTGCTCGTCGACGACGTTCGTGAGCATCTGCTTGAGGGCGATGTCGACGGCGGGAGTGACGAGGCGGCGCCGCTTGAAGTCGTGAACCGCGCGGCGGCCGATCTTCTCGACGAGGTGCGGCTGCACCCAGATGCCACCGTTTGCAATCGCGGCGTAGGCGGCCGCCATCTGCACCGGGGTGACGGCGATGCCCTGGCCAATCGGCACGTTGCCGATCGTCGAGCCGGACCACTTGTCGAGCGGCAGCACCTGACCCGGGCTCTCACCGGGGAAGTCGATGCCGGTCTGGGAGCCGAAGCCGAACTTCGCGATCCAGTCCATGAGCGCCGATGAGCCGAGCTCCTTCGCGATCGTGACCGCGCCCACGTTCGAAGAGCGCGACAGGATCTTCGCGACGCTCAGCGTCTCGGTTCCGCGCGGCTCGGCGTCGTGCACGACGCGGTCGGCGACCTTGATCGAGTACGGCAGCGTGAACTTCGTCTCGGGGCTCACGATGCCGGTCGAGAGCGCGCCCGCGATCGTCACGAGCTTGAACACCGAGCCGGGCTCGTACGTGTCGGTGACCGCGCGGTTGCGCTGCAATGCGAACGGGACGTTGCTCGCCTTGTTCGCGTCGTAGCCGGGCGCCTGCGCCATCGCGAGCACCGCGCCGGTACGCGGATCGATGACCACGGCGGTCGCCGACTTGGCGTGCCAGTGCGCGATCGTCTGACGCAGCACGGCCTCTGCGTTCGCCTGGATCGTGTGGTCGATCGTCGTGAAGAGGTCATGGCCCTGCTGCTCGGGCGTCATGCTGACGACGTTGATCGCGCGCCCGAACGGGTCGCGAACGATCGTCTGCTTGCCGGTCTTGCCGGTCAGGTTGCGGTCGTACTGCACCTCGAGGCCGCCGAGCCCCTTGTTGTCGGTGCCCGCGAAGCCGATCACCTGCGACGCAACGGAGAGCTGCGGGTAGGCGCGCTTCTCCTCGGGATAGGAGTTGACGCCGACGAAGCCCTTCTTCAGGAACGCCTCGGCCGCCTTTGGGTCGGCAAAGCGTTTGATGTAGAGGAAGCTCGACTTCCGGTTCAGCAACTGCGCGTAGAGCGAGTTCGCGTTGATGCCGAGGAACGTCTGCGCCGCAACCGCGATCGCGCGCGGTTGGGTCAGCTGCCGCGGGTCGGCGTACACGGTCGTCGTCGTCTCGCCGATCGCAAGCTGCACGCCCGCGGCGTCGTAGATCGTCCCGCGCCCGGCGGGGATGGTGATCGACTCGTGGTGCTGCCGCTCGGCCATCTTCCCCAGGCTCGAGGCTTGAACGCCCTGCAGCCACACGGCGCGGGCAAGCGTTCCTGCGAAGACGAGAACGAAGATCGCGAGCAGCAGGCGAATCCGGCGGTTGGCCTGCTTGTCCTTCATTCGGTCGGTCTACTTCTTGCCGAGATTCACGTATCCGTACTGCGAGGGGTCGGCGTAGGTCAGGCCGAACTCCTTCGCAGCGCGCGTCTGGATCTGCGAGGACGCGAGCTCGCGCGACAGGTTCGACTGCAGCGCGGCGTTCTCCGCACGCAGCTTCGTGCGCTCGGAGTTCGTGGAATCGAGGGAAAGGTTGAGTCTCAGCACGGCGACGTTTACGAATACGACGCCCGCGAGCAAAATCCCGCTGATCGCGATCCAGAGAATTCCGCCGCGTGCGCGGGCCTGCGTGCGCTTGCGCGTCTTCGTGCGTGTCTTCGTGTGTGGCTTCGTGCGCGGGCGTGGACGGACGACCGGCTCGGCGATCGTCGACTGAGCGTGCGAGAGGCTAGCCAACCTTCGTCCCCACCCTCAGCCGCGCGGACTGTGCGCGCGGGTTGCGTGCAACTTCGGCCGCCGACGGACGAACCGCGCGACGTGGCGTCGCACGCATCGACGGCTCGGAGCCGCAGATGCAGATCGGGAAGTCCGGCGGGCACGTGCAGCCCTGCTCCTGCTTGCGCAGGAACTGCTTGACGATGCGGTCCTCGAGCGAGTGGAACGAGATCACCGCGAGGCGGCCGCCCGGGCGCAGCATCTCGAGCGCGGCCGGGAGCGCGCGCTCGATCGCGCCCAGCTCGTCGTTCACCTCGATCCGCAACGCCTGGAAGACGCGCTTCGCCGGATGCCCTTCGCCGAACCGTGCAGGCGCGGGGATCGCGGCCTTGATCACCTCGACGAGATCGCCGGTGCGTTCGAAGGGCTGCTCCTTGCGACGCTTGACGATCGCGCGCGCGATCTGGCGCGCGTAGCGCTCTTCGCCGTAGCGCTTGAAGATGTCTGCGAGTTCCCGCTCGTCGCCTTCGTTCACGAGCTCGCGCGCGGAGAACGTGGCGCTCGGATCCATGCGCATGTCAAGCGGCGCGTCGACGGCGTACGAGAAGCCGCGGTCCGGCCGGTCGAGCTGCATCGACGAGACACCGAGGTCGAGCAGGATCACGTCGGCCTTGACGCCGTTCTCCGCGAGGTGCTGGAGGACGGTGGAGAACTCACCGGGGTGCAGGCGCGCCTTGACGCCCGTCTCGCGGCGGAAGCGCTCGAAGAACGGGGCGACCGTCGGGTCGCGGTCGATCGCGATCAGCTTGCCGTCGCCGCGCAGGCGCGCGGCGAGCAGGGTCGCGTGACCGCCGGCCCCGAAGGTGCCGTCGACGACGGTGTCACCCGGGCGCGGGTCGAGGAGGGAGACGATCTCCTCGGCGAGGACCGGGACGTGATCGGACTCAGTTGGCAAGACGCTCGGCAACATCTTCCGCG
>JAOPYY010000220.1 GCA_025964395.1 Actinomycetes bacterium | reverse complement strand
ACTTCATGCACGCGAAGAGCTGTGTCTGCGACGAGACGACGTTCGTCGGCTCGTACAACATGTCACGCAGCGGCGAGAAGAACGCGGAGAACGTGCTCGAGATCAAGGACGCAGCCATCGCCGACCGCCTCGCTGCTTTCGTGGATGAGGTGCGCGCGAAGTACGGCCCGGTCGAGCTGCCGACCCAGTAATTACCAGCGGTCGCGGTGGACGAGGTCGTCCTTGGCGCGCTGGCGTTCCTTCAGGCGCGAGCCGACGGGCGGAGCCTCGCCCGGCTTGCCGATCAGCGCGAGCCCGATCGGGACGACGTCCTCCGGGAGGCCGAGCAGGTCGTCGAAGATCCGCTTCTGGTCCGGGTGGCCGATGAACGCGCTCGCGAGGCCCTCGTCGATCGCGGCCATCAGCACGAGCATCATCAGCGCGCCGGCATCGACGAACCAGTACGGCACCGGCCAGGTCACCTCGACGCCGCCGGTCGCCGCGAGCTTGTCGGCCTCGTTGTAGCGGGCGTGGTAGAGGCTCTCGTTCGCGGAGATGACCATGTGCACCGGCGCGTCCGCGATGTAGTTGCGGCCGTGCGGCGAGTAGTGCTCGTCGCCGAAGGCGCGGGCGATCTCGTGCCGCTTCGCCTCGTCGGTAACGACGACGATGCTGCCGCCCTGGCTGAACCCACCCGACGGTGCACGGCGGATCACGCCGGCGATTCGCTCGATCTGCTCCTCGGGAAGCGGATCGGGCAGGAACGCGCGGTGCATCCGCCGGCGAGAGAGGATGTCGCGGAGCTCCACCCGAGCACCTTAGAGGCTTGACGTGGAACGCAGCGCACCTCTGGCTGGTGGCTCTGTATCGTCGCCGCCATGACGAGATTCCAAGGGAAGACAGTGCTGGTGACGGGCGGCGCAAAGGGCATCGGCGCTGCGACAGCGAAGCGGTTCGCGTCCGAGGGCGCGACGGTCTTCATCGCGGACTTCGACGAAACCGCCGCCCAGGAGACCGCGGAGGCGATCGGCGGCCACGCCGTGCGCTGCGACGTCACGGACCGCGAAGACGTCGAGGCCGCGGTCGAGGCGGCCGTCTCGCACGGTGGATCGCTCGACGTGCTCGTCACGTGCGCCGGGATCATCCGCGACAACATGCTCTTCAAGATGAGCGACGAAGACTGGGACGGCGTGATCGACACGCATCTGAAGGGAACGTTCTTCGCGGCGCGCGCGGCGCAGAAGCACATGGTCGAGCAGAAGAGCGGGAAGATGGTGCTGATCTCCTCCACCTCCGCGCTGGGCAACCGGGGCCAGGTCAACTACTCGACGGCGAAGGCCGGCCTGCAGGGACTGACGAAGACGCTTGCGATCGAGCTCGGCCCGTTCAACGTGAACGTCAACTGCGTCGCCCCGGGCTTCATCGCAACCGCGATGACGCAGCAGACGGCCGAACGCATGGGCGTCTCGTTCGAGCAGTTCGCGGCAGCCGTCTCCGAGCAGGTGCCGCTGAAGCGCGTCGGCCAGCCCGAGGACGTCGCCGGCACGATCGCCTACCTCTGCTCCGACGACGCGAGCTACGTGAGCGGGCAGGTCATCTACGTCGCGGGCGGCCCGCGAGCTTGACGTATGTCTTCGGCGCAGATCAGGCCGCGTAGCGCGCGACCCACTCGACCAGAAAGGGCTCGACGATCACCGTCGCCCCGTCGGGCCGCTTGCCGATCAGCTCCGCCTTCTCGAGTGCTCGCGCGGCCTTCTGGATCGTCGACGCCGACGGCAGCCCGTGCCGCAGCAGATACCGCGCCGACTGAATGTGACCCGACTCGAGCGCGACCGCCTGCAGGAGTTGCCGTTGGGCGCGCGAGAGGTTGTCCCAGAGAAGCGTGAAGCGGGCGTTCTCGGAGCGCAGAACGACATCGAGCGCCCGCTCGAGGTCCGACACCGTCGCCGAGAAGCCCGAGGGCACCTCGTCCCACAGTGCGTAGGCCAGCTCCTGGGTGGCGTACGGATGTCCCCGCGTGACCTCGAGCAAGCCCTCGATCGCGGCCTCCGACACGCCCTTTTCCGTCGCGTCGAACCGTTCCTTCACGAACGAAGCGAAGAGGTCGCTGGGAATCGCACCGATCTCCATCACCTTTGCGCTGCGGTAGAACGCCTCGTTCTTGTCGTTGAAGAGGCGGCTCATCATGTCCCGCTTGCTTCCGGCATAGACGTGCGCGACATCGGGCTGCTCCTGGAAGACCGCCCGCATCAACGCCGGAAGGTTGGGATCGATGTCGGTGATCTCCTGGAACTCGTCGAAGTAGAGGGCGACTTTCGCCTTCTGTTCGGCAGCCAACTGGGCAGGGAGCTCCAGGAGCCGCTCGAGGGTGGCATCGATGTCTTCGTCGGTGTGCGTCGGGATGAACGTGAAGCTGTACGAGCCGTGCGCAGGATCGACCGTGATGACCGGCTTGACGCGGAGCGAGTCGAAGAGCCTCAGCGCGGCCTCCTTGGCCTTGAAGATCGGGGAGGCGATGTCGTCGTGGATCGCGCGCGCGAGGTGAGACGCGAGGCGTTCCTTCGTGGGAGCCTTCATCAGGTCGACCTCCGCGACGAGGACGCCCTTGGCGGCCAGGTTCAGCGACGCCCTCCGCACGAGCGACGACTTTCCGTAGCGGCGGGGGGCGATCAACGCCACGTTCTGGCCGTTCAGGATGTCCGTTTCGAGCGACTTCAGCTCGTCCTTGCGGTCCGTGAACGCCTCGTCGAGCGCCAGATCGCCGAAGTAGAACGGGTTCGTGATGCGTGCCGGCGGGGCCACCCTTCAATCATACCGCAGACGATAATACTGATCTATATTTCATTTGACATTCCCTTAAGCATGATACCGTCCGGCATGATCGGGTCGGTTCAGCCCGGCAGCGGGCTCCCGACCGCGTCGTACGCGGTGTACGCGTAGGGCAGGCACGGAGAGCCTTCGAGCTCCTCGCGGAGCATCGAGAACACGACCGAGTCGCGGCGGGCTCCGTCTCCTTG
This sequence comes from Actinomycetes bacterium, assembly GCA_025964395.1. GTDB lineage: Bacteria > Actinomycetota > Thermoleophilia > Gaiellales > Gaiellaceae > PALSA-600. Next base: position 4,812 of record JAOPYY010000220.1, on the reverse strand, counting down.
CCCATCCAGCCGGCGGCGCAGTCTGCCGTCCTCCGTGAACCCGAGTTTTCGCGGGATCGCGAGGCTGCGCTCGTTCGCCGGGTCGACCTGGATGTCGACGCGGTCGAGCCCGGCGAGCTCGAAGCCCGCGCGCGTCTGCACCGCGGTCACCTCGGTGGCAATTCCCCGGCCGATCGCGCTCGCGGCGACCCAGTAGCCGATCTCGAGCGAGCCCTCGTTGCCGCGCTTGTGGAAGCCGCTGCCGCCGAGCTGCTCCGTCTCGTCGGCCGAGAAGATTCCGTAGACGTAGTTCTGGTCGAGGTCAAACTGGCCGCGGAACATCCGGCACAGCTCCACCTTGTCGTCGACGGACTGCGGCTCGAACCGCGCCCACGGCATCCACGGGAGCAGGTGCTCGATGCTCGAGTCGACCGCGGCCTTGAGCAGGGGCGCGTCCTCGGGCTCGTAACAGCGGATCACCAGACGCTCGGTCTCGATCCGGTACGGCGGTGTCGTCATGCGGGCACCCCGGCCTCAGGCTCTGCGCGCACACCGCGGCTCAGCTCGTCGGCGACTTCACGCACTGCGCGGCGCGCACGCAGCGGACCGCGAACGAGCCAGCGCCGATCGATCTGCGAGCCCGGACAGATGGCCTTCACGAGCTACGGGCGGAACGCGAGCATCGCACCCGTGGCGACGAAGAGCGCTTCCAGCACGAAGAGGAGCAGCGGCAGGAAGACGACGATCAGCACCGCGACGATCACGACGATGGCGATCGCAGCGAGGATGCCGCCGAAGAAGTCGTCGCCCGCGCCGAAGTCGAAGTACGGAATGTCGAACAGGTCAGCGTCGCCGAGACGGCGGCGCCGCGGCCATTGAATCGAGCGCGAGACGACCCACTCGCGCCCGTCGGGGCCGATAACTCTTATTCCCACTCGATCGTCGCGGGCGGCTTCGACGTGACGTCGAGCACCACGCGGTTCACGGCGGGGATCTCGTTGATGATGCGCGACGAGACGAGCTCGATCAGGTCGTACGGCAGGCGCGCCCAGTCGGCGGTCATCGCGTCCTCGGAGGTGACGGCGCGGATCGCGATCGGGTAGCCGTAGGTGCGCGAGTCGCCCTGCACGCCGACCGATCGGATCGCGGGCAGCACGCAGAAGGACTGCCACAGGTTGCGGTAGAGGCCGGCCTTGCGGACTTCCTCCTGGAGGATCGAGTCGGCCTCACGCAGGATCGCGAGCCGCTCCTCGGTGACGTCGCCGATGATGCGGATCGCGAGACCCGGCCCCGGGAACGGCTGGCGCCAGACCATGCGCTCCGGCATCCCGAGCTCCTCGCCGACGCGACGCACCTCGTCCTTGAAGAGCAGGCGCAACGGTTCGACGAGCTTCATCTTCATGTCCTTCGGGAGCCCGCCGACGTTGTGATGCGACTTGATCGTCTCGGCGACGCCGTCGGTGCCGCCCGACTCGATCACGTCGGAGTAGAGCGTCCCCTGCACGAGCCAGGTGACGTCGCCGAGCTTCTTCGACTCGTCCTCGAAGACGCGGATGAACTCCTCGCCGATGATCTTCCGCTTCTGCTCCGGGTCAGTGACGCCGGCGAGCTTCGAGACGAACCGCTCCTGCGCCTGCACGTGCACGAGCGGGACGTGGTAGAGCCCGTCGAAGGTCTCGACGACCTGCTCGGCCTCGCCCTTGCGTAGGAGACCGTGGTCGACGAAGACGCAGGTGAGCTGCTCGCCGACAGCCTTGTGCACGAGGAGCGCGGCGACGGCGGAGTCGACGCCGCCCGAGAGCGCGCACAGCACGCGCTCCTTGCCGACCTGCTGTCGGATGCGCTCGACCTGCTCCTCGATCACGGCTGCAGGCGTCCACACGGGAGCCGCACCCGCGACCTCGTAGAGGAAGTTCTTCAGCATGTCCTGACCGTGCGGCGTGTGCCCGACCTCGGGATGGAATTGCACGCCGTAGAGCTTGCGCGCGGCGTCCTCGAACGCAGCCACGGGCGTGTGCTCCGAGGTCGCGACGATCTCGGCGCCGTCAGGCGGCGCGACGACGGTGTCGCGATGCGACATCCACGCAGTCTGCTCCGTGGGTTGCGACGTGAAGAGCTTGCCGCCCGACGTGCGCATGTCCACCTTCCCGTACTCCCCGGCATCAGTGCGGTCGACGCGCCCGCCGAGCTCGAGGGCGAGCAGCTGTGCGCCGTAACAGATGCCGAGCGTCGGGATCCCCAGCTCGAAGATCGCCGTGTCCATCTTCGGCGCGCCGTCGACGTACACCGAGGCCGGGCCACCCGAGAGGATGAGCGCAATCGGGTTCTTGCGCCGGATCTCATCGACCGTCGAGCGGTGCGAGACGATCTCGGAGTAGACACGCGCCTCGCGCACGCGCCGCGCGATCAGCTGCGAGTACTGCCCACCAAGATCGACCACGAGGACCGGGCGCTCCTGATGAAGCGGCTCCGGATGGAGCTGAAGAACCTCAGCCGCGCCGGTAATTAGGAGCGTCCTTCGTGATCGTGACGTCGTGCGGATGCGACTCGCGCAGGCCGGCGCCGGTGATGCGGACGAAGCGCGCCTGCTTCATCGCCTCGATCGTCTCGGCGCCGCAGTAGCCCATCGCCTGACGGAGCCCGCCGACGATCTGGTGCAGCACATTCGTGAGCGGCCCCTTGTAGGCGACGCGGCCTTCGATGCCCTCGGCGACGAGCTTCTGCACGTCCTCGACGTCACCCTGGAAGTACCGGTCCTTCGAGAACCCGCGCGCCTTCATCGCGCCGATCGAGCCCATGCCGCGATACTCCTTGAAGCGCTCGCCGTGCGCGAGGATGACCTCACCCGGTGTCTCGTCGGTGCCGGCGAGCATCCCGCCGAGCATCACCGTGTCGGCGCCCGCGGCGATCGCCTTCGCAACGTCACCCGAGGACGTGATGCCACCGTCCGCGATCACCGGAACGCCGTGACGCGATGCTGCGTCGGCGACGTCGTAGATCGCGGTGATCTGCGGCACGCCGACGCCGGCGACGACGCGCGTCGTGCAGATCCCCGACGGACCGATGCCGACCTTGACGGCGTCCGCACCGGCGTCGATCAACGCCTCGGCGGCCTCGCCGGTCGCGATGTTGCCGGCGACCACCTCGAACTCTCCGGAAAGACCCGCGATCCGCGCGACCATCTCGATCACCCCGCGCGAATGGCCGTGGGCCGTGTCGACGACGAGCACGTCGGCGCCCGCGGCAATCAGCTCCTGCGCGCGCTCGAACGCATCGGGCCCGACCCCGACGGCAGCGCCGACGCGAAGCCGGCCGTGCGTGTCCTTCGTCGACTGCGGGAACTCGACGCGCTTCTGAATGTCCTTGACCGTGATCAGTCCCCTGATCCGGCCTTCCGCGTCGACGATCGGCAGCTTCTCGATGCGATGGCGGTGCAGCAACTGCTCCGCCTCCGCGAGCGTCGTGCCGACCGGCGCGGTGATGAGATCGCGCGACGTCATCAGCTCCGACACTGGCTGCGAAAGGTTCTTCTCGAACCGTAGGTCGCGGTTCGTGAGGATGCCGACGAGCTTGTCGCCGTCGGTGATCGGCACGCCGGAGATGTGGTAGCGCTCCATCAGCGCGAGCGCATCGGAGACGAGCGCGCCCGGAGGCAGCGTCACCGGCTCGACGATCATTCCGGCCTCGGAGCGCTTCACCTTGTCGATCTCCGCGACCTGTGCCGCGATTGACATGTTGCGCTGCACGACGCCGAGGCCACCTTCACGGGCGAGCGCGATCGCCATGCGCGCTTCGGTGACGGTGTCCATTGCCGCGGAAACGACCGGCACCTCGAGCACGATCGTGCGCGTCAACCGGGTCGCAGTCGAGACCGCGTTCGGCAGAACGGACGACTCGGCGGGCACGAGCAGGACGTCGTCAAAAGTGAGCCCTTCCTTCGCGAACTTCGGCGGAAGAGTCGTTTCAGACGGGTCGAGCCCGAGTTTCTCGACGTCCATTGCAGGATGGTACCGGGCGCGCCGGATGAGGGCTAACGCTAGGCCTCGACGGGCTGAAGCTCGGAGATCGTGACGCCGGCCTGCAGTCGGCCGGCCTGCCTCGGGTCGAACTGCCCCGCGCCGATCTCGAGCGTCGACGCCGCGCCTGCGGCGACGGCGGCGCGCAGCGCTTCCTCGTGCGGCCGGCCGACATGGCGGGCCGCGATGAACGCCGCGAGCAGCACGTCGCCCGAGCCGACGGTCGAGACGGGGTCGACCTTCGGCGCCCTGGCGCGGTAGCGCACCGGTTCGCCCTTCTCCTCGCGCAGCAATGCGACGCAACCGTCGTCGGTCGTGATCAGGACGTTGCGCGCGCCCATCTCGGCGACGCTGTCGAGAGCGATCCGGAAGTCCTCGTCGTCGTGGAACTCCTGCCCGACGAGCGCCTCCGCCTCGGCCTGATTCGGCGTGACGAGGAAGGGTTCCGCCTCGACACCGAGCAGCAACGGCTCGCCCTCCGTGTCGAGCGCGACCTGGATGTGGCGCCGCGCCAGATCGCGCGTCGCCTCGGCGTAGAAGTCGTCGGCGATCTCGCGCGGCAACGAGCCGGCGAACACGACGAGCTCCGCGCCCTGCGTGAGGTAGCGCAGCTTCTCGAGCAGCATCTCGAGCTCTTCCGGGCGCACCGCCGGGCCCCACTCGTTGATCTCGGTGTAGGTGCCGCCGGTCGGATCGACGACGGCGGTCGACGTGCGCGACTCGCCTTCGATGTGGACGAAGTCGTTGAGGATCGCCTCGTTCGTCAACTCCTCGACGATGCGGGTACCGGTTGTCCCGCCGACGAGGCCGGTCGCGA
>JAOPYY010000177.1 GCA_025964395.1 Actinomycetes bacterium | reverse complement strand
ACGCAGCGAACCGCAATGGCCCAAGCCAAAGAAGCCCCTACCCTCGAACTCGTCCTCAAGCGCAATTCGGTCGAGAGGCTGAAGCGCGACAAGAGCCCGCTCGGCATGCTCGACGAGCTGCCGGCGCTGATCGCGCAAGGCTACGAGCAGGTCGACGAGGAGGACATCGTCCGCCTCAAGTGGTGGGGCCTCTACCACGACAAGCCGAAGATCGGGACGTTCATGTTGCGCGTGAAGATCCCGGGCGGGATCACCTCACCGGAGCACCTGCGCGTGATCGGCGAAATCTCGAACGTGCACGGGCAGGGATCGGGCGAGCTCAGCACGCGTCAGAACGTGCAGCTCCACTACATCACGCTCGCCTCGCTGCCCGACGTGTTCGACCGTATGCACGCGGTCGGTCTCACGTCCGCGGGCGCGTGCGGCGACACGGTGCGCAACATCACCGGCTGCCCGCTCGGTGGCCTCGCGCACGACGAGCTCTTCGATCCGACGCCGGTGCTCGACGAGGCGGCGGAGTTCTTCTACGGGAATCCCGACTACTCCGACCTCCCGCGCAAGCTGAAGATCGCGATCACGGCGTGCCCCGATGCGTGCTCGGCGCCGGAGATCAACTGCATCGCGCTGATCGGTGCGATCAAGGACGGGCGCGAGGGCTTCGGCGTGCTCGTCGGCGGTGGCCTGTCCTCCGTGCCGCGCATCGCGAAGGACCTCGGGATCTGGGTCGCCAAGGAAGACGCGATCAGGTTGCTCGCCGCGATCCTCGACGAGTGGCGCGAAGACCTGCGCTACCGCGTCTCGCGCGTCAAGTCGCGCCTCAAGTTCATGATCGACGACATCGGCCCGGAAGGCATGCGCGCGCTGGTCGAGAAGCGCCTCGGCCGCACCTTCGAAGACTTCACGCTGCCGCACCTGCCGCCCGCCAACAACCACCTCGGCGTGCACGATCAATCCGACGGACGGCACTACGTCGGCGTCCCGGTGCATCTGGGATTGGTCACGGGTGACCAGATGATCGCGCTCGCCGATCTCGCCGAGAGCCTCAGCGGCGACGTGCGCCTCACCCGCCAGCAGAACTTCGTGCTCACGAACGTCGCAGCCGACCGCCTCGACGAGGTGACGGCGAAGCTCTCCGAGATCGGCCTGCCGCTCGACGCGGGCACGTTGCGCGGCGACGCGGTTGCGTGCACCGGCGAGCCGCACTGCAACTTCTCCGTCACCGAGACGAAGTCGCGCATGGACGGCCTCGTGCAATTGCTCGAAGAGCGCTTCGGCAAGGATGCCGACGGCCTCCGCATGAACCTCGACGGTTGCCCGCACGCATGCGCGCACCACTGGGTCGGCGAGATCGGTTTCCAGGGCACGACCGTGCGCGACGAGGACGGTAAGCGCCGGCAGGCCTACGACATCTACCTGCGCGGCAGCCTCGACCGGCCGGCCGCGATCGCGCGCGCAGTGTTCAAGCGCGTGCCGACCGATGAGCTCGACGACGCCGTCGTCGGCCTCGTCGGCGGTTGGGTCGCGCAGCGCAGCGACGGCGAGACGTTCCGTTCATTTTGCGATCGCACGACCGATGACGATCTTGGGCGCCTCGCAGGGCGCGAGCCCGCCCCGGCCAGGCCGAAGAAGGAGGAAGTGGCATGAGCGTGGACGTTCTCGACGACTTGGAGGCGGGCGAGCTCGCAGTCGAGTTCGAAGGTGAGGAGCCGGAGGTCGTCATCGAGTGGGCGATCGAGCGCTTCTCACCGTCGCTCTCGATCTCGACCGCATTCCAGACCGACGGTGCAGTGCTGCTGCACATGGCGTACCAGATCGATCCGAACATCAAGATGTTCAGCGTCGACACCGGCCGGCTGCCGGGCGAGACCTTCGAGCTGATCGAGCAGATGTACGAGCGCTATCCGAAGCTGCAGCTCGACCTGCTCTCACCGAAGGCCGAGCCCGTCAACGCGATGGTCAAGAAGCACGGCCCGAACCACTTCTACAAGAGCGTCGAGAACCGGCTCCTCTGCTGCCAGGTGCGCAAGGTCCTCCCGCTCCAGCAGCACCTCGCGGGTCTCGACGCGTGGATCACCGGCCTGCGCCGCGACCAGTGGGCAACACGTAGCGACATTCGCAAGGTCGAGATCGACCACGATCACGGCGCGATCGTGAAGTTCAACCCGCTCGCGGAGTGGTCGGAGGAAGACGTGTGGGACTACGTCAAGGAGCACGACCTGCCGTACAACTCGCTCTACGACAAGGGCTACACCTCGATCGGTTGCGCGCCGTGCACACGGCCGACGCAAAAGGGCGAGGACCTGCGCGCCGGACGCTGGTGGTGGGAGTCTGGCGCGCCGAAGGAGTGCGGCATCCACTGCGCGATCGAGACAGGCGGGCTGGAGCACGAGCTGCGCGCCCTGATCGGGGACGACAGTGAGTAGCACCGTCGCGTTGAAAGGCGAGGCGCGCGAGGTCGCGCTGGCGGAGGCGCAAACGGTGCTGTCGATGGCGCAGAACGACGATATGCGCGCGCGCCTGGCCGAGCTCGTCTCCGACGTCGACGACGGCGAGGTCGGTGAAGGATCCACGGAGTTGCTCGAGTCGGTGCTCGAGCTCGGATTGCAGACCGGTCGCGTCCGCGCCTACTACGGGCCGGGTGGCGAGCAGGCCGCGGTGTCCACGCTGCGCAGGTTGCCGAAGGGGCGCGAGCGCTCCGAGAGCGCGACCGAGGTATCGAAGGCCCTGCAGGCGCTGAACGGTCATCCAATCGACGCGGTCAAGATCGCAGCGGTCGCGCCAGGCGCATTCACGCTGACGATCGAAGCGGGCGGGGTGGAGGCATCTGTCCGCCTCGACACGCACGGTGCGCGACTCACGAGCCTTGCGACGTGAGCGATCCCCGTTACTACATGGCATGCCTCGACCTGCGCGGCAAGGATTGCCTCGTTGTCGGCGGTGGCCGTGTGGCAACGGAGAAGGTGCACGGCCTGCTCGACTGCGAGGCGAAGGTGACGGTGGTGGCGCCGCAGGTCGACGACGATCTTCGCCGTCTGCCCGTGCGTGTCGAGCGTCGCGAGTTCCGGCGCTCGGACGTCGTCGGCCGCTTCCTCGTGATCGCGGCGACGAACATCCGCTCGATCAACGCCGAGGTGTCCGACGTCGCCGCCGAGCGCTCGACGCTCTGCAACGTCGCCGACGATCCCGAGCTCTGCAGCTTCATCCTCCCGGCGATCGTGCGCCGCGACCCGATCGTCGTCGGCGTCTCGACCGGTGGCGCGTCGCCCGCGCTTGCACAGCGCATCCGTAGCGACGTCGCGGAGCTGATCGGCCCGGAGCATGCAGATCTTGCGCGCAGGCTCGAAGCGCTGCGCCCGTGGGCGAAGAGCGAATTGCCGACCTACGAGGCGCGGCGCGATTACTTCCAGAAACTCGTCGAGGAGGCGTTGGCATGAGTGTTGCGATCGTCGGAGCAGGCCCCGGTGATCCCGGGCTCGTCACGGTTCGGGCGCTCGAGCTCGTGCGCAACTGCGAGATCCTCGTCTACGACAGGCTCGTCACGTCCGGGCTCGTGTCGAAGGCGCTCGGCGCCGCGCGCATCTCGCGCGACGGTCTGACGCAGGAGGAAGTCAACGACTTGCTCGTGCACCACGGGCGCCGCGGCCGCAAGGTCGTGCGCCTGAAGGGCGGCGACCCGTTCATCTTCGGCCGCGGTTTCGAAGAGGTCGAGGCGCTCGCCGCCGCCGGCATCGAGTACGAAGTCGTGCCCGGCGTATCGACGTTCACCGCCGTGCCCGCGCTCGCCGGCATTCCGCTGACGACGCGCGGAGTCGCCGCACAGCTGACGATCCTCACCGGCACCTCAGGCGACGGCACCGACCTCGACTACGACCAGCTCGCAGCGACGCCCGGCACGCTCGTGATCTTCATGGGCCTGAAGCGCCTCGAGCACCTCGCCGACAACCTAATCCTCGCGGGCCGCCACGTCGACGAGCCGGCCGCCGTCATCTCGAAGCTCTCGCTCCCCGACTCACAAACGCGCGTCGGGACGCTCGGCACGATCGCCGCGGTCGCCCGCGGCCTCGAGTCTCCGTCACTGGTCGTCGTCGGCGACGTCGTCGCGAGCTCGGCGCACCTGCGCGCCGCCGTCGAGCAAGCCGCGCGCGCGGCCTAGGTTCGCGTTGCTCGTGCGGCGCCGACGGTTCGAGCAAGGTGTTTCGCTTCGATGCCGACGAGCCGAAACGTGCCGCCGAGCGTGATTTCGTAGCCGACGAAGTGTAGGCCGGGCACTCCGGCGGGCTCCTCGAGGTCTCGGACGAGTGGCTGGCCGCGCTCGTCGAGGACACCGAGGTGTCCGACAAGCTGCTCGAGGCCGGTGCGGAAGCCGGTTGCGGCGATGACTGCATCTAGCTCGGTCTGTGTGCCGTCGGCAAGAATCGCAGCGCCGGCTTCGAACCGCTCGAGCGCCGCGACGACGCGGACGCGCCCCGTCCGCACTGCGTCCGAGAGCCCGACATCGACGATCGGGATCACCCGCCGGCGGAGAAAGTCGGAATAGGGTCGCTCGGGGGCGACGAGTCCATACGGCGCAAGATCCGCGATCGCGACGCGCCGGATGCCGGCCGCGATCCGGTCCACGACGGCCGTCGGCAGATGCGCGCTGGCGATGCCGAGCAGTTGGCTCGGCACGCCGAGTGTGTCGCGCCGCACAATGCTCGGCGGCGTCCGCACCGAGAGCAGCACGTCGCTCGCGCCCCCATCAGCGAGGTCGACCGCGATCTCGGCACCCGAGTTGCCGCTTCCCACGACCAGGACGCGGCGTCCGCGATATGCGAATGGATTGCGGTAATCGGCCGAATGGGTGACCTCGCCGGCGAATGCGCCCGGCCACTCAGGTGTGAACGGAACGTTGCTCTGTCCTGTCGCAACGACGACCCGCGTTGCTGCCAGCGGGCCGTCCGACGTTCTCACCGCCCAGCCGTCGGCTGCTTGCTCGATGCGCTCAACCTCGACACCCGTCCGGACATCCAGGTCGTGGTATGCCGCGTAATCCCGCAGATACTCGGCAACGCGTTCACGTGCAGGCCACTTTCCGAAGGCTCGAGGGATCCGGTAGCCGGGAAGGCCTGACAGCCACCGAACCGTGTGCAGGTGCAGTCTGTCGTACCGCGTCGCCCAGACCGCGCCAACCTCGCCACGCTCGACAACGACGACGCGCTCGCCTGCGCGCTTGAGCATGGCGGCGGATGCCAACCCGGAAGGACCCGCGCCGATCACCGTGATCACACGCGAGTCCTACACGACGAGGCCACGCTGCGCGTCAACCTGTTCGGGCGCTCGCTTGGCCTAGCGTTCCGGAGCGCACCCTGAACGGCCGGTGCACCACATTCAGCCGTCATGGGGTGCTAGCTTCGCCAGGTGGGCGGAGGCGATCCATCCGTCGCCGCTGCTCTTCCCAGTTGGGTCGCCTGGGCCAGCGTTCGGGACAGTCCCATGAGGCAACCGATCTCCGCAGAGGTGCAGAATGAGCGCCGTGGCCAGATCGACCTCTTATCGGATCGCCGCCTGTTCCGCCTTCGTCGGCTTGCACTCTTCGGCGCGTTCACGTTCAAGGGATGGGCGCTTGCGTTCGTTGTCTTCTTCCTAGCTGCGGCGGGTTGGCAGTTGTTCGCGTGGCGGCGGTTCGACCGCTGACACTTTGGGACCGCGATCAGGTAGAAGGACACGATGCGCCGAATCGCAGGAGGCTTAGCTCTCGCGCTTCTCTCCGCTGCTCCTGCGGCCCTCGTCGTGGCGTTGCTCGCGCACGTGCTTTTCGGGATGTGGTGGCTCGGCCTAGTCGTCCTGTCCGTCTGGGTCGCCGCGACGATTGCGCTCGGATCTTTGGCACGACGGAAACGATGGGATACGCAAGGCACGCTAGGAGCCCTCAGCAAGGCGTTCGGTGCGAATTCCGGAGGGTGGCCGAAGAAGCGCCAGTGAGTAGCGGGGTCGGCTCGTCGCCCGGGCCAGTGTTGCTCCTATGTCAAGGCGGGGCTCGCTTTGAGTGTGTTGAAGACGGTGCGGGCGAGGAGTCGTTTGAGGCAGCGGATCGCTTCGCGGCGTGTTTTCCCTTCGGCTTGTTTGCGTTCG
>JAOPYY010000277.1 GCA_025964395.1 Actinomycetes bacterium | reverse complement strand
CCTCCGTCGCGCGCGTGATCCTGCGTCCCGGCGACGGCGACACCTGGATCAACGGCAAGAAGATCGAGGAGTACTTCCCGCGCCAGGTGCACCGGATGCTCGCGACCGCGCCGCTCAAGACGGCCGGCCTCGAGGGCCAGTACGACCTGCGTGTTCGCCTGCACGGCGGCGGCCCCTCGGGCCAGGCAGGCGCGATGCGCCACGGGATCGCCCGTGCGCTCGTCGAGGTCGACCCCGAGCTTCGCGTGCCGCTGAAGCGCGCTGGCTTCCTGACGCGTGACGCACGCATCGTGGAGCGCAAGAAGGCCGGCCTGCACAAGGCGCGCAAGGCGCCGCAGTTCAGCAAGCGGTAACTCCGCTTCATGGCTAGGAAGTACTTCGGCACCGATGGGGTGCGTGGCGTCGTGGGCGAGTTCCTGACGCCCGAGCTCGTCGAGCGCCTGGGCAGAGCGGCGGCGACGTGGACCGGCGCGTCGAAGGTCTTCATCGGCCGCGACACCCGCGCGTCGGGGCGTGATCTCGAAGAGGCGTTCGCGCGCGGCGTGATCTCGGTGGGCGGCGACGCGATTCTCGGCGGCGTCCTGCCGACGCCGGCCGTTGCACTGCTCGCGCTCGACCTCGGCGTCGTGATCTCGGCGTCGCACAACCCGCCTGAGTACAACGGCGTCAAGTTCTTCGACTCCCAGGGCTTCAAGCTGTCCGATGCATCCGAGGAGCAGATCGAGGAGCTCCTCGTCGCATCGCCGGGCATCGACCAGGGGAAGATCGAGCGGATCGAGGTCGCGACCGACTCGTACCTGCAGCACATCCTCGAGCGCTTCGGCGCGGACCTGAAGGGGCTGCGCATCGTCGTCGACTGCGCGAACGGCGCGTACTCGGGCCTCGCTCCGCATGCTTTCGAGCGGTGCGGGGCGGAGGTGCACGCGATCGGCGACGCGCCCGACGGCAACAACATCAACGTCGGCTGCGGGGCGACCGACCTCGCGCTCCTGCAACAGACGGTCGTCGAGGGCGGTTACGACCTTGGGATCGCGTTCGACGGCGACGGAGACCGCATGCTGGCCGTAGATGAGAACGGCGCGGCGATCGACGGCGACCAGATCATCGCGATCCTCGCGCTCGACCAGGAGGTCGACCAGGTGGCAGTGACCGTGATGACGAACCTCGGCTTCCACGCGCTGATGCGCGAGCGCGGCATCACCGTGCACACGACGGCCGTCGGCGACCGCTACGTCCTCGAGGCGCTGCAGCGCGAGGGCGCGCTGCTCGGCGGCGAGCAGTCGGGCCACGTCATCTATCTCCGCGACCACGTGACCGGCGACGGCCTGGCCGCCGGTCTGCTGCTCTGCGGCGCCCTGAAGGGCCGGAAGCTGAGCGACGTCTCATCCGTGATGTCGCGCTGGCCGCAGTCCAAGGAGAACGTCCGCGTCGAGGACAAGGGGCTGCCGCCGGCCGTCCTGGACGAGGTGGAACGGCTCAACCAAGCCTGGAACGGCCAGGGCCGCATTCTCGTGCGCCCGTCGGGCACCGAGCCCCTGATTCGGGTGCTCGCGGAGGCCGAAAACGCAGAGGTCGCGGCAGAGGCCTGTGCTAGCATCGCAGCGCTCGTCCGACGAGAGCTCGGCTAGTTCACCGCCCCGACGAAGGGACGGACCCGCAGCCGGGCTTTTCGCGTTGTATAGGAGACTTTTCGGGGGCAATTTCCGGTATTCGACCGGGTAGAGAAGGAGGCTCCGAATGTGCGGGATCATCGGATACGTCGGCAGCCGGTCTTCCAGGCCGCTACTTCTCCAGGGGCTCAAGCGTCTGGAGTACCGCGGCTATGACTCGGCCGGGATCGCGCTGCTCGAAGAGGGCGGGCTCGAGTACGTCCGCGCGGTCGGGAACCTCCAGTTCCTGAAGGACGCTGCGGAGTCGAACGTTTCGACGTCGACGACGGGGCTCGGGCACACCCGGTGGGCCACGCACGGCGGCGTCACCGAGGAGAACGCGCACCCCCTGACCGCCTGTGACGACGAGAAGCTGGCGATCGTGCTCAACGGGATCGTCGAGAACTACCGCGAGCTGCGCGAGGATCTGCAGAAGGCGGGGCACCAGTTCACGTCCGAGACGGATGCCGAAGTCGTCGCGCACCTGCTCGAGGACGCCTACCACGGCGACCTCGTCGCAGCCGTGCGCACGGTGTACGGCCAGCTCGAGGGCCACTTCACATTCGTCGTGATCCATCACGACCATCCGAACCACCTCGTCGGCGTGCGGCATCAGACGCCGATGGTCGTCGGCCTCGGCGAGGGCGAGAACTTCCTCGCGTCGAACCTGGCAGCGTTCCTTGCGGAAACGCGCCGCGTGCAGTTTCCCGACGACGGCGACGTCGCCTCGATCACGCCCGCAGGCGTCGACTTCGTCCGCTTCGACACCGGCGACGCCGTCGAGCACGACGTGCTCGAGGTCGACTGGGACGACGACGCAGCAGAGCGCTCGGGCTACGAGACGTTCATGCTCAAGGAGATCTTCGAGCAGCCGGAGGGCGTCGCCGAGACGATCGGCGACCGCGTTCGCCACGGCAACCTCGTACTCGACGGCCTCGGCATGACCGAAGAGGAGCTGCAGCACCTCAAGCGCATCGTGATCGTCGCGTGCGGCACCTCGTACCACGCAGGCGTCGTCGGTCGTTACGCGATCGAGGAGTGGGCACGCGTTCCGGTCGAGCCCGACGTCGCGAGCGAGTGGATCTACCGCAACCCCGTCGTCGACCCCGGCACGCTCGTGATCGGCATCTCGCAGTCGGGCGAGTCCCGCGACACGATCCAGGCGATGAAGCTGGCGCGTGCGAAGGGTGCGCGCACCGTCGCGATCACGAACATGATGGGCTCGCAAATCACGCGCGAGGTCGACTCGGTGCTCTACACGCGCACCGGGCTCGAGGTCGGCGTCGCAGCATCGAAGACCTTCACCGCGCAGATCGCCTTGCTGTTCCTCGTCGGCCTGAAGCTCGCGCAGTGCCGCGGCACGATGCCGAAAGAAGAGCAGGAGTTCATCATGGACGAGCTCTACGACCTGCCGAACAAGATGCAGCGCTTCCTGGACGACGACCACCCGATCGAGGACGTCGCGCAGCGGTACTTCAACGAGCCGTTCTTCCTCTACCTCGGCCGCCACATCGGCCTGCCGGTCGCGCTCGAGGGCGCGCTGAAGCTGAAGGAGATCTCCTACATCCCGACCGAGGCGTACTCGG
>JAOPYY010000274.1 GCA_025964395.1 Actinomycetes bacterium | reverse complement strand
CCGAGACGAGCACGTTCTTGACGTTCTCAGCGCCGATCGCCTTCGCACCGTGGCCCACCTGGAGCGGCGCCGAGAGCCCATGGTTACGCCGCATCGCCGCGCGCATCGCGGCGCGGATGTCATCGCCAAGGCTCGAGTAGATGCCGGCGTCCGTCGACATGTGCTTCAACGCGTCCCGGTAGCACGCGACGGGATACGTCGACGCGATCTTCCCGTCGGGATACCAGTCGTTGAAGATCTTGTTACGGCATGGACTGCTCGCCGCGCTCGCCGATCCCGGGAGGGCAACTGCGAGCAGGGTTATCAGGAGGAGCAGACGCTTCACGCAGATCCATGTTCCCGCTCGGGCATAAACATCCACCTCGCCAGCAGTAAGGCTTTCGTAAACTCATTCAAACCGGTGCAAAGCACGCGTCGTGACACGCATTGGCGACGTGCACGGTCGCCAGCAACGCCCCGCGCTCGTTGAGGATGGTCAGCGTTCCGTGCGAGAGCGACGGCGTGATCACACGTCCCGGCCCATGCTGCACGTTGTACGACCCGACCGGGATCCGCGTCGTTCGCAGCACGCGGCCGCTCGCCTGCGAGTGCACGCGCAAGGTTCCCGAGTCGCCACTCGTCACGTACGCCGCCGCGTTCCCGAAGGTCACGTGCTGGGGCGCCGCGTCCGCGGGCAACGTCCTTTGCAGCTTGCGGCCGGAGTGATAGATCGCCGTCTCGCCGGCCGCTCCCGCCGTCATCCACACCTGCCGCCCGTCCGGCGAGACGCCGACGTCGTGCACGCCGAAGGGAGGCGTGACGAGCGCCGCGCGCCGCGGGCGCCGCGGATCGGCGACGTCGACCACCGCCACCTGCGTCGACGAGGTCCCGAGGCCGACCCAGAGCGTCTTGCCCGCCGGATCGAGCGAGACGTGGCGCGGCCAGCCGGGCAACTTGACGCGGCCGACGATGCGACCGCGCTGAACGTCGACCGTCACGACCCCGTACGCCGAGTCGGTAACGAACGCATGCACGCCGTCCGGATGCGCGGCGGCGTAGCGTGGCGCGCCGACTCCCTCGATCACGTGCAGCGTGCGATGCGTATCGACGATCGCAAGCTTGCCGAGGGCCCAGTGCGCAACGACGGCGCGCGTCCCGACGAGCTCGACGGCGCGGGGGCCGGGTGGTGTCGCGATCCAGCGGACGGCGCGGAACGCAGCGAGGTCGACGACGGCGAGCCGCGATTCGTCATCGCAGGTGACGAGCGCGTAGGGCGCACCAGCGGCAGCGGCGAGCGCCGCGCGCACGCCGAACGGCGCGGCGGCCGCCAGCGCGACGAATTCACGGCGATTCACGGAGAGGGTACGGCCGCCCTTGCGCCGGAGGTCCCGGTCGGTACGTTGAACCAATGAGCCACCCGGACCTGCGAGCAGAGCAGCGGTACGTCGACCGGGCCTACGAGCACCTCGAGCGAATGCGGCAGATCGTGGCCGGCGCCGGGGACAAGGTCGACGGCGAGGTCGCGCAGGCCGCGATGGACGCCTGGGCGGCGAAGCGGCTGCGGACCTACGAGGACGCCCAGCTCGGGCTCTGCTTCGGCAGGCTCGAGGTGGAGTCGATGCGGCGGCCGCTCTACATCGGTCGCCGGTGGGTGCACGACGAGGATCAGCAGCAGCTCGTCGTGAACTGGCAGGCGCCGGCCGCACGCGCGTTCTACACCGCAACGCCGCAAGATCCGCATGGTGTGACGCTGCGCCGGCGGTTCCGCACCGACGGGCGCAAGGTGCTCGACATCGCGGACGAGGCGCTCGACGGCTCGATCGTCGACGGCGCGGCGGTCGGCGACTTCCTGCTCGAGGAGCTCGAGCGCACGCGCGACACGCGCATGCGCGACATCGTCGCGACGATCCAGGCGGATCAGTACCGCCTGATCACGCACGAGCCGAACAGTCCGCTCGTGATCCAGGGCGGGCCGGGCACCGGCAAAACGGCAGTCGGCCTGCACCGCGCATCGTGGCTCCTCTATCTCGCGCGCGACAATCTCCAGCAAGGTGTTGCTGGGGCAGCGCTTCGCGCGCGCGGCGTGCTGGTGATCGGACCGAACCGCACGTTCATGGAGTACGTCAGCCACGTCCTGCCCGCGCTCGGCGAGGACAGCGTCGAGCAGCGCGCAGTGGGCGAGCTCGTCGACGGTGTCTTCCCCGAGTTGCGCGACCCGCCCGCCGTCGCAGAGCTGAAGGCCGATGTGCGCCTCGCCGAGGTCGTGCACCGCGCGGCGGAGCTTCGCCTCGCGTCGGAGCCCGAGGAGCTCGTGATCCGCCTGGAAGGCTCGTTCATCTCCGTGCGCTTGCGCGAGGTGCGCGAGCTGCTCGCTGCGGCGCGCGAGACGGGGACGACCACGGCGGCACGCGAGCGCTTCCGCATGAGCCTGCTCCGCCGCTTCTACGTGGAGTACGGCCGCGTGCTCGGCGGCGGTGCGATCCGCAACTTCGACGAGGTCGAGCAGGCGCTGCGCTCGAAGGGTTACCTCGACCACATCCTCAAGGCCGCGTGGCCGATCGTCTCGCCCGACCGGCTCGTTCGCTCGCTGTTCACGACCCGCGCGACACTCGCGGAGGCGGCCGACGGCATCCTCGACGAACGCGAGCAGAAGCTCTTGCTGCGGCGAGGTCAGGCGTGGTCGGACGGCGACATTCCGCTGCTCGACGAGGCGCGCACGGTGCTCGACGCGGCCCCGCGCGCGTACGGCCACGTAATCGTGGACGAGGCGCAGGACTTGACGCCGATGCAGCTGCGCATGGTCGCGCGGCGTGCGCGCGAAGGTGCGCTGACGATCCTCGGCGACGTCGCGCAGGCGACCGGCGCGATCCGCTACTCCCGCTGGGACGAGGTGCTGCCGCACCTGCCGCGCGGGGACGAGGCGACGATCGAGGAGCTTCGGCATGCCTATCGCGTCCCGCGCGAGATCATGGAGCTCGCACTGCCGTTGCTCGACACGATCGCGCCGGACGTCGCAGCGCCGATCTCGTACCGGGCGGGAGGGGACGCGCCGACGATCCGCAGGGTCGAGCCGGAGCATCTCCTGGCGGAGGCCTACCGCGAGGCCGAGCGCCTCGCCGAGTCGGAGGGCCTGCTCGCGGTGATCGTCCCGGAGGAGCTCGCCGGCGAGGTTCCGCAGGACGATCTCTGGAACGGGGTGCCGGTGCTGACGCCGCGCGCGTCAAAGGGCCTCGAGTTCGACCACGTCGTCGTCGTCGAGCCTGCGCTGATCGAACTGCGCGAGCTGTACGTTGCACTGACGCGGCCGACGAAGACGCTCGTCGTCGTCCACGCACGGCCGCTACCGCCCGAGTTCAGTTGAGCGCGCCGGGCAGCCAGCGGCCGCTGGCCGGGTCGCGCCGGCGAGGGCCGTGGCGCGGGCCC
>JAOPYY010000234.1 GCA_025964395.1 Actinomycetes bacterium | reverse complement strand
TGGTCCCGCCGTTCACCGTCGCGGAGAACGTGATCCTCGGCGACCACCGCGGTGAGGGGAAGAAACTTATCGTCAACCCCCGCCGGATCGAGCGCCGCGTCGCGGAGCTCGGCGACCGCTACCGCATCGCGGTCGATCCGCGCGCGCGCATCTGGCAGCTGTCTCTCGGCGAGCAGCAGCGGGTGGAGATCCTCAAGGCGCTTTACCGCGAGGCGCGCATCTTGATCCTCGACGAGCCGACAGCCGTGCTGACACCCCAGGAAGCGGATTCGCTCTTCGAGACGTTGCGCGTGATGGCGGACGAAGGACGGACGATCATCTTCATCTCGCACAAGCTGCACGAGGTGATGGCGGTCTCCGATCGCGTCACCGTGCTGCGCGGCGGGAAGAATGTCGAGACGGTCCAGACGAAGGACGCGACGCCGCGTTCGCTCGCCGCGCTGATGGTCGGGCGCGAGGTGAACATGGCGGAGCGCGTGCCGCGTACCGGCGAGGTGGGCGAGCCGGTGCTCGAGACGAACGACCTGTGGGCGGCAGGGGACCGTGGCAGCGAGACGTTGCGCGGTGTGTCGCTGAGGGTGTGCGCGGGGGAGGTTGTCGCGATCGCGGGCGTCGCCGGCAACGGGCAGCGCGAGCTGGCCGAGACGATCACGGGCATGCGCCCGGCGACCCGCGGCACGATCACGGTGGACGGGAAGACGCTGCGGGGCGGCGACGCGCGCGAGGCGATTCGTGCCGGCGTCGCACACGTACCGGAGGACCGGCTGCACACCGGTGTGGCGCCGTCGCTTTCGATCGCGTCGAACGTCGTGCTCAAGTCGTACCGCGGTCGAAGCGTCGTGAAGGGGCCGCTGCTGCGGCTGCGGACGATTCGCGACTACGCGGCGGAGCTGATCGAGCGCTACGACGTTCGCGGCGGCGGCCCCGACCTGCCGGCGCGCAGGCTTTCGGGCGGCAACCTGCAGAAGGTCGTGCTCGCGCGCGAGTTCGAGGGCAAGCCGCGCGTGCTCGTGATCGCCTCACCGACCCGCGGCCTGGACGTCGCCGCGATCGAGACCGTGCACCGCTACCTGCGCGATGCGGCGGCGAACGGCGTCGGGGTGCTGCTCATCTCCGAGGACCTCGACGAAATCCTTGCGCTCGCCGATCGCATCGCCGTGATCTACGAAGGCGCGATCGTCGGCGAAGTAGATGCCGCGAGCGCGACGGTCGAGGAGATCGGCCTGCTGATGGCGGGAGGAGAGCGCGAGTGATCAGGATCGAGCGCCGGCTCACGCAGCCGAAGTGGCTGCTCGTTGCGGTTCCGGTGGGGTCGATCGTCGTTGCCTTCGGACTGATGACGCTTGTCCTGCTGATCACCAACCATCCGCCGCTGCACACCTTCGGCCGGCTGCTGAGCTCCGGCTTCGGCAGCACCGCAGCGCTGAACGACACGCTGATCGCGACGACGCCGCTGCTCTTCACCGGCTTGTGCGCGGCGGTTGCGTTTCGCATGCAACTCTTCAACATCGGGGGCGAGGGACAGCTCTACGCCGGTGCGGTCCTCGGCGCCGCTGCGGGCATCGCGCTCGGCAATCACTCCGGTTGGCTGTCCGTGCCGGCGATGATCGCCGCCGGTGCGATCGGCGGCGCTGCGCTCGCACTGATCCCGGCGATCCTCCGCGCGTTCTTCTCGACGAACGAGATCATCACGTCGCTGATGCTGAACTACGTCGGCGCGCTGGTCATCAACTACTTGATCTTCGACTCGCAGTCGTACTGGCGTGACACCTCGAGCCCGACGGCGAAGGTGTTCCCGCAGGGGAAGCCGCTGCCCGATGCCGCGAGCTGGCCCACGTCGCACGTCGGCTCGCTGCTGGTGCCCTTCGGCTTGCTCCTCGGTTTGGTCATCGCGGCGCTCGTGTGGCTCCTCTACACGCGCACGCGCTTCGGGTTCGAAGTGCAGGTGATCGGCGACTCACGGCGTGCCGCGTCGTATGCCGGGATGCGCACGCGCCGCAAGATCCTCGCCGTGATGGCGCTGTCCGGTGCGATCGCCGGCATCGGCGGCGCGAGCCAGGACGGCGACATCCGCCACACCCTCGATCCGCGCGGCCTGACCGCGGCGGGCTACGGCTACGCAGGGATCGTGATCGCGGCGCTCGCGCGCTACAACCCGTTCGCTGTCTGCCTTGTCGCGTTCCTGCTCGGCGGCCTGCAGAACGCCGGCTACACGCTGCAAGGCGTTGACTTCCCCTCGGGGCTGGTCGGCGTCATGCAGGGGTTGATCCTGTTCTGCGCGCTCGGCGGCGAGCTCCTGGTTCGCTACCGGCTGCGCTTCACACGCGGCACGCACACGGCGGAAGCCGCCGCGTGATCAACAACTCGGTGTGGGTCGTGGTGCTCGCGTCCGCCGTCACCTACGGCACCCCGCTGCTCTACGCGGCGATCGGCGAGCTGCTCACCGAGCGTGCGGGTGTGCTCAACCTCGGGGTCGAGGGGATGATGCTCGTCGGCGCCGTCATGGGCTTCTGGGCGGTGCAGCGCACCGGTTCATTGCTGCTCGCGATCGTCGTCGCGGCGATCGCGGGCGCGTCGATGGCGCTGATCCACGCGTTTCTCGTGATCACGCTGCGCGCGAACCAGATCGTCTCGGGGCTCGCGCTCGTGATCTTTGCCGGTTCGGCAGGCCTTTCGTCCTACCTCGGCAACGACTTGAACCTCGCCGACCAGCCGGCGCGGCACGCATTTACGCCGTTCCTCCCGCACTCGTGGCAGACCGCGAGCGTCGTCGGCCCGATCCTCTTCAAGCAGTCCGCGCTCGTCTACGCGTCGTGGGCGCTCGTCGTGATCGTTGCGCTGTATCTCAACCGCACGCGGCTCGGCCTCAACGTGCGCGCCGTCGGGGAGTCGCCCGAGGCGGCCGACGCGATGGGAATCAACGTCACTGCGTATCGCTACGCGCACACGCTGGTCGGCGGCGCGTTCGCCGGTGTCGGCGGTGCGTGCTTCACGCTCTGGATCACGCCGCAGTGGGTCGACGGCATCACAGCGGGCGCGGGCTGGATTGCGATCGCGCTCGTCATTTTCGCGTTCTGGCGCTCAGCGCTCTGCCTCGTCGGCGCCTACTTGTTCGGTGCGTTCTCAGGCATCCCGTTCGCCTTCCAGGCGCGCGGGATCCTGAAGGGCATCCCGCCCGAGCTCTTCCAGTCGCTGCCGTACGTGATGACGATCGTCGTGCTCGTGATCGTCTCGAGCGCCGGTGCACGGCGGCGCCTCGGGGCTCCAGCCGCACTCGGCACGCCGTACGTGCGTGAAGAGCGCTAGAACTCAGTCGTGGGTGCCTTCGAGGATCGCGCAGCGCAGAACGAGGTGCTGTTCCGCAGTGTCAACGAGCAGATCGAGAAGCTCGGACGGGAATCGGATCAGCAGCATGTCCAGTTCGTGTGCGAGTGCTCGCACGGCACCTGTGCGGAGCAGATCCAGTTGACGCTCAGCGAGTACGAGGAAGTGCGGTCCGACGGCCGCTGGTTCGCGATCGTGCCGGGACACCTCACCGAGCAGATCGAGCACGTTGTCCGGGCGACCGACCGCTATCTGATCGTCGAGAAGGACACGCCGGCCGCCGTCGAGATCACCGAGGACTCAGACCCGCGCGACTAAAGTCTTTTACAGAGCGCGGAAGGTGATCTGCTGCGCGCCTTCCCAAAGGGTGAGGCGGCCGAGCTGCGGTAACTGCTCCTGGCCCTCGATAATCGTCGCGAAATGGTTCGCCCACAGCTGGCCGGCCTTCGACGCGAAGTTGCAGTAGCCGTACGGCATCAGCAGTTCCGTCTCGCTCTGGCCGCCCGGGTAGAGCGCGAGCTCACCGGGATGCGGATACGACGTCGCGTTCTCCGGCCCGATCCCAAAGTCGCGGTCGCCCCACGGGATCCAATTCGACTCACCGCTCCACCGGCAGTGAATGATCCGGTCGTCGAGCGGCAGGCTCGCCTTGAAGGCGGCCACCGTCTTCGGAGCGACTTCCTCCTCCCACCGCGCCACGAAGCGCATTCCGGCTGCAACGATCTCGAGCACGGTCGCGAAAACTACAGGAGGCGCCATGCCACAGCTCAGACTCGACATCTCGGTTTCACTCGATGGGTACGTTGCCGGGCCGAACCGGACGGTCGAGGCACCGCTCGGGGAGGGCGGCATGCAGCTGCACGAGTGGGTCTTCGGGCTCGCGAGCTGGATGGAGAGCCACGGCGTCGAAGGCAAGGGCGCGACAGGCCCCGACGACGATCTCGTCAGGGAGCAGCTCGCGCAGCCGGGCGCCGTGCTCATGGGCAGGCGCATGTTCAGCGGCGGCGAGGGCAGCTGGCAGGACGATCCGATGGCCGAGGGCTGGTGGGGCGACACGCCGCCGTTCGGGATGCCGGTGTTCGTGCTGACGCACCATCCTCGGGAGACCCTCGTCCTTGGCGGGACGTCGTTCATCTTCGTCACGGACGGTGTCGAGTCGGCGTTCGAGCAGGCGCGGGCCGCTGCGGGCGGCAAGGACGTCGCCGTCGCCGGCGGCGCGAGCGTCGTTCAGCAATGCCTGCGGGCCGGCCTGCTCGACGAGCTGCAGGTGCACGTGGCGCCGGTGCTGCTCGGCGACGGCGTGCGCCTCTTCGACGGCGGCGAGCAGGGGAAGCTGGAGGTGCTGCGGGTGGTCGACTCGCCGACCGTCACCCACGTCAAGTACCGCGTCGTGAGAGAGGCTTGATCAGGCCTCTACTACGGCTTGAGCAGAATCGCGAGCGCAACGATCCCTGCCGCCGCCACGATCAGAATCGGCCACACGTTCAGCCCGCGATGGCGGAGGTTGAAGTAGTGGCGCGTCAGGGCACCGATCGCCATCAAAGCGACGAGGGCGAGCCAGCCGTTCTTGTGTCCGTACGTGAACGGGAAGTGGTTCGAGAGCATCGCGAACACGACGGGCAGCGTCAGGTAGTTGTTGTGCACCGACCGCGTCTTGCCGGCCCTGTTCCAGCGCGGGTCGGGTTCGCGCTCTGCCTCCTTCGCGCGGATCAGCTTCCAGTGCGCAGGGATGATCACGAAGAAGACGTTGCCGACCATCATCGTCCCGATCATCGCGCCGACCTGGACGAATGCCGCGCGCGGCGCGAACAACCGCCAGGACGCGTACGCGGAGAGACAGATGAACGCGAAGACCAGCACCGCCAGCACGCCCTCGTCATTCGGAAACGCGCGGCAGAGCCCGTCGTACACGAGCCACGCGATGCCGAGCAGAGCGACCGACAGCCCGATCGCCTCCCACGACGAGAGGTTCGCGACCGATTTGTCGACGAGATACGACGACGCGTGCGAGTAGTACACCGCGATGAAGAGCGCGAAGCCGGAGAGCCACGTCGTGTACGCCTCCCACTTGAACCAGTGCAGACGCTCGGGCAGGCGCGCAGGCGCGACACGGAACTTCTCGACGCGGTAGAAGCCGCCGCCGTGGACCTCCCATGCTTCGCCGCCGATGCCGCGCTCGGCGTCGCGCGGGTCCTTCGGCGGCTCAAGGTGGTTGTCGAGCGCGATGAAGTAGAACGAGCCGCCGATCCAGGCGATCGCCGCGATCACGTGCAGCCAGCGGAACAGGAGGTTGCCCCAGTCCCACCAGTAGTCGCTAAACGCTACGTAGTGGCCCATCGGTTCACCGCAATCTGGATCAGCTCGTCGACGCCCGTCCGCAGCTCCTCCGCGCGCGTGCGCTCGAGGCGCTCGCGCAGGATCGGGACGATCTCGCGCCGCGGGCGGCGGTTGACGAAGACGACGAACCGGAAGCCGAACTTCTCCTCGTAGGCGCGGTTCAGCTCGGCGAGCTCGGCGAGCACTGC
Source organism: Actinomycetes bacterium (assembly GCA_025964395.1). Classification (GTDB taxonomy): domain Bacteria; phylum Actinomycetota; class Thermoleophilia; order Gaiellales; family Gaiellaceae; genus PALSA-600. Next base: position 1,100 of record JAOPYY010000234.1, on the reverse strand, counting down.
CGGATCGTCGTCTGTTCCCTGCTCGCGCGCCGAACGTGCGGAGGTCGCCTTGGCGCCGATCGCGGGATGCGTATCGAGCACGTCCTTCTTCTCCGCGTCCGTCAGCTCATGCGCCAGCGTGCGCGCCTGGCCGAGCGGATCCTCGACCGCCGCGAGTAGCTCGACGAACCGTGTGCGTCCCTCGAACAGCTCGGCCAGCTGCTCGGCTGTCAGCTGCCGCGGTAGCTCGCGCACGCGTACGAGGAGATCAGGAGCGGGACGTGGTGATGGCCCTCGCCGAGCTCGACCTCCAGCTCGACGCGCTTGAAGAACGGCGACGGGGGATGGAAGACGATGCGGTAGGTGCCGGCGCTCGCGTCGCCGAGCTCCGCGATGCGCCCGTCGGCGTCGGTGACGCCCTCGCCGACGAGGTCGCCGTCCCCGTCATAGAGCTCGACGCGGACACCCGCGGCCGGGCGGCCGCGCTCGGTGTCGAGCACGTGGGTGGAGACGGTCATCACTGCCACAACCTCCCGGCCTGTTTGCGGTGCTCAGCAGCGATCTCCTGCTCGTCGGCGTTGCGCAGCCGGCCATCTCGCACCACGTCGACCCCGCCGACGACCAGGCGGTCGACGCGGTGCGGGCCGGAGAAGACGAGGTTCGCGACGAGGTCCTCGGCGCCGCCGAACTCGAGGCCGTTCGTCCGCCAGACGGCGAAGTCGGCGCGCTTGCCCGGCTCGAGCGACCCGAGGTCATCCCGCCGCAGCACCTCAGCGCCGCCGCGGGTGCCGAGGCGCAGGGCGTCGCGAGCGGTCATTGCGTCGGGACCGCCGCGGCCGCGCGCGACGAGCAGCGCGTTCTTCACCTCGACGAAGAGATCGCTGCGCTCGTTCGAGGCGCTGCCGTCGACGCCGAGCCCGACGCGCACGCCGGCGCTCAACATCTCTCGCACCGGCGCGACGCCGGCCCCGAGGCGGAGGTTCGACGTCGGGCAGTGCGCAACTCCGACGCCTGCGCGGCCGAACGACTCGATGTCACCGGCCGAGAGGTGAACGCAGTGCGCGCACCAGACGTCCTCCGCGATCCAGCCGACGCGCTCGAGGTACTCGACCGGCGTGCAG
>JAOPYY010000222.1 GCA_025964395.1 Actinomycetes bacterium | reverse complement strand
GTGCGCAGTTCGAGGTCCCGGGAAGGACACAGGGAGACCACGAATCGACGATTGGAGCAGGCCATATGACCCGCACCACCTCGCGCGTTCTCATCGTGCTCGCACTGGCTCTCGGCGCACTTTCCTTCGCCGCGACGTCATCGGCGCACGACGGCCATCACGACGGCCATCACGGTGACAAGAAGCAGAGCAAGCACGGCAAGAATCACAATCACGGCAACACGTTCCGCTACTCGACGTCGCTCACGTCGCCCGACTCGGGCTGTGACGGCCACATTTGGGCGAACGACACGATCAAGCGCACGTACTCCGTCAAGAAGAACAACGACGGTAGCTACCGCTTGACCGCGTTCGACCGCGGTGCGTTCACGACGGTCGCCGGCGTCAGCCCGCAGGGCTGCCCGACGGTTGACAACCCGCACCACGGGACGGCCGTGACGGCCGGGATCACCGGCAAGTTCGGCGGCTTCCTGACCGAGAACATCACGGGTGGCACCTTCAACCCGAACGCGACGTGCGCAGCTGTCTGCGACCGCGCGGCATTCGTGGCGGCGTTCTTCGGCCCCACGGCGCAGCAGAACCTCGACAAGAACGTGAAGTACCTCTACGTGTTCATGTCGAAGGACCCGTCGCTCAAGTACCACGTGTGGCTCGACCGCGGCAATGCCGGCGAGACCGGCGGCCTGAAGACGGTCGACCGCGGCGACATCGCGACCGCCTAGCGGTAACGCCGACCCCCGTCTCCTGCGAAGGGCCCGCCACGGCGGGCCCTTCGTCTAGGTTCACGGACGATGAAGCTCTGCATGTTCACGCCGAAGGAGCTCGCGCTCGAGCGAGGGTGGCCCGGGCGCATCGAGGGTGACCGCGTGATCCAGCTCGCGGCGCAGACGCTCCAGTCGTTCTTCACCGGGGGAGGCACCGCGCGTGAGCACGCGGAGTACGCCCTCGCCGACGTCGACCTGCGCGCTCCCGTGCTGCACCCGCCTTCGGTGCGCGACTTCATGGCGTTCGAGGAGCACGTGGCGAACGCCCGGAAGCTCCGCGGCGCCGAGGTGCCGAAGGAGTGGTACGAGATCCCGGTCTTCTACTTCTCGAACCCGACCGCGATCTTCGGGCCGGATGCCGACGTTCCGTACCCGGAGGGCACGGAGGAGCTCGACTACGAGCTCGAGTGTGCGGCGATGATCGGCGCCGATGGGCAGATCGGCGGCTTCACGGTGCTGAACGACTGGTCGGCCCGTGACCTGCAGCGCGCCGAGATGCGCGTCGGCCTCGGGCCGGCGAAGGGCAAGGACTTCGCGACGTCGATCGGCCCGATCCTCGTCACGCCCGACGAGTTCGACGGGAGCGCGGGGGAGATGATCGCGCGCGTGAACGGCGAGGAACGCTCGCGCGGCAACCTCCGCGATATGCACCACCGCTGGGATGCGCTGCTTGCGCAGGCGGCACGGAACACGACGCTCCGTCCCGGAGAGATCATCGGCTCGGGCACCGTCGGCGACGGGTGCATCCTCGAGCACGGTGACGGACGCTGGCTGCAGCGCGGCGACGTGGTCGAGCTCGAGATCGAAGGCATCGGCGTCTTGAGGAACACGGTCACGTGATCGGGCCCGACGACGTCCGCGCGGCCGCCCGCGTGCTCGACGGCGTTGCGCACCGCACGCCGGTGATCACGTCGCGCACGCTCGGTGAGCACGTCGTGCTCAAGCCGGAGAGCCTGCAGCGCGGCGGGGCGTTCAAGTTCCGCGGCGCGTACAACAAGATCGCGTCGCTCCCGACCGGCACGCCGGTCCTTGCGTATTCGTCCGGCAATCACGCGCAAGCCGTCGCGCTCTCGTCGCGGCTGCTCGGCTCGCCCGCCACGATCCTCATGCCCGAGGACGCGCCGCAGTCGAAGCTCGATGCCACGCGCGGGTACGGCGCGGAGGTTGTGCTCTACGACAGGTACACGGGCGACCGCGAGGCGATCGCCGACGAGCTCGCGGCCGAGCGCGGAGCGGAGCTCGTTCGTCCCTACGACGATCCGCTGATCATGGCCGGCGCGGGCACGGCGGCCCTCGAGCTGCTCGAGGACGCGGGCGTCGTCGAGACACTCGTCGTCCCGGTCGGCGGCGGCGGGCTGATCGCCGGCTCTGCGACGATCGCGAAGGACCTCGGCGTGAAGCGCGTCGTCGGCGTCGAGCCCGAGACAGGAGACGACTGGAAGCAGTCGTTCGCGGCGGGCGAGATCATCGCGATCGACGTGCCACGCACGATCGCCGACGGGCTCCAGACGCATGCCCCCGGCGACCTGACGTGGGAGGTCGCTTCGCGGCTCGTCGACGAGATCGTGACGGTGACCGATCAGCAGATGGTCGAGGCGATGCGGTTCGCGTTCGAGCGGCTGAAGCTCGTAGTCGAGCCGAGCGGCGCGGTCGGGATCGCCGCAGTGCTGAACGGGCTTGTCTCAGGCGACCGGGTCGGAGTGATCATCTCCGGCGGGAACGTCGGCGCCGCCCGCTTCGCCGAGCTGATCGCGTGACTCGCGCACGTTCTGTGCGACCAGGGCGCGTTCGTACGACAGCCTGAAGAGCTCGATCACCTCGTCGTCGAAGTCGCGCGAGACCCAGCCGCGCACGCCGAACTTGTGCGGCTCCGCACGTCCTGTCTCGACCAGCATCTCTCGGATCCGCGAGGTGAAAGGTAGGTCGGCCCACGTCTCGTGCAGGTGCCCGAGCTCACGCTTCCCGACCCGGAACTCCACGCCGCCGAACCTGTGCGGATGGACGGTGACGCCTTCCCACGACCCCACCTCGCGCTCGATCGGCTCGCGGATATCCTCCACGCATGCCTTTCTACCAACGCCTGGGTGACCTGCCGCGGAAGCGCCACATCGTGCACCGCGACAACGGCACGCTCCTGACGGAAGAGGTGATGGGCTTCGAGGGCTTCTCAGGCCTCGAATCGATCCTCTACCACCTCCAGTCGCCGTGTCGCGTGATTGCCCTCGGCGAGTTCGAGCCGATCGTGCGCACCGAATGGGTGCCGGACGCGCACGCGCATCGCCATCTGCGCACGTGGGACGTGCCGCCGGCCGGTGACGCGGTCACCGGCCGCCAGCTCCTGATGTGGAACAACGACGTCGAGATCTCGCTCTGCCGGCCGACCGAGCTGATGGAAGGCTTCTTCCGCAACGGTGAGCGCGACGAGGTCGTGTTCGTGCACGAGGGCACGGGCGTCGTCGAGACGGTGTTCGGCGACGTGCCATACAAGAACGGTGACTACATCGTCCTTCCGCGCGGCACGACGTACCGCTTCGCGCCGGCTGACGAGAGCGAGCAGCGCTACCTCGTGTTCGAGACGCCGGGACTGATCACGATCCCGAAGCGCTACCGCAACGAGCACGGGCAGCTGATGGAGCACGCGCCGTACTACCACCGCGACATCCACCCGCCGACCGAGCTGCGCACACACCGCGACAAGGGCGAGTTCGTCGTCAAGGTGCGCGTGCGCGACGGCTACCAGACCTACGTCATCGACTACCACCCTTTCGACGTCGTCGGCTGGGACGGCTACGTCTATCCCTGGACGTTCTCGATCCACGACTTCGAGCCGATCACCGGGCGCATCCACATGCCGCCACCGTCGCACCAGACGTTCGCCGGTCCGAACTTCGTGATCTGCTCGTTCTGCCCGCGCAAGCTCGACTTCGATCCGGAAGCGATCCCGATCCCGTACCACCACTCGAATCTCCAGAGCGAGGAGATGATCTATTACGTCGACGGCAACTTCTCGTCGCGCAAGGGCATCGAGCTGGGATCGGTCACGCTGCACCCGACCGGGCTCCCGCACGGCCCGCAGCCCGGCCTCGCGGAGAAGTCGCTCGGCATGACGGAGACGCACGAGTACGCGGTGATGTGCGACACGTTCAACCCGCTGCGCCTGACGGCGCTCGCATCCGACCTCGACGACGGCAAGTACATGTACTCGTGGGCGGAAGACGCGACGACCGGCAACGGCCGCACGCCCGACGACGACCCCGCCGGCATCACGTCGCACTTTTGAGCCTCTAGTGCAGCTCGTTCTCGACTGGGACGGCACTATCACGGTGCGTGATTCGCTCGTGGCTGCGATCCACGCGCTCGGCGATCCGTCGGTCTACGAAGGCGGCATCCAGCAGAACTTCGGCAGCTACGGCGAGGCGCTCGCCGCCGAGGTCGCCACGTTGCGCGTGTCGGCGGAGGAGGCTGCGGCGTGGGCGGTCGAGAACGTCGAGGTGAGCCCGGGTTTTCACGACCTCGCCGAGCGCTATGAACCGATCATCGTGTCGAGCGGCCTGCCGCAACTGATCCTTCCGGTGCTCGAGCGCGAGGGCGTCGAGCTCGAGGTGCGCTCGAACAACGCCGAGGTGCGGCCCGATGGTTGGCGCGTGATCTTCCGCGACGAGGGCGCCTGCCCCGTCTGCGGCGACAAGTGCAAGCGCCGCTCGCTGCCGGACACGCGGCCGCTCGTCTTCGTCGGCGACGGTTGGTCGGACCGGTGCGCATCGCTCGCCGCCGACCGCGTGTTCGCGCGCACCGGGCTCGCGGACTACCTGGACGAGCAGGGCGTTCCGTTCGAGCGCTACGAGACGCTCAACGATGTCGCTGCTGCCCTTACCTGAGCCGTTCGACTTCGAGCTCTCGACCGGACGGTTTCGCGCGTTCGGGACAGACCTGGCGAACCGGCTGGTCGATAGCGCGCTGCACCGCGCGATCGGCGGGCGGGACGTGCGCATTCGAGCTGCACGCGGTGGTGTCGACGTCTCACCGCTTGACGACGAGACGCGTCCGGTCGTCCTGAAGCTGCTTGGTGCGGAGTTCGAGCTCGAGCCGTTCTATCGCTGGGCGGTCGAGCGCCAGCCGGTGATCGCCGACCTGACGGTGAAGCTCGCCGGCTTTCGTCCGCCGCTGCAGCCGGACCCGTTCGAGGCGCTGATTACCTCGATCACCGCGCAACAGGTGTCGCTCTTCTCCGCGGTCGCGATCCGCAACCGGCTGATCGGAACTTTTGGGATTCAGGTGGGGGAGGCATGGGCGTTCCCGGCGCGGGAGCGGATCGCCGCGGCGACCGAGGCTCAGCTCGTCGCGGTCGGCTTCACCCGGCGGAAGGCGGAGTACGCCGTCGGCCTCGCGCGGAGCGAGCTCGATCTGGACGAACTCGCGGCGCTCGAGGACGACGAGGTGCGGGAGCGCATCACGGAGCTCCGCGGCCTTGGGCCGTGGACGGCGGAGTGGTTCCTTGCGCGGCACCTCGCCCGGCCGCACGCTTGGCCGGCCGGTGACCTGGCGCTCCGCAAGGCGGCCGACGTGCTCTTCGGCGTCGAGGTGGCCTCGCTCGGCGAAGTCCTCGATCCATTCCAGAACCTTTCTGCCCACTACATGCTGACTGGCACATTGGTGCCGTGAAGATCCGCCGCGCCACCGAATCCGACGAGGCAGTGCTCCGCGAGTTCTGGCTCGAGTTCGAGCACGAGGTCCCGTATCCGCTCGGCGACGGCGAGCAGTGGGAGGAGGAGTGGGCCGACACGCTGGACGACGTCCGCGGTGGAGGCGTCTTCCTCGCCGAGGACGACGAGGGTCCGCTCGGCGTGGCGCGGATCGAGCAGCCGAAGCGCGGGCAGGCGCATGTGCAGCTCGTATACGTGCGACCCCGCGGGCGCCGGCAAGGCGTTGCGAAGACCTTGCTCGCGGAGTGCGTGGCCGATGCGAAGGCGCGTGGCGCGCAGTGGATCAGTCTCGACGTCCTCAGCTCCAACGACATCGGCGTCACCGCCTGGCGGCGACTCGGCTTCGTCGAATACTCGTATGAGATGGCGGCTCCTCTGGATGCGCTCGAACAGCGGCTGGAGGAACGCCCGCGCGGCGACTCGAAGGCGACGACCCACGTGCAAAGCGACGACGAACTCTCGGTCCGGCGTGCGGTCGCGCAGTTCATCCCCCGCCTCGAGGCGCCCGAGGTTCGACGCACGGAGAGCTGGATGCGCGTCATCGATCCGGTGCTCGACCGCGACCGCGAGGCGCACGGGCGGTTCGCGCGCGAGCTTTCCGAGCGGCTCGGTGCAGTCACCGTCGCGCTCGCGCAGGAAGGCGAGGTTGTGCGCTTCCGCCTGTACGAGCGAGGGCGCATGGTCGACGAGTACCTGTCGGTACCGACGTACCACGGCCCGCTGCCAAAGGGCGATGAGCTTGCGCTCGCCGCCAACCCGACGCTCGTGTCGCGCCTCACCGGCGCTGACCGCGAGGAGGTGAAGCGGATTGCGCGCACCGCCGCGTCACCGGCGGAGCTGCCGCCGGCGCCCGAGTTGTACGACCAGATCGCGCGGCTGATGGGGCTGGAGGCGTGAGGCTGATCGACGCGTCGCGCTGTCCGTATTGCGCACGTGTGCGCCTCGCACTCGCAGAGAAGGTGCTCGACTATGAGACGGTCGAGGTCGACCTTGCGGACCGGCCGCAGTGGCTGCTCGAGCTCAATCCGCCGAGTGGTCGCGTGCCGGTGCTGGACGACGGTTTCACGTTGCCGGAGTCCGAGGTGATCATGGCGTACCTCGACGAGCGGTATCCCGAACGTCCGCTCCTTCCGAGCGAGCCAGTCGAGCGCGCGCACGCGCGACTGCTCGTGCACCGCTTCGACGAGAACCTCGGCACGGATTACTACGCGTTTCGCCGTGGCGACCCCAACGATCTCGCGGGCAAGCTCGAGATGCTCGAGGTGGGGCAGAGCCTCTTCGCCGACCTTGCGTACGCACCGTGGGTGATCCGCGCGCGCGACATGCTCGGCGTTCAACTGCCCGACCGGATCGCCGAATGGCTGGCAAAGCTCGAGCAGCGGCCGTCGGTCGCCGCCGAGGTCGCGGTGGTGCGGGCGCTGTGAGCGAGATCGCGATCGACGAGCTGCGCGGGCGCCTGGGCGAGGTGACGATCCTCGACGTGCGCACGCCGCGCGAGTACGACGGCAGCCACGGGCAGCCGTGCGACCCGCGCCAGGGTCACATCCCGGGCGCCCGCAACCTCGACATCTACCGGCTGATGGAGATGACGACGGATGAGGTGCGCGCGCACCTCGCGCTGGAACCGGGCACCGAGGTGATCGCGTACTGCCACAGCGGCTCGCGTTCCGCGATGGCGACGCAGGTGCTGAGCGCACTCGGTTACGAAGCGCGCAACTACGTCGGCTCGTGGCACGAATGGTCGCGCCACGACGACCTGCCGATCGAGAGCTGAACCTGGTTCGCCGCTGTTCGGCGAACCAGGTTCACGAGTTTCTCGGGAGGTGAGCGACAGTTCGAAACTCGCGAACCTGGTTCAAAGAGCGAACCAGGTTCGGCTACCTGCCGGCGGCCGCGAGGAACGCGCGGCAGAGGGCGCGACCGTGCTCCTGCCACGACGGCAGCTTCTCGTCCAACTCGTCGGCGATCTCGTTCAGCGGCCGCGTCACCGTCTCGTCCTCGACGAACCACTTCAGCACCTGGTCGCGCCGGATCTCCGGATGGAACTGCACGGCCCAGGCGCTGCCGTTGATGCGGTAAGCCTGCGGCACCGGGCCGGTCGCGAGCTCGACGGCGCCCGGCGGGATCTCGAACCAGTAGCCGTTCGCGTTGAACGACTCGAACCGTTGCGGCAGGACGCCGAGCACGGGATCATCCTCGCCCGCTGCCGTGAGCTCGGAGACGTAGAAGCCCGAGAGAGGCGCACCGACCGGGCGCACCGTCCCGCCAACGGCGTGCGCGAGCGTCTGCGCGCCGAGGCAGATCGCGAGCAGCGGCGTGCCGTCGTCGACCCACCGGCGCAGCACGTCGTACTCCTCGTTCAACCACGGATGCTCGAGCTCCTCGCCGACGTTCTGGTCGCCGCCGAGCACGATCACCGCATCGAAGTCGTTCCCCGCCGGTGCGCCACGGGAGCGGATGTCCCATTCGACCAGCTCGTGACCGTCCTCGGCGATCACGTCGGCGAAGACCTCCGGCCTGACGTCAGGCCCATGGGTGACGGCGAGCACGCGCATCAGGCGGTCGGGACGTTCTCCTCCTCGAGCAGCTTGCGGAGCAGTTGCGCTCCGGCCGGCGCCTGAGCGACGCCGTTCGTCTGATTGTTGTTGTTGAAGAAGGCGTAGGCCTCCTCGGACTGGTTCGAGAGCTCGCGCAGCGGGGCGACCCACTCGCGCAGCTCATTCTCGTCATAGAGGTGGTCGAAGCGCTGCGCGGCCGATCCGCCTCGGACGTTCCAGGTGCCGGCATTGCGACCGTGGAAGCGCACGTACGCCGTCGGGGTCGTCGTTGCAACGAGCGTCTCCGGGACGTTTTTGGCGTCGACCTTCGGCGCATCGACGACGACCCAGCCGATCTTGCGCTCCTCGAGCCAGCGGAGCAGCTCGTCGCGTGCGTCGTCCTCGAACCACGAGCGATGCCGCGGCTCGAACAGCATCTGGTCGCCGCCGAGCTGGTCGTTCGCCCATTCCAGGTAGTCGAGCGACGACGGCTTCCACACGAAGTACGGCGGCATCTGAAAGAGGATCCCGCCGAGCTTGCCGGCGTCGCGCAGCGGTGCGAGCGAGCCGAGGAACTCGCGGAACACGGCGCCGCGCGCCTCGCGCGGCGGCCGGTCGACGCGTCCGCGATCGTCCACCGGCAGCCCTTCGCGCAACTCGGGCGGCACCTGCTCGAGTTTCACCGGATGCCGCGTCATCAGGCCGAACGCCTTGACGTGCATGACGAAGTCCTTGGGCGTCCGCTCCGCCCACCCGCGAACCATCTCTTCGGTCGGCACGCGGTAGTAGGTCGAGTCAACCTCGACCGTCGAGTAACGCTCCGCGTAGTACGGCAGGCGCTCCTTCGGCGGCGTGCCCTGCGGGTACCAGTACTTCGAGAGCGCATCGTCGGCCCACGAGCACGTGCCGATTCTGATCGGTGCGGACATCTGCCCAGAATACGAAGAGGGGCCCACTCGGGGCCCCTCTTCGAGTCACTCCGTGTGCGAGGGCGTTACTTGTAGCCCTTGACGGCCGACGTGGCGGAGATGGTGACGCCGCCGAGCGTCGCATCGGCGCACGGCAGGCCGCCGAAGATGGCGGACTTCACGCAGGCTGTTGCATCGAGCGAGTGGTAGAAGAGATCAGCTGCCGCGTTGGCGGGCTGCCCCGTGGGCACGTTGCCCGTATCGCTGTCGACCACGGCCGTCGCCTTCACCGTCGCCGACTTGCCGGAGGCGAGGTAGAACGAACCGGACGCGCCGCCGACCTTCTTGCCGGCTGCGGTGGTCGTGATCACGACGCTGCCGGGGGCGGCCCCGTTCTCAGTCACGGTCGAGCTGAACTTGACGAGCGTGCGGACCGTCTTGATCACACGCTTCTTGCCGTTGACGCGCTTGGTCTTGCTCGTCGTCACCTTCTTTTTCGTGACGTCAAGCTTGATCTGCGTCGGGAGGTGGCGGACGGATTGCGTCTCGACGCTCCCCGCCGGGTTCAACGTTCCCTTCCCGGGGTTGTACGGCGTCCAGAGCGACGTCCAGCGGAAGTCGCCGGAAGCCGTCGGCTGCGTGATGGCGGAGACCGCGAAGGTCGCCGAGAGCAGCTTGGCGCCGAACTGGGCCCGACCGGGCGTGCCCGCGGGCACGTCGGGCGGCGGCAGGCAGATCACGAGCTTGTACGAGTAGCCAGAGGCGCTCTCGGAGGAGCTCGCCTGCACGAGGTGCACCGGCACATTCAGCGTCTGGCCCGCGGCCGTCAGCTTCAGGTTCCACATCTGCACGTCAGTGGTCTGGCACTGAGCAGCCGCGGCCGCGTCGGGTGCGGCCACGTCGAGCTCGCCGGTCAGCGGCAGCACTGCGCCGCCGAGATCGGCGGCAGCGGCCGTTGCGGTGACGTCGCCGAGCTTCGTGCCGACGGCCGAGGTCGTGTTGACCTGGTAACCGGTCGGGACGTAGATCGACGCTCTGGCCGTCGGGTCGTCGGTAGCTCCGACGATTGCGCCGATGCGCACCGCACCGCCGCCACCGGCGGCCTGCGGGGTCGCACTCGAGACGATGAGCTTTGGCGAGAACGTTGCGAGAGCCGTGCCTGCAAAGGCGAGCGAGGCGAACGACGCGCCCAACAGCATCGCAAAGCGAATGGTCTTTCTCATGTAGTTCCTTCCTCCATTTTCGACCGCTCGGTGCTTGAACGTTCGGGGCGAGCGGGTAAACCGGGGGGTCGGTCTGATTTGACCGTTTCGCAGCGACCACAAACGCCGCGCGGAAAGACCTTACTTCTTAAACTCTTACCCCCGTGCGGACTGCAGGGGGCCGACGGCGACCCAGTGGATGCGGTCGTAGCGCACGAGTTGCGCTTTGCTGATCGGGTAGTAGTCCGTCGGGCTGGTTGCGATCTTCACGCCGGGGCGCATGAACGGGTTGACCTCGTTCAGGTGCTGGGCCGCCGCGAGGAGCGAGGCGCGGGTCGGGCTCTTCCCCGCATGCTTGAGCGCATCGACCATCGTGTAGGCGACGGCCATCCCGTAGAAGTTGTAGACGTCCTCCGGCTTTGCGCCGGGGGCGTACTTCTTGAGGATCGACCTGTAGAGCGGGACGACCGGGTCTTTCGCCCAGACGTTGTCGGTCGGGTCCTTGACGAAGGCGATCGACAGCGACCCGTTGACCTCCTGGCCGACGCTCGCCCGCACGATGTCCATCACGTTCGGCGAGATGCACACCGAGCTGAGGTAGATCTTCGGACGCCAGCCGAACTTGTGCGCGGCGAGATAGGCGAGGATCGCGTACTGCGGCGTCACGTTCAGCACCAGCACGTTCGCGCCTGATGCGTGCAGCGTCGACATCTGTGAGTCGATCGACGCGTCCGTGGGCTGGTAAGCCTGCTCCGCGACGACCGCGGAGGCCTTCGCGCCGAGGCCCTTCTTCAGGCCGTCGGTCAGGTCCTTGCCGAAGTCCGACGCCTCGTAGAGGACGGCGACCTTGGCGCCCGCCTCCTTCGCGATCGAGCGGCCGTAGATCGCGCCCTCCGCGCGGAAGCTCGGGAGGTAGCCCATCGTCCACGGATGCGTCTTGTACGCGTCGCCGACGCGCGCGGTGCCGGTGCCGGCGAAGAGCTGGGGCACCTTCGCGGCGTTCAGGTAGTCGGTCGTGGCAATCGTGTTGTCGGTGCCGATCGGGCTAAAGATCGCGAAGACCTTGTCGTTCTCGACGAGCTCGCGCGTCAGCGCCACCGTCTTCGACGGGTCGTACGCGTCGTCGCGGTAGAGGTACGTGATCTTCCGCCCGTTCACGCCGCCGTGCGCGTTGACGTACTTGAAGTACGCGTCCGCGCCGCGCCCGACGGAACCGAAGAGCGCGGCGGGACCGGTGATCGGGACGGTGCCGCCGATCACGATCGTCGTCGCGGTCACGCCAGGTGTGCTTGCTGCAAGCGCGGTCGGGACCGCAACGACGATTAGGAGAAGCGCAAGTGCGCGCTTCATCCGCTCACGGGTTTCGTCAGGATCTGCAGCGAGAGCTCGGCAGGCCCGAGTGAGATCGACCCGGCCGAACCGAAGCCGAGATACGCGACATCCTTCGTCGAGGAGTCGCCGAAGGTGACGGTCAGCCGCGTGCCCGTCGGGAGGTACTGGACGTAGTCCGCAAGCCTGATCGTGTTCAGCCCGACCTTCGGGACGATGCCGCCGTGCGTGATCACGCGGTTGCCCGCGAGGACGGTCGCGACGAGGCGCGGGTAGTTGCTCACCTTCTGCACCTGCACCTTGAGGAGCGAGACACCGAACGTCTCGAGCGCCTGTTGGAACACCGGCCCGGTGCGGTGCGTGCTCGTGCCGCGGAAGCCGGCCGGGATCACCTTCGTCTTCGGCAGCCCGGTGTACGACGTACGCTTCGAACCGGTCGCAGCCGCGATCGTCACGGGCGGCGCCGTGTCGATCCCGTTGGGCGCGCCCTTCAGATAGTGGTCGTACCAGGCAAGGCCCTGCGCGAAAACGTAGTCCTTGTCGGGGCCGGGGAACGTCGACGGCGTATGACCGAACTGGCCGACGTAGAGGTGCTTCGGCCCCGTGATGCGCATGTAGCCATTCAGCGCCTGTCCGACGTCGAATGCGTAGTCGACGCGCCCCTGGAACATGTAGACGGGCGTCTTGATCGACGGGAGCTTTGCGTAGGACGAACGCGAGTCGGCGAGGATCTTCAAGGCGCCCATGTTCGTCGAGTGGATCGCGTCGTCTTCGGACGCTGCGATGAGCGGCGAGCGCGCGTCGATCGCCTTCGCGAATCCGAGCACGATCCCGGACTTCGCGAGGTTCTGCGGGAAGAGCGCGCTGTACAGATCGGTCCAACTCTCGACGACCTCGGCGGCCTTGTACGGGATACCTGCGGCAAGCCCGTTCCAGGTCTGGCCTCCCCCGTAGGAGATGCCCCACGCGCCGATTTGGGTGTCGCTCACCTCCGGCAAGCCGGCGAAGAAGGAGAACACCGCCTGCTCGGTGCCGATGTCGTCCGGCCCGGCCAGGCCCGCGACGCCGCCGGAGGTGCCGTGGCCGCGGTCGGTGTAGGCGAGTACCGCGTAGCCGTGCGAGGCGAACACCTCGGCGACCGCAGCCATGTCGTCCTTCGAGCCTCCGAGCCCGTGCATCGCGATGACGCCCGGCCAGCCGCCCGCAGGCGCCGTCCCGTCTGGCTCGTACAGGTCATAGGCGATCGACGTGCCGTCGCTCATCGTCCGCATGCCCGTCTGCTTGGAGAAAGCCTGTGCCGGTGCCGCCCAGAGGAGGGCGGCTGCGACGACGAGGAGGAGGCGCCTCACGGCGCGCACAGTACCCCGCTCCCTACAATCGCGCCATGCCTGACTCCCGCCCGATCGGCGTCTTTGACTCGGGCGTCGGAGGCCTCACCGTCCTGCACGAGTGCCTGGTGACGATGCCGCACGAGGACTTCGTCTACCTCGGCGACCACGCGCGCCTGCCGTACGGGCCGCGCAGCCGCGACGAGGTCCGCCGCTTCGCCCGTGAGATCGGGACGTATCTCGAGCGGCAGGGGGTGAAGATGGTCGTCGTCGCGTGCAACACCGCGACCTCGGTCGCGCTGCCCGACCTGCAGGAGCAGCTGACCGTTCCTGTTGTGTCGGTGATCGTCCCCGAGGCGCATGCGGCCGTGCAGGCGACGCGCAACCGGCGGATCGGCCTGCTCGCGACGGAGCTCACGGTGGCAAGCGGCCGCTACGAGTCGCTCGTGCGGACGCTCGACGCCGGCGCGCACCTGACGTCGCTCGCCTGCCCGAAGCTCGTGCCGCTGATCGAGGCCGGCGACACCTACAGCGATGGCGTCGTCACGGCGGTTCGCGCATACGCCGAGCCGTTAAAACAGGCAGGCTGCGACACAGTGATCCTCGGCTGCACCCATTACCCGCTCCTGCGCCCCATCTTCCAGCGCGCCTTCGGCCGCGACGTGACACTCGTCTTCTCCGCGGACGAGACCGCCCGCGAGGTCGCCGAGACGCTCGCGCGCAAGGGTTTCGACAACGACGGGTCGCGCGACGGCACCTACCGCTTCCTGACCACCGGCGACCCGGCGCTCTTCCGCTCGCTCGGGGAGCGGTTCCTGCAACTGCCGCTCGGCGACGTCGAGCGCGTCGAGGTTGCCGAGCTGGAGGCCGTCGCGTGACCGCGCGCAACGACGGCCGCAAGCCGGATCAGCTGCGCGAGGTGCACGCCGACCCGACCTTCCTCGAGCAGCCGCACGGCGTCGTGCTCTGGTCGCAGGGCAAGACGAGGGTGCTGTGCACCGCCTCTGTGCAGGACAGCGTGCCGCGCTGGCTTTCCCGCTCCGGCCGCGGCTGGATGACGGCCGAGTATTCGCTGCTCCCCGCCTCGACGGGCGAGCGCACCGACCGCGAGGCTGCGCGCGGCAAGCAGGGTGGGCGCACGGTCGAGATCCAGCGGCTGATCGGCCGCGCGCTGCGCGGTGTCGTCGACTTCCAGGCGCTCGGCGAGCGCACCGTCTATCTCGACTGCGACGTCCTGCAGGCCGACGGCGGCACGCGCTGCGCCGCGATCACGGGCGCGTACGTCGCCGCCCACCGCGCGCTCGACCGGTTCGGGCTCTCGAAGGCGCTGACCGGCTCGGTCGCTGCAGTGTCGGTGGGCGTCGTCGACGGCGTCTCGCTGCTCGATCTCGACTATTCCGAAGATTCGAATGCGGACGTCGACGTGAACGTCGTGATGACGGGCGACGGACGGTTCGTCGAGGTGCAGTCGACGGCGGAGAAGGTGCCGTTCGACCGGGCCCGGCTCGACGACCTGCTCGACCTCGCCGCCGCCGGGATCGAAGACCTGTCGCGATTCCAGCAGGAGGCGATTGCTGCACCTCGCGATTAGCACGATCCCGGCCGTCGGCGACTGGCACGCCGCATTCCGCCTCGGGCTGGCCGCGATCCTTGGCGGTGCGATCGGCGTCGAACGCGAGCTGCGCGACCGCGAGGCGGGGATCCGCACGCACCTGCTCGTCTCGCTCGGCTCGGCCCTCTTCACCCTCGTCTCCGCCTACGGCTTCCACGAGTTCCTCGCGAGCGGCGACGCGGTCGTACGCGCCGACCCGACCCGCATCGCCGCGCAGATCGTCACCGGCATCGGTTTCCTCGGCGCGGGCGCGATCATTCGCGAGGGGCTCTCGGTGCGTGGGCTCACGACGGCCGCGACGCTGTGGGTCGTTGCTGCGATCGGGATGGCGTGCGGCGCCGGCTGGTACGGGCCTGCCCTGGTCACGACACTGTTCACGATCCTCGCGCTCGGCCCGCTGCGCATCGCCGCCTACAAGTGGATGGGGCGGTTCAAGCCGGAGGAGAACCGCCTGGTCGTCGAGTTGAAGGAAGGGCAGCCGGTCGGCCCGTTCCTGGCGCTGCTCGACGACATTCAGCATTTCGAGCTGACCGAGGAGCTCGACCGGCGTGTCCTGCAACTCGAGCTGACGCGCATCGACGAGGATCTCGTGTCGAAGCTCTCCGATCTCGACTACGTCATCGGCGTGCGGTGGCGGCGTTAGAGACTTGATATGGATTTAGGGCACTCACGGATGGTGGCTCAGACGCGGCGCATCTCGCCCGGGTCGGGCTTGAACGTAGGCACCGCTATGCCCTGCGCCCGACCCGTGCGACCTGCTTGGTCTGAGCCATCCCCGCGAGCACCCCAATCCACATCAAGCCTCTAGCTCGCGCCACCGTCTGCACGGGGAACCCGCACAAGCTCGAGGAGTTTCGCGCGCTCTTCCCGGACTGGGACTTGGGTCTGCTCGCCGACGCAGAGTTTCCACCCGAGGACGGCGAGACGTTCGAAGACAACGCTCGGATCAAGGGGCGCTACGGTCGGCTCGTCGGGCCTGCCGACCGGTGGATGCTCGCGGACGACTCGGGGATCGAGGTCGCCGCGCTCGGCGGCGGCCCCGGTGTACAGACGGCGCGCTGGGCGGAGGATCGCCACGTCGAGAAGCTCCTCGCGGCTCTGGAGGGACGCGACGACCGCGACGCGCGCTACGTGTGCGAGCTGATCGCAATCGCGCCCGACGGGACGGAGCTGCGCGGCACCGGCGTGCTGGCGGGAACGATCGCTCCCGCCCCGGCGGGCGACGAAGGCTTCGGCTTCGATCCGATCTTCATCCCGCGCGGCGAGACGCGAACCGTGGCGGAGCTGGGCGACGACTGGAAGGCGGAGCACTCCCACCGGGCCGTCGCCGCGCGCGCCCTGCGCGACACACTTTCGTAGCGATGGCTGCCACCACCGCGGTGCACGGCGATCCCGCACCACGGCTTGCTTCCCGGACATCCGGTCACGCTTTTGCGACGGTGGCTGCCGCCGGGTCTTCGACGCTGTCGGACGGTCGCGCGCGGTGGGCGCGCCACCAGTTCACTTCCGCCCCGAGCACGATCACGTTCGCCATCACGTACAGCCACACGAGCAGGATCGCGGGGCCTGAAAGCGTCTGCAGCACCGGATTCTTCTTCGAGACGTCGACGTACACCGGCAGCAGCTGGAACGTCGCCTCGAGGATCACTGCCGCCGTGATCGCGCCGGGCAGCACCTCGCGCCACGTCAGGTCGGCGTTCGTGAGCACGTAGTACGCCGACGCGAGGAACACGAAGATCCCGAGCGTCGAGACGAGGATCGCGATCACGCGCGCAGTCGTCGCGTTGCCGGCGAGGCCGAGGTAGCGCTTCAGGATCTCTTGCCCGACGGAACCGATCACGAGCGACACGAACAGCGCGACGAGCGAGCTGACCATCATCATCGTCGCGAGTGCCTTGCCGTGAAGGAAGCCGCGGTTCGGGCGGCCGTACACGATGTTGTACGCGCTCTCGAGCACGCTGAAGAACGACAGCGACGACCAGAGGAGGAACGCGCCGCCAACGATCCCCAGTGCGGTCGCGTTCGCCTGGATCGCGCGCACCGCGCTCAGCAGCGAATTGATCGACGCATCCGGGAACGTCTTCTGCAGCTCGCGCACGAAGAATGAGTTCTGGTCGGCCTGATTCACGAGCCCGAGCAGGGCGAGCGCGAGGAAGAGCAGTGGCACAAGCGACAGCAACGCGAAGTACGCGATCATCGCGGCCAGGTGGGTGCCACGGTCGGCGAAGAACTTGCTCAGGACTCGCCTCACGCGCGCCAGTATGCTCGGAGCATGGACGCGGCACAGGCAATTGCCGACCTGACGGAGATCTCGCCGCAGGTCCGGGACGTCGTCGTGATCGGCACCGACGGCGCCGCCGCGGGCTCGAACCTCACCGATGACGCGGCCGTGGCTCGGCTCGCAGACGGCGCCAAGCGACTCGTCGAGGCGGCCGAGGCACTGCGGCCCGGGGTGGCCCAGCTCGAGGCGGCGACGCTCGCCGGCAGCGTCTTCGTCGTCCGCGACGGCGACCGGCTGATCGCTGCGACGACGACGCCGGAGCCGACCGTCGGCCTCGTCTTTTACGACTTGAAGACCTGCCTGCGCGCGATCGACACCGAGTCGGCAGGGCCCGTCGCGCCCAAGCCCGTGCGCCGCCGTGCCCCCGCAAAGAAGAAGGCCGACGATGCCGCCGCGTAAGGTCGTCACCGGACTTCTGCTGGCCGCCGGCTCGCTCGCCGGCTCGGTCCTGGTGCGCCGCCGCGCTGCGCGCAAGCAGGAGCGCGTCGATCTCTACGCCGAGGACGGCTCGATGCACTCGTTCGGCGAGGGCACCCTCGAGGCCGACCGCCTGCTGCCGATCGCGCACGACGTACTGAGGTGACCCGCGAGGAGCTGGCACGTGGGCTGCGCGACGCGGCCTACCTCGAAGGCGATTTCCTGCTGCGCTCCGGGCGGCGCTCGAAGTACTACCTCGACAAGTACCGCTTCGAGACGCGGCCGGACCTGCTCGGGCCGTTGGGCTCGATGATCGCGGCGAAGGCGGCCGAGGCCGAGCCGGCTGCCGACCGGCTCGCAGGCCCCGAGCTCGGCGCCGTGGCCCTTTCG
>JAOPYY010000196.1 GCA_025964395.1 Actinomycetes bacterium | reverse complement strand
GCAGCCCCATCAGCGAGCACTTCCATGTCATCCACATCGCGAGCGCCTTGACCTCGTCCTGCGTGACGTCCGGGTGGTAGCGAATCCCACCCTTCGACGGGCCGCGCGAGACGTTGTGCGTGACGCGGTAGCCCGCGAACGCCCGCACCGAGCCGTCGTCCATCGATGTCGGGATCGAGACCTCGACCGTCTTCTTGCACTGCTTCAGCACCTCGATCAGGCGATCGTCGATCCCGAACGTGTCGGCGACCTTTTCGAGTTGCTGCTGTGCGAGAAGGAACGGATTCTCGCGTAGGTGAGACTCGGGGGCCGTGGTGGCCATCGAGGCGAGAGGCTACTCGATCCGGAACGACACCTGCGCCCTGCTCGGTTTCGCGTCGAGCGGGAGCGTCGGCCAGGCCGCAAGGCGTAGCTCGTACGAGCCGGGCGCGAGCTGTGCGCTCGTCGGGCCGCGGCCCGTGATCCCGAAGCTGTAGGAGCCGGGCAGCAGGTTGCGCAGGCGCGCCATCACGCCGAGATAGCGGCCGGCCGCGGTGTAGAGCAGCACGTCGAGGCGCGCGACAGGCTGAATCTGCAGGCCGTTGTCGCGCACGAGGTTCCCTGCCTGGACGGTCAGCACTGCGGGGTTCGAGTCGGAGGGCTTGAACGACGGGTCGCTGATCGTGACCCGGGGCACGAGATTCGCCGAGTAGCGGCGGAAACTGAGCGCCCACGGGACGTGCAGCGGCTCGCTTCCCGCGGCGGCGATCTGCAGCACACCGGTCATCAAGCGTGCCCGCGGAGCTGCCGGGGCGGTGACAGTGACCTGCACGGGCGCGGAGCGGCCGATGCCCAGGACGAGCCGGTCGGGCACGACCTTGAACTTGAGCGCTTCCGACTCGCCGTCCGCGACGGGGCTGAGCGAGAGCTGCAGGCGGCGCGTCGAAACGTTGCGCACCGTGATCGTGCGTGTCGCATGCCAGCGCGGGCCTTCCCAGATCCCGAAGCCGAGGGTGGACGGCTGCGCGGCCACCTCACCGACGGCCGACACGCCAAGCCGGAACGTGCCGGCGCCGACGTCGACGGCCGGCATGCCGCCGCGGTCCGCGTAACCGACGAGCAAGCTGTTCAGCGCCGCGCCGTCGAGCGCCGGGCGCATCTGCGCGAGCAGAGCGGCGGCGCCGGCCACGGTCGCCGCCGCGGCGCTCGTCCCGTTCACCGTTCCGTAGAGGGGCGACCCGTCCGTGGCCGCGCCCGGTTCGGAGGTGGCGAGCGCGACGCCCGGCGCAGCGACGTCCGGCTTCACGGCTCCGTCGAAGGCAAGGCCGCGCGACGAGAAGCCGGCGACGAAGCCACGATCCGGATTCGCCACGTTGCGGCGCGCCCCGATCGCGATCCCGACGTCGATCCCCGCGCGCTGCGCGGCGAGCAACGCAACCGCCGCGGCGGTCGGTACCACCACGACCGGTGCGGTCTGCTCTTCGGCGACGCGCAGCGAACCGGGCGGCAAGGACGCGCCGTAGAGCACCACGGCAGCGGCGCCTGCTCGCGCAGCGGCGAGCGCAGTCGCCTGTGGATCAGCGCCCACAGGGACGACGACGGCGCGTCCCGCGACGAGGCTGAAACCCTTCACGTCGAAGAAGTCGACCGACGACGTGCCTGCGAGACCGAGCGTCGAGCGCGGCGTCGCGACGCGCAGGGTCCTCGACTGCGACGGCGCAACGGGCCCGAGCAGCGGCAGGAACTGGTCGAGGATCACGTCGAGGCCGCGGCGCAGCACGACCCGCACGCGCGGCTGCACCTTGAGCGAATCCGTCGCGCCCACCGCGAGCGCGCCTGGCGCACCGGCGGGCCCCGCGACGGAGCCGAAGGTCGGGCCGGCGGTGCCGTCGTTCCCCGCGGGCGTGACGACGAGCGTGTTCAGGTCGAGCGCACCTTGCACGGCGATCGCCTCCGGCCCTTGCGCAAACGCGGCATAGGGCTCGGAGACACCGATCAGCGCGACACGCACCGCGTCGTGCGCGTCGCCGTCACCGTTCGGATCGACCGCGCGGTCGAGCCCGGCGATCAGCTGGTCGCTGCGTCCGTAGACGAGGTTCTTTCCGTCCGCCGCCGGTTGCCAGCCGGCCACGCGGATCGGCAAGACAGTTGCCCCCGGCGCGACGCCGTGCCGGCCGCCCGGGCCGCCGGCCCCGACGAGCAGGCCCGCGAGCTCCGTGCCGTGGTGCTCGAGCTGCGAGGGATCCAGCGGGTTGGACTTGGCGGTGGCGTCGTCGCCCCCGTTGACGAGATCGATCCCCGGGAGGATGCGCCCGCGCAGATACGGATGCGCGAGATCGACGCCGGTGTCGAGCAGCGCGATCGTCACGCCGCGCCCGTCGTAGCCGGGCAGGTCGATCTCGGGGCGGTGACCACTCGCAGCCCCGAACGCGCTCGTTGCGAGCAGCGACTCGGACACCGACGCGGGGAACGCAGCACGCACCGAGTACATGCCGGCGACCTCGGGCAGCTGCTCGAGAATCGACACCGCCCGCGGGTCGAGCGGCGCGGCGAAGCCGTCGAGCACGCGCGAGTAGCTGAAGTCCGGATGGACGGTGATGCCGAGCGTCGCGAGCGTTGTCAGCACCTGCTGCTGAGCGGCGTACGCCTGCGACGTCCACGACCGCTCCTGTGCTTCGGTCGCGTACTTCGCCTTGGCGAGCCGCTGCGCGACCGACGGCGTATGCAGCACGACGATCATCCGCTGCCCCGACGGAACGGCCGAGCGCGGGTCGCCGACGAGGCCGCGCCAGCTGACGGGCGCTTGTTGACCGGTGCCGTCTCGGCCGCGGGCGACCACGGTCGCTCCGAGCACGACCGTCAGGATCGCGACAGCGAGCAGAGCAACGCTACGCCGTGGCACGCGCATCAAGGGAAAGGTAGTCGGGGTACGGGACGGGGTCGGTGTAGCGCCCCGCGGAGGCGATCATCGCCGCGTTGTCGGTGCAGAGGGCCAGCGGCGCCAGCGCCGCCTCGGGCAGCGCAGCGCGGAGCTCCGAGTTGGCGGCAACCCCGCCGACGACCGCGATCCGGTCTCCCCCGGCCGCCTCGAGCCGCTCGACGAGGGCTCGGACGATCGCCCGCTGGTAGCTCGCGGCCAGGTCGGCGCGTCGCGCCTCGAGCTCTTGCGGCGCGAGGTCGCGCACCTTGTAGAGCAGCGCCGTCTTGAGGCCGGAGAACGAGAAGTCGAGTCCCGGCACGCGCGCGACCGGGAAGTCGTAGGCGGTCGGGTCACCCTGCCTGGCGAGCGCGTCGATCTCGCGGCCGCCCGGGTAGCCGAGGCCGAGCAGCCGCGCGCCCTTGTCGAACGCCTCGCCGGCAGCGTCGTCGAGCGTCGTGCCGAGAACGGTGTAGCCACCCCGGTCCTGGACGTCGAGCAGCATCGTGTGCCCCCCGCTCGCGAGCAGGCAGGTGAACGGCGGCTGCAGATCGAGCGGTCGCAGATAGAGCGACGCGACGTGCCCGTGCAGGTGGTTCACCGGCATCAGCGGCAGGCGCCGCGCCCACGCCAGCGCCTTCGCGGCCGACACGCCGACGAGCAGGGCGCCGATCAGCCCCGGCCT
>JAOPYY010000183.1 GCA_025964395.1 Actinomycetes bacterium | reverse complement strand
ACCTGCGTCCAGTCGATCTCGAGGTCGTCGTCGGAAAGCAGCGTGTGGTTCTTCTCGCCGGTCTCCTCCTCGATGCGCTCGAGGTCGTCGAGGGCGCGCTCGCGGGCCTCCTCGAG
Organism: Actinomycetes bacterium; assembly: GCA_025964395.1. GTDB lineage: Bacteria > Actinomycetota > Thermoleophilia > Gaiellales > Gaiellaceae > PALSA-600. The sequence continues at coordinate 3,937 of JAOPYY010000183.1, read as the reverse complement.
CAGGCGCACCTCCAGGTCCTCGGGGATCTCGATCGCAAAAACGCGGAAGTCGCCCTTGTCGTCGAGCACCACGGTTGCGTGCCGGGACGCACCCGGCGTCTTCTTGTATGCCGCAAGCAGCGCGTCCTCGAGCGCGGCGACGAGCGTCCCGCTCTCGATGCCCTTCTCGCGCTCGATGTCGCGAACGGCGTCAACGATCTCCTGGCTCATCCCTTCGTCCCTTCATCAATCAAGTTGGCCCGCACGATCTCGTCGTAGGAGATCTCCACCGGGGCGTGTTCTTTAGAACCATTTCCGTTCTGGATCTGCACGGTCTTCTCACCGGCTGAAACGACTTCGCCGCGTGCGCGGCCTGTCTCGGTCTTGACGCGCACGGCTTGCCCGACCGCACGCTCGAAATGCTGTTTTGTTCGGAGTGGACGTTCGAACCCTGGTGACGAGACCTCGACGCTGTACTCATCCAGGTAGTCCCGAAGGGCTTCCGTCACCCGGACACACAGAGCGTGGTCGACGCCTTGGGCGTGGTCGACGAACACGCAAAACCGTTCCTTGCCTGTCAGCTCGAGAGCGAGCACCTCCACACCTGGTACCGCGGCCTCGACGAGGCGCGCTACGTCACGCTGAAGCTGTCGTTCCTTTTGGAGCTGAGCCGTTGCCACTGCGAACTACCCCCATCAACAAAAATGGGCGCCGCGCGCCCATCTCGAACCCACCGAAATGTTGGGCGTAGGGTACCAGGATTCCCTTATTTGCGGGATCTATGCGAGGGCGCCGCCCCAGCATGCGTTTGGGTGCCCGCGGGCGGCGCGGAACCTTCACACGACGATCGTGACCGGCCCGTCGTTCACGAGCTCGACCGCCATCCGGGCCCCAAAGACCCCCGTCTTGACGTGGACGCCGAGGTCGCGGAGCGCCTGCGCGAACCGCTCGTAGACCGGCTCGGCGACCTCGGGACGCGCGGCGCCGGAGAAGCTCGGCCGGTGGCCCTTCGCGGTGTCCGCGAGCAGCGTGAACTGACTCACGACCAGGGCCTCCCCACCCGTGTCGAGGAGCGAGCGGTCGAACTTGCCCTCCTCGTTCTCGAAGATCCGGAGCTGGGCGACCTTGGCCGCCAGGCGCACCGCGACCGCCTCGTCGTCGCCCTCCGCCACCCCGAGCAGGACGCACAGGCCGGGCCCGATGGCGCCGCCCGGCGTCGAGGAAGCCCTGGACACGCGCTGCACAACAGCCCTCATGAGATCCATAACGTATGCCGCCTCGTCGGTCGACGAGATCCGGCGCGTCACCGGCGACCGGCTCGCCTATTCCGGCTCGAGGTCCTTGATCCGCGCGGCGTACGTCTCGGAGCCCGGCTTCATCGAGCTTGCGAGCTTGTAGTGCCCGTTCGCCTCGGCCTGGCGGCCCTGCTGCTCGAGCGCGCGGCCCAGCGCGTAATGCGCGTAGTCGTCGGTTGGCTCCAACTGCTCGACGATCGTCCGGAACTCGGCCTCGGCTTCCTTCCACCGCGCGAGGCGAAAGTAGGCAATACCGAGCGCCTCGCGGATCGACGCCTTCTCCGGCTCGAGCTTTTTCGCCTTCTCGAGCGGCACCGTCGCCTGCGCGGTCATTCCCGTGCGGAGCCGCTTCTGGCCTTCGCGGAAGTGGTGATACGCGTCGCTCACGGTTCTTGTTCGCCTCCGTCGAGCCTACGGCGGAGGTACGGGAAGTTCTCGCGCACCAGGTCGGCCGGGTCGGTGAGGTCGCGGGTGCGCCCTATCTGGATAGCAGACACCTCCGCTCCGGCGTCGACGGCATTCCTGAACACGTCCTGCAACTCGTAGGGCGCTTTGCCGGGAAGCGGGTCGAGGAAACGATGCACTCGCTCGCCGACGAGCCAGAGCGGCGGCCGCTCGGTTCCGTGCAGTGCGATCGCACCGTCGAGGCCGGCTCCTGCCCGGGCAAACCGCCCCAGATCGCCTGCGGCGAAGACGTTGTCCGCGGCCGCCACGAGGTACGGCGGCGTCGCGTGCGCCCGCAGCACCGCGTCGGCGGAGCCCTGGCCGGGAGGCTGGCGGACGAACCGGATCTCGTACGGTAGGGGTTCGAGCAGCGCCTCGACCTGTTCGGCGAGATAGCCGGTGACGACGACGATCCGCTCGCACCCCGCGGCGGCGAGGTCGTGGACGAGCGTCACGACGACGGGCTTCCCGTCGATCGGCAGCACCGGCTTCGGCCAGTGCTCTGTGATCGGCCGGAGGCGCGTCCCCGCGCCTGCGGCCATGACAACAGCCTGAAGAGGCTTGACGTGAAACGCACGCGCACCCGTGGCTGGTGGCTCAGACACGGCGCATCTCGCCCGGGTCGGGCCTGAACGTAGACCCCGCTATGCCCTACGCCCGACCCGAACGACCTGCTTGGTCTGAGCCATCCCCACGGGCACGCAGTTCCACATCAAGCCTCTTACGGCAGCAGCCTCTCGACCTCGTCCAGGATCGCGGCGGCGACCGAGGCCTTTGCCGCCTTCGGCACTGCGCGCTCGCGGTCGCGCGTGATCAGCACAACCTCGTTGTCGGTGCTCTCGAACCCGATGTCCGAGCGGCCGACGTCGTTGAAGACGACGAGATCGGCGTTCTTCGTCTCCAGCATCGCCCGCTTCCGCTCCAGCCCCTCCTCGCCGTGTTCGGCGCCAAACGCGACGAGCACCTGGCCGGTGCGCTTCCGCTCGCCGAGCGCCTTGGCGATGTCGTCGGTCGGCTGCAACTCGAGCGTCCAGGCCTGGTCATCCTTGGTGCGCTTGCCCGTGAGCGCCTCCGCGGGGCGGTAGTCGGCGACCGCGGCCGCCAGGAGCAAGACGTCGACGTCCGGGAGCGCGAGCGCCGCGTCGCGCATCGACTCGGCCGTCGGAGTCGGAATCGCCTCGACCCCGTAAGGAACTTCAACAGCGAGGTTCGCGGCCAGCACGATCACCTCGGCGCCGCGGCGGCGGGCCTCCTCGGCGAGCGCGACGCCCATCCGGCCCGAGGAGCGGTTGCCGACGAAGCGCACGCTGTCGACCGGCTCGCGCGTTCCGCCGGCGGTGATCAGGATGCGGCGTCCGGCGAGCGAGCCGGGCGCAAGCAGCTGCTCGATCCGGGCGGCGATCTCGATGGGCTCGGCGAGCCGGCCCACGCCCCACTCGCCCTCCGCCATCTCGCCCTCGTCTGGGCCGACGAGTTCGACGCCGCGGGCCTGCAGCGTCTCGACGTTGGCCCGCGTCGCCGAGTTCTGCCACATGCGCGGGTTCATCGCGGGCGCGACCAGGATCGGCCCGCGGTGCGCCAGCGCCGCCTCGGTCAGCACGTTGTCGGCAATCCCGTGGGCGAGCTTCGCCAGCGTGTTCGCTGTGCAGGGCGCGACGACGAGCAGGTCGGCCCGCGTCAGGTGCGGGTAGACGTCCTCGTTCTTGGGGCGGCGGGCGAGCGCGAGGAAGGTCTCCTCCGTTACGAAGCGCTGGGCCCCCTCGGTGACGAGCGGGATCACGTCGTGCCCGGCCTTGACGAGCAGGCGTGTCAGTTCACAGGCCTTGTAGGCCGCGATACCGCCACTGACTCCCAGAAGGATGCGGGGCATGGGTCAAGCATGCCTGTTTGCGAGACGTCTACCTCACGAACCTGGTTGCCGCGCGAACGCCTGCCCCTGAGTCGCGGCGCCGCAGGTAGCGGCAATCAGGTTCACCCGCATGCCTGCTCGCGCCGAGGCGTTTACCTCACGAACCTGGTTGACGCGCGTTACCGACCCGATGTGTTCGATCGCCGTGGGAGCGGCAATCAGGTTCCCCGGACCTACTTCTTCGGCGTCTTGGGGTACTCGTAGACGATTTTGCCCTCGGCGATCTCTTCGAGGGACATCGTCAGGTAGTTCTTCGAGCGCGACTCGATCAGCGGCGGCGCAAACTCGTCGAACGTCCCCTCACCGAGCT
>JAOPYY010000165.1 GCA_025964395.1 Actinomycetes bacterium | reverse complement strand
TGAGGCGGTTGCGCTCGTCGTCCTCGAGCCGGCGCGAGACGCCGAGGCCCTCGCCGTGCGGCACGTAGACGACGAAGCGGCCGGGCAGCGAGATCTCGGTCGTGAGCCGCGCGCCCTTCGTCTTCATCGGGTCCTTGACCGCCTGCACGAGGATCTTCTCGCCGCGCTGGATCAGGTCGGTGATCTTGCGGGCCGACTTGCTGCGGGCGCCCTCGAGCTCCGGGCCGATGATCTCGTCGACGTAGAGGAAGCCGTTCTTCTCCAGGCCGATCTCGACGAACGCTGCCTCCATGCCGGGCAAGACGTTGTCGACGACGCCGAGGTAGATGTTCCCGGCGATCGAGCGGCGCTCCGGCCGCTCGAGGTAGACCTCGGCGACCTGGTCGTCCTCGAGCACGGCAACGCGCTTCTCGCCGGCGTCGACCGAGATGACGAGCTCGCGCTTCGCCTTCGGCAGCGGCGCCCGCTTGGGCGGCGTGCGGCGACGCGACTGCGAGGACGACGACGCGCGCGTCTTGCGCTCGCCGGTCTTCTTCGCCGGCGTCCGGCCTTCTGTCGCGGGCGCAGCTGCGCTCGCGGTAGCGCCGGACGCAGTGGTCTTCTTGCGGTTGCGACCACCGCGCGTGCCGCGGCGGCGCTTGGTCGCTGACGTTCCGGTGCTCGATTGTCCGTCGTCACCCTGCGCGGAGGCGGGCGCGTCGACGGTCAGCGGTTTATGTTCGGGTGTCTCCGGGGCGCGCGTGAGCGGCGCCATATCTTCCGGCTTCTTGCGCCGGAACCAGGGCAGTGGCAAACGATCTCTCCTGTGATGAGTGCGCGCGCAGCCTCGCTGTAGTCAGCGGGCGCGCGTCGCATGTGTGTGTGAAAAGCCTTGGCATAGGCCTGCCTGCAGGGTATCAGCGGTTGCCGATTCCGCTAACAGCAGGGATTTATCGCCTATGCGGCTTCGGCGGCGGGCCGGAGCTTGGAGCGCCGGGTGCGGATCGCCCGCAGGCGCTGCGACAGGCGCGCCCAGGCCCAGGGCTCGACCTCCACGTAGCGGAGCGCGGACTGACCACTGGTCGCCTCCAGGTACTCGAACCAGGCGTCCGCTTCCTCGATCAGCAAGAGCTCCGTTGCTTCCTGGTATCCGGTCAGGGCCATGCGGGCGTCACCTCCAGTCGATGGAGAGAGCCTAGGTCCTGGACCGGACGGACCCCTACGAACGCGCGTCGAAATAGCGCACGGCGGCTTCGCCGATTGCTCTCGTGCCCGCGTAGGCGACTGCGCCTTTGAGGGCCCAGCCGGCGACCGGGACGAGGTCGAGCAGCTCGCGGGCGACGGTGCGCATGCCGAACCCGGCCCCGAGGACGGCGAGCAGCTCGGGCGCGCGATCCTTGTCGATCTCCTGCCCGTAGGCGAGCGCGATGCGGAGCACGAGGCGCGCCTGGTTCAACGTCAGCACCGGCAGATCGACGCCGGGGATGAACACCGCCGCGGCGACGATCGCGTTCTTCTTCGAGAACGAGCGGATCAGCTCGTCGCAGACGGCCCGGCGGAGCACCGGCAGGCGAGCGGCGAGCGCCGTCCCGTCCTCGCCGAGCTTGCGGGCGACTGCATGCGCGATCTCGTCGATCGGGAAGCCTTGCCCGGGCGGCACGTGGACGATGTCGGTCGCGAGCACGTAGGGCACCTCGTCCGCATCGCTCACGGCGACGATCGGCACGCCGGCCCTGTTCGCAGCGCGCAGCGCACCCTCCTCGGGCGGGCCGACCCACACGAGCACTGCGGCGTTCTCGAGCCGCCCCTCGACGACCGCCGAGGGATCGCCGCCCTCGCGCAACTGCCGCGCGATGATCGGCAGCAGCTCACGTGCGCCGGCAACCGCCAGCGGGCGCTGGTCGCCGGTGCCGCGGCGCACCTCCCGGACCAGGGACAGGAGCGCCAGTGGCCCGAGCTTCCGACTCATCTCTTGCCGGCTCCGTCGACCCTACGCCTCAACCGCGCCGCCGCCCCGGACGCCGCAGGTAGATCGCCTGCAGGATCCCGATCGCGAGGAAGTTCGTGATCATCGACGAGCCGCCGACCGACACGAACGGCAGCGGAATGCCGGTGATCGGCGCGATCCCCATCGTCATCGCGGCGTTGACGAACACCTGGAACATGAACATGAACGCGATGCCGCCCGCCACGATCGCGGCGTACATGTCGCGCGCGCTCGTGACGATCTTCAGCGCTCGCCAGACGATCAGCAGGTAGAGCAGCAGCAGGATCGACGCCCCGAAGAAGCCGCGCTCCTCGGCGAGCGACGCGAACGCGAAGTCTGTCGAGTGCTCGGGCAGGTAGTTGAGCCGCGTCTGCGTGGCGCCGAGGACGCCCCGCCCGCGTAGACCGCCGGCGCCGACCGCCGTGATCGACTGGCGCAGGTTGTACGTCGAGCCGCGCGGGTCGTTGGCCGGATGCGTGAATCCGGTCAGGCGCGCGGCCTGGTACGGCTTGAGGACGTTGACGCCCGCAGCGGGCAGCAGCCACAGCACGGCGAGCGCGCTGATGACGGTTGCGGTAGCGAGGGCGCCGAGGTGCCACCAGCGCACGCCCGCGATCAACAGGACAGCGCCGAGCGCGGAGGTGTACACCAGGGCGGTGCCGATGTCCGGCTGGACGAAGACGAGGAGGATCGGCACGAGCCCGTAACCGATTGCGGCGAGGGTCGCGCGCACCGAGTTGATCGATCGAGAGCGCTCGGCGAGGAAACCGGCGAGCGCGAGGACGAACAGCACCTTGCCGAACTCCGACGGCTGGAACTTGAAGAACCCGACGTCCACCCACCGCCTCGAGCCGCGCGCTACGGCACCGGCCGCAAGCACGAACACCATCAGTCCGAGCGTCCCGAAGTAGATCGGCCGCCATAGCCGCCGGTACGTGCCGGGATCGATGAACAGCGTGCCGAGGAAGAGGAGTCCGCCGGCGAACACGTAGAGCGCCTGGCGCGTCATCGAGGAGCCGCCCGCGTCGTGCATCGTGATCCCGTCGATCGCCCAGAGCCCGTAACCCGCTGTCGCGACGAGCCCGCCGAGCAGCACCCAATCGAGCCTGCGCAGTGCCCCGCCGAGGCCAACCGCTTCGCTGCTCCGTTGGGCGCGCAGCCCGCGTGCGCTCCGGTCGACGGCCTCGATCGTCATCAGTCGGAAAGGTGGTTCGTGATTTGCCCTTGACCGTTCTTGCCGAAGTACTGCTGGAAGACCTTCAGCGCGGCGGGGGCAGCAGAGGTGCCGCCGTGGCCGCCGTTCTCGATCAGCGCGCAGACGACGATCGTCGGCTGGTTGTACGGCCCGTAGCCGCACCACCACGATTGCGTCTGGTTCGACGGGTGGGGGAAGCCCGGCAGTTGCACGAGCTTCTCGGCGCTCCCAGTCTTGCCTGCGATGTCGACCGGGAAGTTGCCGAAGACACCGGCGCCCGTGCCGATCGACGAATGCGTCGCCTCCTCGAGACCCCGCTGCACGTAGCTGAGAGCGGTCGGGTCGACGTTGGTCGGCTGCGGAGGCTGCGCGCCGAACCGGCGCAGGACGCGGATCGGCTGCCCCTTCACTCCTGCGATCTCCACGTCATCGGCGATATGCGGCGTAACGAGGTTCCCGCCGTTCGCGATCATCGCGTACAGGCGCGTCATCTGCAGCGGTGTAGTGAGAATCTGCCCCTGGCCGATCGACATCTGGATCGAGTAGCCCGGCTTCCAGGTGCGATCGACGATCCCGTACCCCTTGCTCTTCGAGTAAAAGTTGCGCCGCCACTCCGGCGTCGGGATGAGGCCTGACACCTCGGGGCTGACGTCGATCAGGGTCTTCTGGCCGAGCCCGAAGCGGTTCGCCCAGCCCTGCAGCGGGTGGCCGCGATCGGCCGGGAGCAAGTAGAAGCGCTTGCCGAGCTCGTAGAAGTAGGTGTCGCACGACATCGCGAGAGCCGTCGGCAGGTCGATCCACTGGTTGATCAGGTTCGTCCAGTTGTTGAACACCTGCTTGTACGCCGTGTAGCTGGGCGAGCAGAGCAGCTGCTGCGTCGGCGTGATGAGATGCTCCTGCATCGCCGCAAGCGCCGTCACGGGCTTGAACGTCGAGCCCGGCGGATAGGCGGCGTCGATCGCGCGGTTGATCCCGGGATGGTTCGCCGCGTCGGCAGCCTTCAGGTCGAGCAGCGGCGCGAGCTTCTTCGGGTCCTTGTGCCCGGTGAAAATCGACGGCTGGTACGTCGGAGAGGACGCCATCGCGAGGATCGCGCCGTCGCGGGGGTCCATCGCGACGATCGCGCCGCCGTCGGCGTACGTGTAGCCCCCGTTGTGCGCCAGCTGGATCCCGTAGGAGAGCGCGCGCTCGGCTGCGCGCTGCAACCCGATGTCGATCGTCAGCCGGAGCGCCTGACCCGGCGTCGCGCCGACGAGCGGCGTGACCGCTCCCTTCGGCACGCCGCGGGAGTCGACGGTCAGCTGCGCCTTCCCGTCTTTGCCGCGCAGGTAGGTGTCGTATGTCGCTTCGATCCCCGCCTGGCCGATCGAGTCGGTCGGCTGGTAGCCGCGCTTCTTCATCGTCTTGTATTCCTCGGCGGTGATCTGGCCGACGTAGCCGAGGATCTGCGCGCCGAGGGACTGGTACGGGTACTTGCGGAGGTAGCTGTTCGCGAGGCGCACGCCGGGGAACTGCGCGTTGTGCTCCTTCAGGTAGAAGATCTGATCCTGTCGCAGGCCGCGTTGGACGACGATTGGCGTCAGCGGGTCGCCGGCGTGCCGGTTCAGCAGCGCGAGGATGTCCTTCAGCGAAACCCCGGTGAGACCCGAGAGCGCCTGGAGCTCTGTGCGCTGCGCGGGCCAGGTCTTCGGGAGGTCGGCGGGCCACAACTCGACGCGCCACCCCGGCACGATGCCGACGAGGACGTTGCCGTTGCGGTCGAGCACCGGGCCCCGCGGCGCCTCCAAACGCAGTGTGCGCACGCGGTTGTCGTTCGCGACCGCGAGGTACTTGTCGCCCGACAGCACCTGGAGCGCCCAGAGCCGCAGGAAGAGCATCGCGAACACGGCCAAGGCGAGAAACGCGAGGAGCGCGACGCGGAAGGCGAGCTGCGGCGTGAGGCGGTACGGCTCCGCGACCCGTGGGTCGCCGGGGAGGAAACGGCCGGGACGAGTGGTGCTAGCCAAGCAGGCGCACCTCACGCACGCGGTCGCCGAGCTCGAGCGGCGGGAAGAGACGGCGGATCAGCGCGTAGACCGGAAGTGTCAGCACGAGGTTCAGCAGAAGCGCGAGCGGCAGCCCGCGCGCAACGAGCCCCGCGGGCGCCGGCTGACCGAGCACGAACTGCAACCCGATCAGACCGAATGCGTAGAGGCCGGTGACGGTCGCAACGGAGACAAACGGAGCGTGGAACCGATCGCGGGCAGTCGTCTCGCCGTAGCGGCCGATCCAAAAGCCGAAGACGGTCAGGAGCAGCGACGTGATGCCGAGCGTGCCGAGCGTCGCGATGTCGAGCAGTAGCCCGGTACCGAATCCGGCAATCGCGCCGAAGATCGAGCCGCGCAGCAGCGCAATCGAGAGCAACGCGACGAGCACGATGCTCGCGGTGCGGAACTGGCGGTACTCCGTCAGGACCGCGAGCTGGAACAGCGCAGCGACGAAGAGCACAAGTGCAGCTTTGAGGCCGTTCATAGGGTCACGTATTCGGCACCAGGACGATCACCGACTGCAGAGACGAGAAGTCGACGAGGGGCTTCACCTGGACGTTCTTGAACGGGTTGACATCGGAGTTCTTCTGGCTCGTCACCGTCCCGATCGGGATACCGCGTGGGAACATTGACGGCTGCGCGCCCTTCCCGAGCGACCCCGCGGTGATGATCGCGTCGCCGACGCGGATCACCTTCGACTTCGACACGAGCGCAAACGCCAGCGCGTCACTGCCACCGCCGCTCGGCTGGATGATCCCGACCGCGGTCGGGCTCGTCAGGTCGATCGACGTGGCGGCGCTCTGTGTGTCGGTCAGCAGCGTCACGCGCGCGACGCTCGGGAACGCGCGGTCGACGATGCCGACGAGCCCGCTGGTCACCGGATCGATCACGACATTGCCGGCGCGAACGCCGTCGTTCGTGCCGGCCGTGATCGCAACCGTCTGGTCGATCGCGCTCTGCGGGTTCACCGCGACCAGCGCGTGCACGCGCCGGAAGGTGGCGATCGACGGCAGGCCCTTGTAGTTCAGCGCGGCCTTCAACTGCACGTTCTCATGCACCGCGCCCTCGTCGAGGCTCAGCTGCTGGCGCAGCGACTGGATCTGCGAACGCAGCCGCTGGTTCTCGGACTTGGCGTGGACGAGTCCGCGCCCCCAGTTGACGGCGTCGCGGAACGGTCGTGACACACGGTCGGCGGCGACCTCGAACGGCCGCAGGATCCCGGCCGCCGTGCCCTGCACGCCGTCGAGGGCGCTCGAGCGGAACGACACAGTGATCAGCACCAACGAGAGCAGGATTAGGAGACCCACGACGATCCGGCGCTTGAGGGCGCTGGAGCGGCTCGAGGGGTAGCCGGAAGAAGCGGCGCGCTGGACCGATGAGCCCAGGACCGCGAAGCGGACGGTCCGGTTGCGAGGCACCCGG
>JAOPYY010000151.1 GCA_025964395.1 Actinomycetes bacterium | reverse complement strand
ACAGCGCTTCGTCGAGCGCGTCGAGTGCCTCGTCCAGCTCTTCGCGCGTGATCGTCAGCGGCGGGCAGCACATGACGACATTCCAGTGCGTCATGAGATAGAGGCCGCGGTCGAGCGCGCGCTTCATCACCGCGCCCATGGGCTTCGCGTCCTCGCCGGTCGCGTTGTACGGCACGAGGGGCTCGCGTGTCTCGCGGTTCTTGACGAGCTCGAGCCCCCAGAAGCAGCCCAGGCCGCGCACTTCGCCGATCGACGGATGCTTTTCGGCGAGCTTCGCGAGCTCGACGCGGAACACCTCTCCCATCGCCGCCGCGTTCTCGACGATGCCTTCCTCCTGGAACGCCTCGATCGAGGCGACGCCCGATGCGCAGGCGAGCGGATGGCCGCTGTAGGTGAGCCCGCCTGCGAAGAACTTGTCGCGCACCCAGTCGGCGATCGGCTCGCGCACGACCATCGCGCCGAGCGGGACGTAGCCGGAGTTGATGCCTTTCGCGACGGTGAGGATGTCCGGGACGACGTTCCAGTTGTCGACCGCGAACCACTTGCCGGTGCGGCCAAAGCCGGCCATCACCTCGTCGGCGATCAGCAGGATGCCGTGCCGGTCGCAGACCTCGCGGATCGACTGCAGGTAACCGTCGGGCGGGACGATGATCCCGTTCGTGCCGGTGACCGTCTCGAGGATCACGGCGGCGACGGTGTGCGCGCCTTCGTACTGGAGGATCTCCTCGAGGTGCGGCGCGCCGGTGCAGACAGGGCACGGGTCGGGGTGCCCGGCCGGGCAGCGATAGGTGTACGGGTCGAACCTGCGCACGACGCCGGGGATCCCCGGCTCTGCGGCCCAGCGGCGCGGGTCGCCGGTCATGGTGATCGCGCCGGCTGTCGCGCCGTGATAGCTGCGGTAGCGGGCGATGATCTTGTGCCGCCCCGTGTACCAGCGCGCAAGCTTGATCGCGTTCTCGTTCGCCTCGGCGCCGCCGTTCGTGAAGAACGACATCGTCAGGTCGCCCGGCGTCACCTCTGCGAGCAGTTTCCCGAGGCGGGAGCGCGACTCGGTCGCCATCGGCGGCCCGATCGTCGCGAGCTTCTCCGCCTGGTCCTTGATTGCCTGCACCACCTTCGGGTGCGAGTGGCCGATCGAGACGTTGACGAGCTGCGAGGCAAAGTCGAGGTAGCGGTTGCCGTCGTAATCCCAGAAATACCGGCCCTCAGCGCGCTCGACCGCGATCGGGTTGATCGCGTTCTGCACGCTCCACGAGTAGAGGACGTATTTCTTCGCATCCTCGACGATCTGCTTGCCGAGCTCTGACTGTGTTTGTGTGGTCGCCATGTCCCGATCCTACAAGCGGTCGACGAGGAGCCGGATCGCTCCGAGCCGCTCGAAGCCGAGGCGTTCGAGGATCGGCTGGGACATCTTCCCCGCCTGCGTGCAGAGGAGAGGCGTCCCGCGTTCTACGGCGTCCTGCCAGCGCGCGTGGACGAGTGCGGTGTAGTAGCCATTGCCACGATCGGCTTCGAGCGTGCCGCCCCCGAGCAGCGCAACGCCGTCGGTGCCGTACGCCGAGCGGGCAAACGCCACCGCGCGCCCGTCCACACGGCCGAGATAGGTCTGCACGATTCCCTCCTCATCCACGGTGTCCCATTGCGCGCGGCTTCTCTCCAGCATCGAGCTGCGCTCCTCGGGCGCGACGCCCATTGTGATCAGGTCGATCTCCTGCGCGAGAAGGAAATCGTCGAACGTGCAGACACGGGTCACCTCGAGGTTCGGCGCGACGCCGCGCGGCGTCTCATGCAGCACGAGCGACGCGAGCAGCGGCTCGTCCTCGTCGGGAACGAGGCCCTCCGCCGCGAGCCAGTCGACGACATCGTCAGGCGTCGAGAACTCGCCGACCCACCAGACGGCGCGCGTCTGACCCGCGGCGCGCGCGATCGTGCGCACCTGCTCGACGGCCCGGTGCACCTCGCCGGCGTCCGCCAGCCTGATGTGCTGCACCACGGCCCCGCCGGGGCCGCGCGGAACGCAAGCGAAGCCGACACCGAGCACGGTGCCAATGTCCCGCCGCGGTGGGACGTGGAGGACGAAGTCCTCGCAGAGCTCAAGCGGCTTGGGCACCGCCGCAGGCTACAAGCGGTCGGCGAACAGCCGGATCTCACCGTGGCGCTGGAAGCCGAGCCCGTCCAGCACCGGCGCGGACATCGGGCCTGCCTGTACGACCAGCAGCGGCGTGCCGCGCGCGACGGCGTGATCCCAGCGCGCGCGGACGAGCGCGCGGTAGACGCCGCGACCGCGCGCCTCGGGCAGGACAGCGCCGCCCATCAGCGCGACCCCCTGCGCCATGTCGATGCCGCGGCCGAAGCCGACGGGACGGCCGTCGCCGAAGGCTACCCAGTGGTGGGCCGTTCCGACTGCGTGTTCCTGGTCGAAGCGCGCGACCTCGGTCGCGCGGCGCTGCGCGCGCTCGTCCTCCGGGATCTGCCAGACCTCCCAGTCGACCGCGATCGCCTCGAGGTACTGCTCCGCCGTCTCGATCGTGCGCACCTCGACGTGCGGCGCCGCCGGCGGTTCCGTCGCGCACGTCATGCCGGTCAACACCGGCTCGTCGTCGGGCACGAGGCCTTCGCTCAGCAGCTCGCCTTCGAGCGATGGTGGTGCCGACCAGCCGACCCACCATTCGACGAGCGCGATGCCGCGCCGCCGGGACTCGTTCCGCGCCCACTCGACGTTCGGCTCACGGATGTCGAGGACCCACGCATTGCGAGGCCCTGCGACGTACGTGTAGTCGTCCGTCAGGACGGTCTCATAGGACGGCCGCGGCAGGAGGTACATCCCCGTGTTCTCGGCGAGTTGCGCGGGCGTCGGCATCCCTGCGACGCTACCGCGCTACGCTCTTTGGTGACACTCGAGGAGGACCCATGACCGACGTCGTAGACGCACCCGCAGCAGTCAAGCCCATCAATCACTGGATCTCCGGCCAGGCCTACGCCGGGCAGTCCGGGCGCTCCGGGCCGGTGTTCAATCCGGCGACGGGCGAGCAGTCGGGAGCCGTCGACTTCGCGACGGTCGAGGAGGTCGACAAGGCGGTCCAGGCCGCAAAACAGGCGTTCCCCGCGTGGCGGGCGACGTCGCTCGCGAAGCGCGCGGAGCTCTTCTTCGCGATCCGCGAGCTCTTCCACGAACAGCGCGAGGAGATCGCGAAGTTCCTGACGCGCGAGCACGGCAAGGTTCTGTCCGACGCAATGGGTGAGGTGACGCGCGGGCTCGAGGTGATCGAGTTCTGCTGCGGTCTCCCGCACCTCCTGAAGGGCGGCATGACCGAGCAGGCCTCGACCGGCGTCGACGTCTATTCGATTCGCCAGCCGCTCGGCGTGGTGGCCGGCATCACTCCGTTCAACTTCCCGGCGATGGTCCCGATGTGGATGTGGGCGCCCGCGCTCGCAACCGGCAACACGTTCGTGCTCAAGCCGTCGGAGAAGGACCCGTCGGCGTCGTTCTTCACTGCCGAGCTGCTGAAGCGCGCCGGCGTGCCGGACGGTGTCTTCAACGTGATCAACGGCGACAAGGTGGCCGTCGACGCGATCCTCGAGCATCCGGACATCGCAGCCGTCTCCTTCGTCGGCTCGACGCCGATCGCGAAGTATGTCTACGAGACGGCAACGAAGAACGGCAAGCGCTGCCAGGCGCTCGGCGGTGCCAAGAATCACATGATCGTGCTGCCCGACGCCGACATCGACATGGCGGCCGACGCCGCCGTCTCGGCCGCATACGGCTCGGCGGGCGAGCGCTGCATGGCCGTCTCGATGGTCGTCGCCGTCGGCGACGCCGCAGATCCGCTGATCGAGGCGATCAAGGAGCGCATCCCGAAGGTCAAGGTGGGCGACGGCATGGACGCCTCGAGCGAGATGGGCCCGCTGATCACGCGCGAGCACCGCGACAAGGTCGCGTCCTACATCGGCGCCGACGAGGGCGCGAAGGTCGTCGTCGACGGCCGCGAGGGCGCACCGGAGGACGGGTTCTTCCTCGCACCAACGCTGATCGACGACGTGAAGCCCGGCATGAAGGCGTACGAGGACGAGATCTTCGGCCCGGTGCTCGGCGTCACGCGGGTGCCGACCTACGATGAGGCGGTGCAGCTGATCAACGAGAACCCCTACGGCAACGGCACCGCGATCTTCACGCGCGACGGGGGCGTTGCCCGCCAGTTCCAATTCGAGGTACAGGCCGGCATGGTCGGGATCAACGTTCCGATCCCGGTGCCCGTCGCCTACTACTCCTTCGGCGGCTGGAAGGCGTCCCTCTTCGGCGACCGGCACATCTACGGGCCGGAGGGGATCGACTTCTACACGCGCTCGAAGGTCGTCACCTCACGGTGGCCCGATCCGGCCACCTCGCAGGTCGACCTGGGCTTCCCGCAGACGCGGTAGCGAACGCAAGGGGCCATGGCCGGGACCGTCCCCGGCCATGGCCGCTTTTCGTCAGACCGTCGCCTCTACCTTGTCGAGCCGTTCCGCGACAGCCACGTCGTATCGGTCAACCCCGGCGACCTTCCCGCCTGCCGCTTCGGCCGCCTCGCTCCGCAGCGATTTCGCGGCGGACTCGCTCGCCGCGAGTGCGTCGGCGCTCGTCCAGAGAGTGACGAGCTTCGTCACGCCGCTCTTGCGATCGGCGAGGGAAATGACGCCTGCGAAGCCGTCGAGGCTGGCGACTCGCGGCAGGATGTCCTCGATCACCTGTCGGGTGCCCGGGTCGATCTGCTCGGGCGGGCCTTCGAGGGTGGAGAGTCGCGCTGCCTTCGCGCCCGTCCCACCGTCGAGCATCAGCACTTCGTAGACATCGACGGAGACGCGATTGCCGCGCATCTCCTCGGGGATCGTGCTGGCCATCTCCTCGAACGCCGGCTCCGCGTCGCGGAGCTCCTGCTCGGTTGCGAACATCGTGATGCCGAGCGCCGTGCCCTGCTCAGGGTCGACGAGCATCAGAAAACCGTGCGCCCCGGGAATTGCGTCCTTCTGGCGCGCCCGGTCCGCGACCTTCGCGGTCAACTCATCGGCGAGGGTCATGTCGCGGTCCTCGAATGATGCGACTCGCGCATACATCGGGTCCCCCTTTCCTAGACACCACCCATAATCTGCCCTGGTTAGGACGTTTTAAGCGCCGATTCCGGAATAGACCCCCGTCATCCGGACGTTTTCAAAGGGAATGAACGTGAACGAGCCCCGGCCCACATTTGAACCGTGCCCCGAGTGCGGGGAGGCGCTGCACCGCGATGAGTTGGACGAACACAGCTGCGACGAGAAGCGGCAGTTCGAGCTGGCCGTGCGCCGCGGGCTCACCGCCTTCGAGGGCGAGCTCGGAGCCTGGCTGAGCACGCCACACGGGCGATTCGCTGTGTGGCTCGCGGAGCGCGACCGGTTGTAGGCGGGTTTGCACTTTGCAAGTCCTGGCAACAGGGCTTGGAATGGATGAACGTGAGGCGGCAAACCGCGCGGCGGCGGACTATCTGGCACGGCTGCGACAGCGCCTGTCGGAAGGCAAGTCGGAGATCGAACGCCAGAAGGCGTCGGTCGACGAGACGCATGAGCATCTCGCCGGCATGAGCCGGTGGATCGAGCAGACCGACCGGCAGCTCGGGCGAGAGCGCGAGCGCCGCAACGGGCGCGGCGGCGGCAGCTAGCCGCTCAGCATTTCGAAGCTCAGCATTTCGAAGCTCAGCATTTCGAAGCTCAGCGTCATGGTGCGAACGTGACGGGCTTGCCGAGCAGCGTCGTCTGCGCCGGCGTCGTCTCCGCGATCACCTTGCCGCCGCGGATCACCCAGCGCCGCGTCGCGCGCAGGCGGATCACCTCGACTGCGTCGGGCGCGTCGAAGACCACGCAGTCCGCGGGCTTTCCTTCTTCGATCCCGTAGTCGTCCTCGACGGCGAGGGTGCGTGCGCCGCGCTCGGTTGCGCAGCGCAGCATCTCGGCGATCTCCTCGCGGCCGCTCATATACGTGAAATGCAAGGCGAGGTGCGCGGCGTCGACGAGATCGGCCTTCCCCATCGAATACCAGGGATCCATGATCACGTCGTTGCCGAGCGACACGTTGACGCCCTCGGCGAGCAACTCCTTCAGCTGCGCGAAACCGCGGCGCTTGGGATAGCTGTCGAGTCGCCCCTGGATGAGCGAGTTGGCGTAGGGGTTGACGACGATGTTGATGCCCGCGCGCTTGAGGAAGCCGCGCAGCTTCGACGAGTAGTACGGCTCGTACGAGCCCATCGCGGTGCAGTG
>JAOPYY010000136.1 GCA_025964395.1 Actinomycetes bacterium | reverse complement strand
CGCTGGTCGACGTGCGCCCGTTCCGCCTCGGCCTGGGCGTCGCGCTCACCGGGCTGATGCTCACCCTCGGCACCGCCCACGGCGGCCTCCTCGGCGACGGGCTCGAGAGCCTCGTCGCCCTCGCGCTTGGAACGACCGGCGCAACGATCCTCGGCGTCATGCTCACGATCGCCGGCGTCCTCTTCCTCACGGGCGCGAGCCTCGGCGCGATTCTCCGCCGCAGCGGCCACGTTATGCACCGCGCGCACGAACGCGTCCGCCGCGAGCGTGCGCCGCGGGAGCCGGTATTCGAGGAGAACACGTTCATCCCGGAGGCGCGCCCGGAGCCGCCCGTCGACGTCAAGCACGACTACCCGGACCTCGTCACCGACTCCGTCTCGACGCAGCCGCCTGCGCTTTATCAGCCCGAACCTGATTCATTCCACGACGCAGACACCAACGAGACGCAGGAGCAGTTGTTCGACCTCCCGGCGCCTCACGCCGATTACACGCTTCCGGAGCGCTCGCTGCTCAAGCAGTCGAAGCCGGGCGTCGGCCCGAACGGCGACGCGACGAAGCGCGTCGCCGACGCGCTCGTCACGTGCCTTGCGCACTTCGGTGTCGAAGCGACCGTGATCGGCATGATCTCCGGCCCGCGCGTCACGCGCTACGAGCTCCAGCTCGCGCCCGGCACGAAGGTCGGCAAGGTCGCGAATCTCAAGGACGACCTCAGCTACGCACTCGCGACGACCGAGATCCGGATCCTCGCGCCGATCCCCGGCAAGCAGGCCGTGGGCGTCGAGGTCCCGAACCTCAGCCCGAGCATCGTCACGCTCGGCGACATCTACGCCGACCTGCCGGAGACCGCCAGCCCGCTCAGCGTCTGGCTCGGCAAGGACATCTCGGGCGCCGCCGTGTGGGCTGACCTCGCGCGCATGCCGCACATCCTGATCGCCGGCACCACCGGCTCCGGTAAGTCCGGCTGCATCAACACGATCCTGACGTCGATCCTGCTGCGCTCCACCCCCGACGAGGTGCGCATGATCCTGATCGACCCGAAGCGGATCGAGCTCAACTTCTACGAACGAATCCCGCACCTGCTGACGCCGGTCGTCTCGAGCCCGAAGGAAGCGGCGGCCGTGCTGCTGAACGTCGTCACGGAGATGGAGCGCCGCTACGAGCGGTTGAGTCACGTGCGCGCCCGCAGCCTGCCGGAGGCGAACCGCGCGTTCCGCAAGCGCGGGGAGGAGGAGCTGCCCTACCTCCTCGTCGTGATCGACGAGCTCGCCGACCTGATGATGGTCAGCCCGCAGGATGTGGAGGACTCGATCATCCGCCTCGCCCAGAAGTCGCGCGCGGTCGGCATCCACCTGGTGCTCGCAACGCAGCGCCCGTCGGTCGACGTGATCACGGGAATGATCAAGGCGAACGTCCCGTCGCGGATTGCGTTCGCCGTGTCGTCGCAGACCGATTCACGCGTCATCCTCGACTCGAACGGCGCCGAGAGCCTGCTCGGTCAGGGCGACATGCTCTTCAAGCCGCTCGGCACCTCGCGCCTGCAGCGCGTTCAGGGCGCCTACGTGACTGAAGAAGAAGTGGCGATGATCGTCGAGCAGACGAAGGCGCAGCGCGAGCCGGAGATCGACGAGAGCTTCCTCGAGGCTCCTCAGGTGTTCGCAGACGACGTCGACAGCGACGACGGCGAGTTCGACCCCGACGAGGATGCGCTCCTCGACAAGGCAATCGAGGTTGTTGTGACCGCACAGACCGCCAGCGTTTCCCTGTTGCAGCGCCGTTTGCGGGTCGGCTACACGCGTGCCGGCCGCCTGATCGACATGCTGGAGCGCCGCGGGATCATCTCGCCGTACGAGGGCTCGAAGCCCCGCCGGGTGCTCGTCACCGAGCATGATCTCGAGCGCGTCGTGCACGCGCCGGCCGTCGACTAACCCGGGGCACTATCTAGCGTCTGAGATAGGCGTTAGGGTTGCGCCCTAATGCCCCCGGTCAGACAAACAGGAGGATTCATCAAGTGAGGAAGCGTTGGCTCACGCTCGCGGCACTTGCTGTCGCGACGGTGCTTCTGGCCTCCGTGTTCGCCGCCATGCGCGGCAGCTCGGCGTCCGCAGCACACAAGGCCGCCTTCAGCGCATGTCTCGTCACCGACATCGGCGGTCTGAACGACAAGTCGTTCAACCACCTCGCATTCGTCGGTCTCCAGACTGCTGAGAAGAGCGGCGTCAAAGGTCGCGTCATTCAGTCGAAGTCGCCCGCCGACTACATCCCGAACCTCAAGGCGTGCGTGCAGTCCGGCGCCGGGATCACGATCGGCGTCGGCTTCTTGATGGACTCGGCGATGGACACGATCGCGACGTCATTCCCGAATAGTAAGTTCGCGATTGTCGACGACGACGTCACGTTCATGAAGCACAAGCCGAAGAACGTCGCGGGTCTGCTGTTCAAGGAGCAGGAGGCGGGTTACCTCGTCGGTTACGCGGCAGGCCTCTGGGCGAAGTCCCACAGCGGCGCAGCGGTCGGTTCCGTCGGCGGTCTCAAGATCCCGCCGGTCGATCGCTACATCGCGGGCTACCAGTTCGGCGCGAAGAAGGCCGATCCCGGCCTGAACACGCTGAACGACTACTCCCAGGTCTTCGTCGCTCAGGCGAAGTGCAAGGAGAAGGCACTGAACCAGATCGCCCAGGGCTCGGTCGTCGAGTTCCAGGTGGCCGGGCAGTGCGGCCTCGGCGTCCTCGACGCAGCTCACTCGAAGAACGTCTTCGGTGTCGGCGTCGATGCAGACCAGGGCTACCTCGGCCCGTGGGTCATGACGAGCGCCCTGAAGAAGGTCGACGTCGCCGTGAACTCTGCGATCACCGCAGCGAAGGGCGGCAAGCTGCAGGGCGGCAAGGACGTCACCTTCGGCGCGAAGGTGAACGGCGTGGGCTACGGCAAGTGGAGCCCGAAGGTGCCGGCGTCCATCAAGACGGCAGTCGCAGCGCAGTTCGCCCTGCTGAAGGCCGGCAAGATCAAGGGGATCCCCGCCACCGTCAAGTAGACGGCACGGCGTTTGTGGAATGCACACGGGGCGGGCCGTTGAGGCCCGCCCCGTCTAGTTTGAAGGGATGCGGATGAGGGCGGTTCTCATCGCGCTGGCACTGCTCTGCGGCCTCGCGGCGGCGGGGTGCGGCGGCGCGCACAAGACGACAACGACAGTCTCGGCGAAACGGGCATCCGTCCCGCCGCCGCCGCTCGGCCTGCGCGTGGGCGTCGTCGGCCCGCTTGAGGTGAAGGCGGTGCCCGGTGCGTCGATCACACGCGGCGGCCGGCTCGCGACCATGCCCGCCTACCCGCTCGTCCTCGTATCCGCGCAGTCCGTCGACCTCGCTGCGGTCGACGCGGTGGCGGCCAGGTATCCCACCTCGCACTACGCGTACGTCGGCGGGTCGACGAAGGGGCACCATCGTCCGAATCTCGTCGGCCTCGTGCTGAACGATGGCCAGGCGGCGCAGCTCGGCGGCGTCGTCGCCGGCCTCGTGGCGGCGGAGCAGGGCGGGATGAACGCGCGCATCGCGTGGGTCGGGCCGCAGGAGCGCGCGCTCGCGGCAGCGTTCGCGCGCGGCGCAAACGCTGTGCAGCCCGGCACGACAGTGCTCCGCGCGTGGTCGGGGGCTCTCCCGGCATCGTGCAAGGAAGCCGCACTCGGCGCGATCGCACGCGGCGCGGTCGTCGTGATGGCGCACGGCGGCTTGTGCGGCGAGGCCGCGATCGCCGGCGCGCACCAGCAGAACCACGTCGGATTGCAGCTCTCGGACTTCGAGCTGCCCTCCGTACCCGCAGGCGTGCTGATCGGTGACGCGGTCGCCGGGGTCTTCCGTGGGGGCGAGGACATTGTGTTCGGTGCCTCGACCGGAGCGATCGGCGTCCGGCACCTCGATCCCGGCATCTCACCCGACATTGCCGTGGGCGCGCGGGCTGCGGCGCAGCAGTTGGCGAGCGGTCTCCCTCTCCGAGGATAGGATCGCCCGAGCAATGGCTGAGGCACCTCTCCTCGAGCTCCGCGGGATCACGAAGCGGTTCCCGGGGGTGCTCGCTAACGACAAGGTGAACTTCGATCTGCGCAGCGGCGAGGTTCACGCGCTGCTGGGCGAAAACGGCGCCGGCAAGTCGACGCTGATGAACATTCTCTACGGGCTCTACACGCCCGACGAGGGCGAGATTCTGCTCCGCGGGAAGCCGATCGAGCTCGGCTCGACGAAGGCGGCGATCGAGCACGGGATCGGGATGGTGCACCAGCACTTCATGTTGATCCCGGTGATGACCGTTGCCGAGAACATCGTGCTCGCGACGGAGCCACGGCGCGCCGGCGTCCTGCTCGACTACGACGCGGCACGCAAGCGCGTGCGCGAGCTGTCGGAGCGCTACGGCTTGCTCGTCGATCCCGATGCGCGCGTCGACAGGATCAGCGTCGGCCAGCAGCAGCGCGTGGAGATCCTGAAAGCGCTCTACCGCGGGGCGGAGATCCTGATCCTCGACGAGCCGACCGCGGTGCTCACCCCACAGGAGTCGAAGGAGCTGTTCGAGATCCTCGACTCGCTCAAGTCGCAGGGGAAGTCGATCATCTTCATCTCGCACAAGCTGAACGAGGTGCTCGAAGTCGCAGACCGCATCACGACGCTCCGCCGCGGCGTCGTGGTCGACACGATCCCGGCCGCGGGCGCGACCGAAGAGAGCCTCGCGCGCATGATGGTCGGCCGCGAGGTGCTCCTGCGGGTCGAGAAGAAGGCCGGTCATCCGGGCGAGCCTCTGCTCCAGGTCGACGACCTGACGGTGATCGACGACCGCGGGCTCGAGACGGTGCGCGGCGTCAGCTTCGCGGTGCGCGGCGGTGAGATCCTCGGCCTCGCCGGCGTCGACGCGAACGGTCAGAGCGAGCTGATCGACGCGATCGCGGGACTGCGCCCCGTGAAGTCGGGACGGATCGTCGTCGACGGCCACGACCTGACGCACGCCAAGGCGAAGGAAGCGCTCGACGCCGGCATCGGTCACATCCCGGAGGACCGTCATCGCCGCGGTCTCGTGCTTCCGTTCACGCTCACCGAGAACCTCGCGCTGCACGCGTATCGCCAGCCGCCGAACTCGAAGCGCGGCTTCCTGAACCTGAGCGCGATGACCGATCGCGCCCGCAAGCTGCTGAAGGAGTTCGACGTGCGCGGCGGCACGCCGACGACGCCCGCGGCCGCGCTCTCCGGCGGGAACCAGCAGAAGGTCGTTCTGGCGCGCGAGATCGACGGCGATCCGAAGGTGCTGATTGCGGCGCAGCCGACGCGCGGTCTCGACGTCGGCGCCATCGAATTCGTGCACGGCCGCC
>JAOPYY010000135.1 GCA_025964395.1 Actinomycetes bacterium | reverse complement strand
GCAGTTCGGAACCGTGTGGGTGAACGACCACCTCGTGCCGATCACGTCCGAGATGCCGCACGGCGGCTACAAGTCGTCCGGTTACGGCAAGGACATGTCGATCTACTCGATGGAGGAGTACACCCAGCTCAAGCACGTCGCGATGAAGATCGACTGATGACGGACGAGGCCAAACAACGCATGGAGGCCGCCGCGCAGCTGTTCGACGGCGCGGCCGACGAGCTCGAGAAGGCCGCCGCACACGCACGGCGCGCCGCCGAGCACTTCCGCGACGGCGAGGTACCTCGTGGGGGCGCGCACGCGTGGGCAACCCGCGGCCACGTGCTCGCAGCCGAGAAGGCGCTCGACGAGCAGGCGCTCGAGCACCGGCTGCGCTCACGGGTGTGAGCCCTTCACTCGAGCACGTCGCGCTCTGGACGAACGACCTCGAAGGTCTGCGCTGGTGGTACGAGCGGTGGCTCGGCGCCCGCGCGGGCGAGCGCTACGTGAACGAGGGCACAGGCTTCTCCTCGTACTTCCTCGAGTTCGACGGCGGCGCGCGGCTGGAGCTGATGCACAAGCCGGGCCAGAAGGCGGGGCTGTGGGCGCACGTCGCGTTCTCGCTCGGCTCGCGCGAGGCGGTCGACGGGCTCGCGGCAGAGCTCGGGGCCGTCGACGGTCCCCGCACTACAGGCGACGGCTACTACGAAGCTGTCGTGCTCGACCCGGACGGCAACCGCGTCGAGCTCACCGCGTGACCACCGGTGTCTGACACCTCGTCGAGCTAAGCGACGCCTACGCGCTTCGCAAAGGTGTCAGACACCTTGCGAGCTACGTGACGCGCCCGACCTGCGAACGGGTGTCAGACACCACCCGCTACGGGACGCGCACGAACTGCGAACGGGCGTCAGACACCAGCCAGCAGCTCGTTCAGCTCGGCGCGCGTCGGTTCCCACGCGCCGGCTTCGGCATTCGCGCGCACCTGCTCCGGCTTGGTCGCGCCGGCGATCACCGAGACGACCGGCTTGACCGCGAGCAGGCCGCCGATCGCGACCTCGAGCAGCGAGACACCGTGTGCCTCCGCCCACGCGCGCAGCCGCTCGACCTTCTCGAGCTGCTCGTCGCTGATCGCGCGGCCGTGCAGCCGCGTTCCCTCGGCCGGCGGATTGTCGCGCGAGACCTTGCCGGTCAGCAGGCCGCTTGCGAGCGGGAAGTACGGGATGAAGCCGAGACCGAGCCGCTCACACGTTGGGAGCAGCTCCTTCTCGGCGTCGCGCGTGAGCCACGAGTACTCGCTCTGCTCCGAGACGTAACCGCGACCCGCGATCGCCTTCGCGCGCTCGAGCGAGAGCGGCGCGTAGTTCGATGTCCCGTACGCGCGGATCGTCCCCTGCTCGACAAGCTCGTCAAGCGTGCCGATCGTCTCCTCGAGCGGCGTGTCGGGATCCGGTCGATGGTGCTGGTAGAGATCGATCACGTCGGTCTGCAGACGCTGCAGCGACGCGTCGAGCGCGCGCAGGATGTAGTCGCGCGAGCCTCGGCGTGTTGCGCCGTCACCCATGTCCCCGCCGAACTTTGTCGCCAACACGACCTGATCGCGGCGTCCCTGCAGCAGCCGCCCTAGGAGCGTCTCGCTACCGCCTGCATTGCCGTACACGTCGGCCGTATCGAAGAATGTGACACCGGCGTCGAGCGCCGCGTCGACCACCGCCCGCGTCCCCTCCTCGTCGAGCCGGCCGCCGAAGTTGTTGCAACCGAGACCCACGACGGTCACCTCGAGTGGTCCGAGCTTCCTCGTGCGCATCACCCCACGCTAGCTATAGCGTCCCGAGTCATGCGCTACTTCGAGGACTTCAAGGTCGGCGAGGTCACCGAGGTCGGGCCGGTGAGCGTGAGCGAAGCGGAGATCGTCGAGTTCGCCTCCCGCTACGACCCACAGCCCTTCCACATCGATCCCGAGGCGGCGAAGTCCAGCCCGTTCGGCGGGCTGATCGCGAGCGGGTGGCACACGACCGCGCTCTTCATGGGGATGTTCGTGCGCGGGATCCTCTTGGACTCGGCATCGTTGGGATCGCCCGGCGTCGAGGAGATCCGCTGGACAGCGCCGGTCCGTCCCGGCGATCGACTGACGGGCCGCGTAACGGTGACGGATGTGCAGCCGTCCGCGAACACCCCTGGTCGCGGCACGGTCTTCACCACGAACGAGGTGTTCAACCAAAACGGGGAGCGCGTAATGACGCTGAAGGCACGCGGCTTCTTCGCGCGCCGCGCAGCGAACTGAAACTCTCGAACCTGGCTAAAGAGTTTCGCGGCTAGCGCCAGGTCGCAGCAAGCACGCGCAACCAGTTCTCGTGCGTGAGCTTCGCGATCGCAGCGTCGTCGTAGCCTGCGTCGCGGAGGGCGCTCACGAGCTTCGGGAGCCCTGCGACTCCGCCGAGTTCCTCCGGGATCGTGGCGCCGTCGAAGTCCGAGCCGAATGCGACGTGGTCGATGCCCATCCGCTCGACGAGGTAGTCGATGTGCCGCACAATCTCCGTGATCGGCGTCGCAGCGCCGTTGTGGCCGTCCTGACGCAGGAAGCCGACGGCGAAGTTGACGCCGACGACACCGGCCGAGTCGCGAATCGCGTCGAGCTGGCGGTCGGTGAGATTCCGCGACGCTGCACAGAGCGCGTGCGCGTTGGAGTGCGTCGCGACGAGCGGCGCATCCGAGATGCCCTGGAGGTCCCAGAAGCCGGCCTCGTTCAGATGCGAGAGGTCGACGAGGATGCCGAGCCGGTTGCAGGCGCGCACGAGCTCGCGGCCGGCGTCCGTCAGCCCCGCGCCGGTGTCGGGCGAGGACGGAAAGCGGAACGGCACGCCCTCCGCGAATGCGTTCGGCCGCGACCACACGAGCCCGACCGACCGCAACCCGCGCTCATACCAGCGTTCGAGATCCGAGAGGTCAGGCGCGAGCGGCTCGGCGCCTTCCATGTGCACGATCGCCGTCACCTGGCCCTCGCGGAAGTCGTCGACCGACGTCGCAAGTTCCACCGGCAGCTCGCAGAGGGCCGCGAACAGCTCCTCGGCGACCCGAGCGGCTTCCTCGTACGGGATCGGCTCCGGCAGGGGAACCTCGTACGGGATCTCGTCCGGGTCGGGCACGCTCGGCGACGGGACATAGAGCGCGAAGAAGCCGCCCGAGAAGCCCGCAGCACGCGCCGCGTCGAGGTCGAGGTGCAACGTGGGCTCACCGCGCCAGCGATGGAGAACGAGGTCGTTGTGACCGTCGATGATCATCGCCGCATCCTACGGGCGGGTATGTCAGTCTCCCCTCTTGTGACCGAGAGCCCGCTGCGGATCCTGCTCGCCGAGGACGATGATCACCTGGCCACCCTGGTCGGGACGATCCTCGACGGCGACGGACGCTTCACCGTCGTCGGCCGCGCCACGACCGGCGACGACGCGGTGGCCCTCTGCGCCGAGCACGAGCCCGACATCGTCCTGATGGACATCGGCATGCCGGTTCGCGACGGCATCGACGCGACGCGCGCAATCCACGCGCGCGACCCGGGCCAGCACGTCGTGATCTACACCGGCTCGGACGAGTACAGCGACGTCGCGCGCGCCGAGGACGCAGGCGCCGTCGGGTACCTGCACAAAGATGCGCTCACGTCACCGGACGTTGCGGACGCGCTTCACGTCCTGCACTCGAACTACCTCAGCAGCGTCCCGGACCCGGAGTGAACCTCAGCACCGGGTGCAGCTCGACCTCGTTCCCGGCCGCCCCGCGCTGACCGTGCGCGAAGTCGAAGAACGCGACGCCGTCGATCGTCGCCGTCCCTGAGAGGCGCGTGAACGAGGTTGTCGGCGGACCGCAGGCGCGGGCGATCGCGCGTCGCGCCGACGCCATCTGACTCGCGACTCCGGCGGCCGCGCCGACGCAGCCGGGGCTCGGGAGCTCCGCGATCATCGTCCGGCCCGTCCGCGGATCGGCCACGACAAGGTGGACGTCCGAGTCGCCTTCGAGCTTCTGCCAGAGCAGCCGCACGCGGATCCGCCACGTGCGCATCTCGGCGCCGGGCATGCGCGTGCCGATGTTGCCGGGCGCGCGCAACGCCGCCAGCGCTTCGACGGTCGTCAGCCGCGGGCGCAGATCGACTTCGTGCGCGGCGCTGTCACTCAGCGTCTTCACCGCCCAGGCCTCGACGCCACACGTCGGCGTCTGCGAGCCGCCCGCGCGATGGCACTGGTAGGCGAGCCCGTCGTAGTAGATGCGCCGCGTGTCGGCGGCGGTCACCTCGGGCGCACCGACCTTCGCGCAGTCCCAGCCTTGCCCGGCCGCGTCGAACCAGACATAGCTGTGGTGATCGGACGGGCAACTGTGCGCTGCGTGGCAGCCCGAGCGGTGCGTGGTGCCGGACAGCGCGACGCCCGCCGCAAGCAGCGCAAGAGCCAGCACGAGCAGAACGACCCCAGGGCGCCGCATGTCCAGTTGGGACAGTAGAGCTAGATGAGGATGCGGCGGAGCTCGTCGACCGTCGTCAGGCCCGCGACGACCTTGTCGACGCCGTCCTCCCAGAGGCTGCGCATCCCGTCGGCCGCGGCTGCGGCCGCGATCTCGTGGGCGGTTGCCTCGCGCGCGGCGAGACGGCACACCTCTTCGGTCATCGACAAGAACTGGAAGATCCCGACGCGGCCGCGATAGCCGCGGGTGCAATGGGCACAGGCGGCCGGACGCCAGAGCTGCTCGATGCCTGCATCGAGACCGACCTTCTCGAGCTCGTCGGCCGTCGGCGCATAGGCCTCGCGGCAGTGCTCGCATAGGCGTCGTGCGAGACGCTGCGCGAGCACCGCTGTCACGCCCGAGGCGACGACGAACGGCTCGACACCCATCTCCGTCAGCCGCGTGACCGCGCTCGGCGCGTCGTTCGTGTGCAGCGTCGAGAGCACAAAATGCCCGGTGAGCGCCGCGCGCATCGAGATCTCTGCGGTCTCGCGGTCCCGGATCTCACCGACCATCACGACGTCCGGATCGCTGCGCAGGACCGAGCGAAGCGCCTTCGCGAAATCGAAGTCGATCTTGTCGTTGACCTGAAGCTGGTAGATGCCGGGCACGCGGTACTCGACCGGGTCCTCGATCGTGACGACGTTGATCTCCGGGCGTGCGAGGTCGGCGAGCGCGGCGTACAGCGTCGTCGATTTTCCCGAGCCGGTCGGGCCCGTGACGAGCAGGGCACCCGTCGGGCGCGTGAGCACTTGCTCGAGCGCCATCTGCATCGAGAACGAGAGACCGATCTCGGTCAGAGTCGGCGGCTGCTGCGACTTGTCGAGCAGGCGCAGGATCGCCCCTTCACCTTCGACTGCCGGCAGGATCGAGACGCGGATGTCGACCTGACGGCGGTCCCTCGAACGCAGGGAGATCCGACCGTCCTGCGGCCTGCGGTGCTCTGCGATGTCGAGCTTCGCGAGCACCTTGATGCGTGAGACGACGGCGAGCGCCCGCTGCCGCGGGATGCGCTCAAGCTCGCGGAGCACACCGTCCACGCGCAAACGAACGAAGAGCCCGTCCGGCTGCGGCAGGAAGTGCACGTCGCTTGCGCCCTCTTCGACCGCCTGGAAGATGATCGAGTTGACGAGCTTGACGAGCGGGCCGGAGTCCTCGTCCTCCTTGGTCTCGACCTCCTCTTCGTACGAAAAGCTTTCGTCCTCGTCGACCGCGTGGCGCCGAGTCGCCTCGATCTGACGCTCGAGGTTGCGAAGCTCGAGCTCGATGTCTTCGCGTGCGGCGACCGCGAAGACGAGCTCGCGCCGCGTTGCGATGCGCAACTCGTCGACGGACTGGACGTCAGCCGGATCGGAAATCGCGACGAGCAGACGCTCGCCGTCGAACGCGTACGGCACGGCGCTGGCGCGGACGAGTGTCCGTGCTTCGATCGCGTCTGCCGCGGTGCGGACGACGCCGACGGCACGCAAGTCGACGAACGGCAGCTCGAACCGTTCGGCGATCTGCCGCGCCACTGCTGCGCCTGCCGCCCGGCCGCGGGTGCCGGCCGAGGTCATGCGTTGAGAATCTTCTGGACGCGCGTCGCCAGCTCCTGCGGGCTGAACGGCTTCGCGATGTAATCGACTGCGCCGGCGTCGAGGCCTTCCTGCACGTCGGCTTCGCTCGCGCGCGCCGTCAGCAGGACAACGGGAATGTCTGCTGTCTCGGGGTTCGCGCGGATCGCGCGGAGCACCTCGAGCCCTGAGGCCTTCGGCATCATCCAGTCGAGAACCGCGAGATCGGGATGCCGGTCCTGTGTCATCCGCAGGGCCTCTTCACCGTCACGGGCGACGATCACCTCGAAGCCGGAGCGCGAAAGGCGCAGCTGCACGAGGGTGAGGATGTCCTCGTCATCGTCCGCGACGAGCAGCACAGGGATGCGGTTCGAGACAGCGTCGGAGAGCAGCAGGGAGTCGAGCATCTACTCCCCTATCGACGCATCGCGCCGGTGTTCCGGGTTGTAGCTCCTCCCCCGAACGCGGGATGCCTCTCCTCCAATAGCGAGTGGGCGGCCGGCTTGCGCCGGCCGCCCACCCACACCCCTCAGGGAGGCTTGGCCTAGGTGAAGGTGTAGGCCCAGACGCCGCGACCATAAGTGGCCGCGACGACGCGCTTTGCGTTCGAGGGGTCGAGCTCGAAGTTGACGACCGGCATGGCCGGCAGGTCGCCGAGGATCGACCATGTCTTGCCGCCGTCGCCGGAGACGAACGCTCCGACGTCTGTGCCCGCGACGAGCTTGCCGGCGACCGGGATTACCGCGTCGGCCGGGGCATCGGGCAGGTCACCGGAGACGTCGGTGAAGGTCTCACCGGCGTCCTTCGACACGAACACGTGGCCCGTGCCGACACCCAGCGTCTCCTCGCCGGTCGCTCCCGGCGGGATCCAGTGCGACGAGTAGCCGCCGAGCGTGACGTAGACCGTCTTGCCCGTCGGGTCGTTGCGGTCGATCCAGATCGACGTGATGAACCGCTGCGGCAGCCCCTTCGCAGCGGCGAGGTGCCAGCCGTCGCTCGTCAGGAACTTCGCGGGTGCGGAGCCGCCGACGTTGGTGGCGAGCCCGCTCCGGAACATCGCGGTCGACCGCACCGAGCACGGGCCGCAGTACCCGGCATACCCGTAGTCGCCGTAGAGGTCCGCTGCGGTCGACGAGCGGTTCTTGTTCAACACGGGCTCGGTGCCGAGGTCGAACACCGTCGTCCAGTTGTCGAATGCCTGACATACCGCGTACGGGATCGTCGGGTCCGGGTAGCAGTGCACGGAGTACGGCCACGGCGTCTGCACCACCTCGCGCCCGGCAACCTGCAGGTGGTCTGCGTTCTTCGGGTCGAGCGTGAGCGGCGTCGCGAACTGCGGGCTCGTGAGACCCGGGTTGAAGCTCTGCCAGTTCTTCCCGCCGTCGACCGTTCCGGAGACCGCGCCGTTCGCGTACTCCTCGACGATCCGCTGCGAGTTGTTCGGATCGATGCCGGTGTAGAACCCGTCGCCGCCGAACACCATGTCCTCGCGGCCATTCGGCGAGATCTTCATCTCACCGTTGTCCTGAAGGCCCGCGACGACGGTGCCGTCCTTCGCCATCTGAGCGTCGTACGGCTGCAGCGTGTTCAGGCCGGTGTTCAGCCCGTCGCCCCACTTGTCGTTCGAGAAGTCCTGCCCGGCCTGGAGGTGCTGCTTGTACGCACCGCCGTCGTTACCGGCGTACAGGGTGACGCCACCGACGCCGTCCGGCACGAAGAGGCCGGCGTGCTGGTCGGGATGCGTTGTCGTGCCCGGCTGCGGGTTGCCACCGGAGCAGTTCGTCCCGGAGACGACGAGCAGGCACGCGTTCCAGTAGCGGCCGATCACCTTCCACTGCGTGGGCGCCGTCACCGGCGTCGGCAGCGCGTTCTCCCAGATCTCCTCGAGGCCAAAGACGATCCGGGTCGGGAACTTCGTCAGCGGGTCGGTCGCCGTCGGATCGACAGCGATCCAGTTGTTGTACCAGGACTGGATTCCGGGGCCGTAGCCGAGGATCCCGAGCTGCAGCGCACTGTTGTTGCCCGGCACGCGCAGCTGCTCGTGCGTCATCACCTTCGTCCACGTCTGGCCGAAGTCGCTCGACTCGTACATCCCGTCGAGGTACGTCGCCTGCGCGAGCACCTCGTTGCCGGTGCCGGTGCAGACGGGCACGTCGAGGGACGGATCGAGACAGTTCGCGATCTTCGTCGCGTCCTGCACCAGCGCGTAGACGACGTCGTGGTTCTGGCCGTTGCCGTTCGCAATCGCGAGCGTCGTGCGGCCAACGACCGGTGTCGGCGCGAAACCGTTCGTCGTCGGCGCGGAGCTGCCCGGGTTCACGAACGTGAACGAGCCCGGAGCACCGGTCGTCGAGGTGTAGATGCCGTTCTGCGGTGACATGACGATGCCGGCCTTCGTCTTGGCCTGGCCGTAGGCCCAGCCGACGACGGCGATTACGGCGCCGGAGCCGGCCTGCACGGCGACGTCGCTGACGGTGTTCGCGAACGTGCACTGCGCGTTGTCGCTCGTGTCGCCGGCGCACGCGCCTGTCGGCAGCGCAACATTCACGTAGTTCGCGCCGTCGTCGGTCGAGCGGAACAGGCCCTTGCTCGTCGCGACGTAGCTGACGTCGGCATTCGTCGGGTCGACGGCGATCTTGTACGTCGTCAGGCCGTCGGGCACGCCGACGGACTTGACCCACGAGCCACCGTCGTTGCGGCTCGTGTAGACCCCGAGGCCGCTCGGCGTGAAGATGCCGCCGACCGCGTTGTCACCGGTGCCGGCGATGATCGTGCCGCCATTGCTCGAGGAGAACGCGAGGCCACCCATCGCCTGCGACGGGATCTTGGAGCCGATGTCGCGCCAGCCGGTCCCACCGGCCGTCGACTCCCAGACGCCGCCCGTGGCGGGCGCCGCGAAGATCCGATTCGCGTTGGCGGGATCGGACGCGAACGCCGTGATCCGGCCGGAGAGGCCGACCCAGCCGAGACGGCTCGGGCCCGAGTTCACCGGATCGCTGCCCGCGTAGTCAGGCGAGTTGGCGTAGAGCGGCG
This sequence comes from Actinomycetes bacterium, assembly GCA_025964395.1. Taxonomy (GTDB): domain Bacteria; phylum Actinomycetota; class Thermoleophilia; order Gaiellales; family Gaiellaceae; genus PALSA-600. The sequence continues at coordinate 16,860 of JAOPYY010000135.1, read as the reverse complement.
AGTTGCCGATCGCCGACCAGGAGCCGCCGGACTTCGCCTTCTTCGCGCGCGCGGCCATTGCCGCTGCGAACGCGCCGGGGTGCACGGTCTGGAAGGGCGCGGTCTGCTTCGTCGCGCGTTGCTCCGCCAGGGTGAAGCTCTCGATCGGGCCTTCGACGCTGCCGGCGCGGACACAGTGTCCGGCGGAGTCGCTCTCCGCGACGAAGCCGGCATGGCAGCTGACGGCGAGGACCTTCGTCTGCGCCCGGAACGGGCTCTGGCCGCCGGCCGCGATGGCAAGCGTCGCTGCGATCCCGGCGAACAGGAACAGCGCGCCGATCACAAGCTCCCGACGGAGCCGTGGGACGTTCGTCATGTGGGTGATCTCCCTGAGGTCACGCGCGCCCCATGAGGGGCGGGGCGCGCTTCTAGCCGCCCCTATGCCTCACGCTTCGCTCTTGCAAACAGGACTTTCGACTGATGGGTCAGTCCAGACGCACGAGCCGAAGGTCCGGCCCGGAGGCGAGGGCGCTCCCCTCCGATCGTCCAGGGGAGAGCGGCGCCGCCGCTGCCAGCTTGAGACCGTGTTCACCGCGGCCCTGCTTTCGACGCTTGCGCTCGCAGTCGCGCCGGCGAACGCGACACTCAGCTCCGTCGCCGGCGTTCCCGTCTCATGCGTCGACGATGCGAGCTGGGCAGCGTCGTTCCCGGCCTCCCTCGGAGGCGCGATGGGGATCTACGACGGCACCAACCGCAGCATCTATCTGCGTCGCGTGGAGTGCGAGCGGCTGGAGCTGATGAGCAGCGGCGCCCGTCCCTCGAGCATTCACTATCAGTACGACTTTGCGTCGTCGATCTTTCTGTTCGCACACGAGATCGCCCATGCGCGGGGCATCGACGACGAGCACCTCGCCGACTGCGCAGCGGGCCAGACGTTCCTGACCACCGCCTCGAGGCTCGGTGTGAGCCGACGCTATGCGCGCCTCCTCACGGACTATCTGGTCAACGCGCGGATCCCGTCGCACTGCTACCCGGCGTAGAGGCTTAGGCGTGAACCGCGAGAGGCCCCGTCTCCGGGGCCTCTCCGCTTCGGTCACGCGGCCTCTTCCATCACTTCCTCGACCACCGGCAACTCGACGAACTCCGCCGCCCGCCTGCGCTGCAGGAGCAGCGCCGACGAGCCAACTGCCGCAGCGGCGAGCGGGACGAAGAGCGCTGCATGGAACCCGTCCAGCGTGGCCTGCGGCGTGCCGCCGCTACCGGTGGCGGCGTTCGCGACCGCGGTCACCACGGCGAGCACGAGCGCTGCGCCGAACTGGAAGGACGTGTTCAGGAGACCCCCCGCCAGGCCTTGCTCCTCGGGCGCGACACCCGCGGTCGCCGCGACGTTGATCGGGCCGAACGCGAGCGCGAACCCGAGCCCGCCAAAGAGGAACGTCGGCAGCATCGCCCAGGCGTAGCTCGAGTCGAGCCCGATCGGCAGGAAGAGCGCGTAGCCGATCGCGAGTGAGCCCAGACCCGCCGCAGCGAGCTTCGGCACCGAGACACGCCCAATCAGCAAGGCGACCCGCGGCGATAGAAACACGACGAGCAGGCCGGTCGGGAAGATCGCGAGTCCCGTCTCGAGGGAGGACCAGCCGCGCAGCTGCTGCATGTAGAGCGTGGCCACGAACTGGAACCCGATCCAGCCGGCGAGGACGATCGCGGCGACGTTCGCGCGGACGAGTGTCGACGAGCGGAGGATGCCGAGGCGAATGAGCGGCGCGGGCGCCCGCTGCTCCTGGCGGACGAAGGCCGCGAGGAGCGCCGCGACGGCAGCGAACGACCCGAGGGTGCGCAGCGATCCCCAGCCGGCGCTCGCCGTCTCGACAAGCGTGTAGACGAGGAGCAGCATTCCCGACGTCAGCAGCACCGCACCGAGGACGTCGACGCGCGCACGAACCCCAACCGGTGCGTTACCCATGGGAACAAGGCGGAACGCAGCGATCAGCGCCGCCAGTGCGATGGGCGCCGGAACGAGCAACGCCCACCGCCAGCCGATCTCGGTCAGCAGACCGCCGGCGACGAGCCCGAGCGAGAAGCCGCTTGCCGCCGTTGCGGTGTAAACGCTCAACGCCTTGTTGCGTGCAGGTCCCTCCTCGAACGTTGTCGTGATGATCGAGAACGCGGCAGGCGCGGTGAAGGCGGCGCTCACTCCCTTGATGAAGCGTGTCGCGATCAGCAGCGTGCCGTCATTCGTCAGCCCGCCGAGCGCCGACGCGACGACGAAAACAGCGAGTGCGATCAGCAGGACGCGCCGGCGCCCGAGCAGGTCAGCGGCGCGTCCGCCGAGCAGGAGGAAGCCGCCGTAGCCGAGCACGTATGCCGAGACCACCCACTGGAGCGAGCTCGTCGACATGTGCAGGTTCGTTCGGATCGACGGGAGGGCGACGCCGACCATCGACACGTCGAGCGCGTCGAGGAAGACGACTGCGGAGAGAACGAGCAGCGTGGCCCAGCCACGCCGAGACAGGCCTGGCGCGATTGCGCCCGGTGGAGATGCGTTGGACACGAGAACGGCTCCTTTGGCGAAGTTCAGTCGGACACGAGCAGTTGGCGGCCGCCAAGCCGTTCGCTATTGTTCGATCAGCACCGTACAAGAATGTTCGATGACTGTCAAACAAGCAACCACTGACACCAAGCCCGACGGGCTCCAGGTCATCCAGGCGCTCTCCGACCCGGTCCGGCTCGAGATCGTCCGTCAGCTCGCGGGCTGCAACGGCGGCGAGCTCGGCTGCAGCGCGGTCGTCGTCCCCGTATCGAAGTCGACCGCGAGCCACCACTTCAAGGCGCTGTTGAACGCCGGCGTGATCGCCGAGCGCGGCGAGGGCACCCGCAAGTTCTTCCAGCTCCGCCGCAACGAACTCGACGAGCAGTTCCCCGGGCTGATCGACTCGGTGCTGCGCGCGACCTCCGCCTAACGGGCCGTACAGTCCGTGGCGATGCGCATCTGCTCGCTGCTACCGAGTGCGACGGAGATGATCGCCCAGCTGGGCTTGATCGACTCGCTCGTCGGCGTCTCGGACGAGTGCCGGTGGCCGCCCGAGGTCGTTGGGAAGCCGATCGTGACGGCCGCGAAGATCGATCCGTCAACGCTCTCGAGCCTCGAGATCGACCAGGCCGTGCGCGATTCGCTTGCCGCAGGCGCGTCGCTCTACAGCGTCGACCCGGAACTGATCGAAGCCCTCGAGCCGGATCTCATCGTCACGCAGGATCTCTGTGCGGTCTGCGCCGTCTCGAGCGGGGAACTTGCCAGCGCCTGCCCGGCCGGGACGAAGATGCTCTCGCTCGACCCACGCACGCTGAACGACGTCGCCGACTCGGTCCGCGTCCTCGCGCGCGCCGTCGACCGAATCGACCGCGGAGAGCAGATCGTCACCGAGATGTGGGCGACGATCGACGCAGCCGCCGAAGCAGTACGCGGACTGCCGCCGGTGCGTGTCTTCTTTGCGGAATGGATTGACCCGCCGTTCTCCGCAGGTCACTGGCTACCGGAAATGATCGAGCTCGCCGGCGGCATCGACGTGCTGGGGCAGGGCGGTCAGCCCTCCCGCCCGACGACGTGGGACGCCGTTATGGCTGCCGCGCCGGACCTGATCATCGTCGCGCCCTGCGGGTTCGACGCCGACGCAGCTGCCGCGCGCGCCGAAGGAATCGCGTTCCCGTGCCCCGCGATCGCGGTCGACGCCGACAGCTACTACTCGAGGCCCGCGCCACGGCTGGCGGACGGCGTGGCGCAGCTCGCGCACCTATTCCATCCGGAGCACGCTCCGGATCCGGGCCTGCCGGCAATTGCCGATCAACCGTCTAGTGCGCGATTGCGCTGACTTCGGAGGCGGCCTGCTCGATGAGCTCGGCCACGGCTGCAGGCTGGGAGACATAAATCGCGTGGCTGCCCGCGACCTCGACAACGGTCGAACCCGCCCGCGCAGACATTTCGCGCTGCGCCGGTGGGGGGATCATCCGGTCGTCAGTCGCGACGAGGTACCAGCTTGGCTTGCTCCGCCACGCGGGCTCGCCGATCGTGCCGGCCAGGGCGTCAACGCCCCATGGGACTTGCGAGTCGGCCATGAACGCGGCCTGGGCGTCGCTCACGTCACCCGCGAATGAGTGATGGAACTTCTCCCGGTCGAGGAACAGAAAGCCGTCCTGCGCCGGCAAGATCGGCGGCACGGATGCGCCGGGCGGCGGATTCGCGATGAGGGTGTTGACCGACTCGCCCTCGTCCGGCGCGAAGGCGGCGATGTAGACCAGCGCCACGACGTTCGGATTCCTACCCGCCTCAGTGATCACCGCCCCGCCATAGGAATGGCCGACAAGGATGACCGGTTCGTTCTGCGCATCGATGACGCGATTGGTCGCGGCGACATCACCCTCGAGCGAGAGCGTCGGATTCTGAACGATGGCGACGGTGTAACCGTCGTCCTTCAGGTGGTCGTAGACGCCCTCCCAGCCGGAGCCGTCCACGAACCCGCCGTGAACGAGAACCGCAGTTCCTGCCGATGCCGAGCCAGCTTCCATGATGAGCCTCCGTGGTGAAGAACGCGAACGCTAAATCGTTCCGTAGCGGGACAGCGTCAAACCAGGCGGCGCCTGGCGACGCTCTCGTGCTCTGTGTCCGTCGACGGGCTTCGAGTGCTCTGCCGTCGTCGCCTCATCACCGCGTCAGCTGTCCGTCGCTCTACTTCGGGTCCAACTTCAGGCCGCCCTCGCGCACGGCGACTTCCAGCATCTGCGGGCCTTCATCGTCTCAGGCCACCGGGCCGCGGAGCACGACGACAGGGCAGTGCGCATGGGTGACGCAGTACTGGCTGACCGAGCCGATCAGCATGCCGACGAGTTCGCCATGGCCTCGGCTTCCCACGACAAGAAGCGACGCATCCTTCGACGCACGGACGAGCGTAGGGCCGGGCTCTCCCTCTTCGACAACTCCGTTTACTTCGATTGGTGATGCGCCTGAGATAACTCTGCCGATGGCGGCATCAAGAGCCTGGCGAGACTCGGCTTTGACGTCGAGATCCGCGGGGACCGGGGAAACCATTCCAGCCGGCGGGTACTGCCAAGCCATCACTGTTTGGACGACCGAGCCTGTCAGTTGAGCTTGCTGCACGGCCCAGCGGAGGGCGTTCATCGACGACATCGAGCCGTCGATGCCAACCACGATCCTCTGAAGACCGCTCGCGTCATTCATCTGATTCTCCGTTCCTACTGTCTGGTGAGCTGCTGGAGGCCGCAGCCGACGTCGGGATTCGTCGGGTCGCTGGTATCGGTGTGCGGCACCGACCGGATCTCGGGCAAGGTCAACGTTCGGTGTGGGGGCGCGTCCTCGCAGCAATAGACTGAGTAACGCCAGCCCGACGAGCGCCGCGATCACCGCGGAATACACCAAAGCCGTTCGATGAAGGCCAAAGCGGGACGTCGCAACGCCTGCGATGACAACCGGAATGCTGAAGGCCGCGTACGACGCGATGAAAATCACCGAAATCAGACTGGCCCGCTGACCGGGACTCGCAAGGGCGCTAAGGACGCGGAAGGAACCGAGGAACGCGAGCCCAGCGCCAATTCCCGCTACGCCGGTACCGACAAGGAAAGCGACAGCTGATCTCGCTGCGACTGCGCCAAACGTTATTGCGGCGCCGGCGACCAGCGCACTGCAGCCGGTCATCATCGCAGTCCGCGCCGACCTTGCACGAAACACGATTGAGGCGGTGCCCGCGAACCCAGAGAGTACGAAGATCACGAGACCGCCCCAGAGCAGGTTCCGTGAACGGAGCACCTCTCCGGCGAGGGACGGCCCGAGTGAGAGGTAGAACCCGTTCAGGGCCCACGGCGCGACGAGAATCGGCGCAGTCGTCGCGAAAGTGCTGCGAGCCTGGGACGGGATGCCAACGCTCGGACGGAGCGATGCCAAGAGGCCTGGACGCGCGACCGACGTCTCAGGGATCGTCAGAACCCCGAGACCACCGACGAAGCATGCGCCGAGCAGCAACCACCAGACCAGGTGAGTAGGCGACGGCCCGTATTGCACTAACGCGCTCGCACCGAGACCGCCAACTCCCACACCCCAAAGTGGAGCGGCGGTCGAGAGAACCGGAGCGAGACCGCTTCCCTCCGGTTGCAGGTCGATCAGCGCCGCACCGAGAGCGCTTGTTGCCACGCCGACGGCGACCCCCTGCAAGGCCCGCGCCACGAACAGCTGCCCGACCCCATGGGCGGTCAGGAACAGGACACAAACAACCGCATTCCCGAAGAGGGCAACGCTAATTACGCGGCGGCGCCCCAAGTGGTCTGACAACGATCCGAAGAACAGAAGGCCAACGAGGAGAAAGAAGGCGTAGATGGCGAAGACTGCTGTCAGCGTGATCGCCGAGAACTTCCATTCGGCCTGGTACACGCCGTAAAGCGGCGACGGAGCAGCGGAAACCGCGAACACGAGGAAGAAGACAACCGCCGCCAGCCAGAACGCAGCCGTGTGCGGCAGCGTCGCCCGCCCGAGACGGCCCCCCGAGGCTCCGCCGCTTGCCTGCGTTTGCGTCATCTCGAGTCTCCTCTGGCCTTAGAATCCCGTGGAGTCGATCTGCTCCGGGTGCAACGGGATTTCCTTTCCGCGGAGGTCGATGCGTTGAACCCTTGTCTCGCTAGGACGGGGCTCGCATCGGGGCCGCTCTAGGCTTCGCCGCGGTGAGCGCGTAGCCGGAACGGCCGCGTTAACTGAGCGCGCCGGCCGAGCAAACCCGGAGGTCTGCAGATCTCCTGATGGCCGGACTCGTTACGCCTGGTTTGGAGCTCGAGCCGCGAAGTGGCGCTCGACTATGTCCAGCGGCTCGGTATCGCGGCGGGCGCGGGCGAGGATGAGGGCGCCCTCAAGCGCCGCAAACAGTACGGTCGACTCCTCCGCCGCTTGCGCGGGCGGGTCTCCGAACTTGACGTAGACGCCGGCGACTGCGGCTTGATAACGGGCAAGCAGTTCGCTGACGTGGACGCGGAGGTCGGGGTTGGCGGTGATTGCGTCGACGACGGTCGCAGCCAGCGGACAGCCGAGGGCGAAATCGTGCTCGACGAGCAGGTACCGCCACGGTGCCACGATCTCGGCGATGGCATCTGGGAAGCTCTCCGCTTCGCTGAGCGTCCGCTCGAGCTCGACGAAGACGTCGGCGAGAGCGAGATCGATCGCCTCGGTCATGAGTTGAGTCTTGCCGCCGGGGAAGTAGCGCCCGAGCGAGCCTCGAGGGCCGCCGGAGTGAGCGACGACCTCGCGGAGTCCGACCCCGTGGATGCCGCGCTCGCGGATGAGCATCGCGGCGCTTTCCACCATGCGCGCGCGAGCCGGTGATCGCCGCCGATCTGTCGTCACCCCAGCCTCTTCGCTCTTCGCCTGCACAGCGCCATCATAACTGCGTCCGATGACGACCGTCATCGATTCTGCTAGGATGCCGTCGCCGACGACGACGTCATCGTCAGCAGGGGCGCCCCGCGAAGGGAGCGGCAATGTCGGCGGCCAGTCAAAGGAATCTCGAAGGGCAGCTGGCGCTGGTGACCGGCGGAACGGCAGGGGTCGGTCGCGCGGTCGCGCTGCAACTGGCCCGTGATGGCGCCGCTCAGCTGGACGTTTCGGATCGCGAGGTTTGGGTGGTGCCCGCGGGCCGGCCGCGGGCGCGTCTCCGTGGTCGGCGGCGCGAGCAGGAGCAACTCGGCCGGCTGGTGACGGGCATCCGGTCGGGACGCAGCGGCGCGCTCGTCGTCCGCGGCGAGGCGGGGATCGGCAAGACAGCGTTGCTCGAGTATCTGATCGAGCAGACTTCGGGGTGCATGGTGGCCTGGGCGACGGGCGTGCAGGCCGACATGGAGCTGCCATTCGCCGGGCTGCAGCAGTTGTTCGGGTCGATGCTCGGCTCGCTCGAGCGGCTCCCCGATCCACAGCGAGACGCCGTGGAGGTGGCCTTCGGTCTGCGCTCGGGGCCGGCACCGGATCGGTACGCGGTGGGCCTGGCCGTGCTCGGGCTGCTGGCCGAGGCTGCCGAGCAAGCGCCGCTCGTCTGCGTCGTCGACGATGCGCAGTGGCTCGATCGAGCCTCCGCCCAGACACTGGCGTTCGTCGCGCGGCGCCTCCACGCAGAGTCGGTCGCCTTGGTGTTCGCGGTGCGCGAGCCGAGCGAGGACGAGGCGTTCGCCGGGCTGCCGGAGCTCACCGTGGGCGGCCTGGACGACGAAGACGCGCACGCGCTGTTGGGCGTGGCGATCGCCGGCGGCGTCGAGCCTCGGGTGATCGAGCGGATCGTCGCTGAGACGCGTGGCAACCCACTAGCGTTGCTCGAGCTGCCGCGCGGGCTGTCCGCGGCCGAGCTCGCGGGCGGCTTCGCCGTGAGCTCGGAGCAGCCGCTCTCCACTCGCCTCGAGCGGAGCTTCCTCGGACGGGTGATGTCCATGCCCGACTGCACGCAGCGGCTTCTGCTGCTCGCCGCGGCGGAGCCAGTGGGTGACCCGACGCTGTTGATGCGGGCAGCGGAGCTCATCGGGCTGGGCGTCGAGGCGGCCGCGCCGGCCGAGGCGGTCGGCTTGATCGAACTCGCCGCGCAGGTCAGGTTCCATCACCCCCTCGTGCGCTCGGCGATCTACCGCGCCGCGCCGCTCGCCGACCGGCAGGCGGTCCACCGGGCGCTGGCCGAAGCCACCGATGCGCAGGCTGATCCGGATCGCCGGGTGTGGCACCGCGCGCAAGCTGCGCTCGGAACTGACGAAGATCTCGCTGCCGAGTTGGAGCGCTCGGCCGAGCGGGCGCAGGGCCGTGGCGGGCTGGCGGCGGCGGCGGCGTTCCTCGAGCGCGCGGCAGCCCTCACACCCAACCGTGGCCGGCGCGCTCGCCGATCGCTGGCGGCAGCGCAGGCCAAGCAGCTCGCTGGGTCGCCTCAAGCGGCGCTGATGCTGCTCGAGCGCGCAGTGTCCGCGCCGATGGACGAGCTCGAGGTCGCGATGGTCCAGCGGCTCCGGGGCCGGATCGCGCTGCAACTCAGTCGTAGCGGCGAGGCGGCACGGTTGCTCCTTGACGCTGCCCGGCGGATCGAATCGTTTGATCCGGGGCTCGCACGCGACACGCACCTGGAAGCTCTCTACGCCGCGGCTGTCGCCGGCCGGCTCGGCAGCGGCATGTTCGAGGCCGCCACTGCCGCGCGAATCGCGCCGGCTGGACCATCGCCGCCGCAAGCCGCGGATCTGCTCCTCGATGGTCTTGGCGTCCGGTACACGGACGGCAGCAGTGCAGCCGTCCCGATTCTCAAGCGCGCGCTGACCGCATTGGTGGACGAGGACGGACACTACGAGGAGGACCTGCGCTGGCCGTGGCTCGCCGCGCGTGTCGCGGCGGACATGTTCGACGACGAGACCTGGCACTTGCTCGCGACCCGACACCTTCGGATTGCCCGCGACGCCGGCGCGCTCGGCGTGCTGCCGGTCGCCCTCATGCACGTCGCCCAGATGCGCGTCTTCGAAGGGAAGCTGGACGAGGCGGCGGCGTTGATCGAGGAGACCGATTCGATCATCGATGCGACCGGCAGCCGACGGATCAGCATTCCGCAGCTGATGCTCGTCGCGTGTCGGGGTGACGAGGCTCAGGCGACGGCGCTGATCAACAACTTCGAGCGTGACGCGATCGCACGCGGCCAGGGTGGCGCGCTCACCTTCGCCGAGCACGCCCGCGCCGTTCTCCACAACGGCTTGGGCCAGTACGCGGCGGCACTCGAGAACGCGCAGCGGGCGTGCGCGCAGGACGAGCTGCACGTCTCGGTCTGGTCGTTGCCCGAACTGGTGGAGGCGGCCGCCCGAAGTGGCAAGCCCGAACTGGCGGCCGACGCGCTCGAACGACTCTGCGAGCGAACGCAGGTCGCGGGGACGGAGTGGGCGCTCGGCATTGAGGCGCGCTCGCGCGCGCTGTTGAGCGACGGTGCGATCGCCGAGGGCCTCTACCGCGAGGCGATCGACCGGCTGGGCCGCTGTCGCGTCGCCCTGGAGTTGGCTCGCGCGCAGCTGCTGTATGGGGAATGGTTGCGCCGACGCGGGCGCCGCGTCGATGCGCGCGAGCAGCTGCGAAGCGCGCGTGCGACGTTTCTTGAAATGGGTGCCGAGGCGTTTGCACAGCGCGCCATACGCGAGCTGCTGGCCACGGGCGAGACGGCGCGCAAACGAACCGTCGAGACGAGGGATGAGCTCACCCCGCACGAGGCGAGGATCGCGCGGATGGCGCGTGATGGCGCGTCGAACCAGGACATCGCCACGCAGCTGTTCGTCAGCCGCAAGACGGTCGAGTACCACCTGCACAAGGTCTTCACCAAGCTCGGCATCAGCAGCCGCCAGCAGCTCGAGCGCGTGCTTCCCGGGGGTTGAGCGCGTCTCCTGAGCGCGAGTCCGAATGGACGCGCGGGACCAGGGCCACCCTGATGCGAACACCGCCCTAGCCCGCCGACACTGTCACCATCTTCAAGGACAACCAAGGAGTACTGATGACAGACCAGTCCGCGTCACTCAGCTGGGACGTGCATGTAGCGCCACTGGAGCCGATGCCCGGCGGCGACCTGGCTCCAGGCGAGAAGGAGCGGTCCTGGTCGCCGATCTCGGCGACGCTGATCTCGGGCGAGCGGGACGCGGTGCTTGTCGACGCGCTGCTGACCGTTGGCCAGGCCAACGACCTGGCCGAGTGGGTCGCTGCGCACGGGAAGAACCTGACCGCGGTGTACATCACGCACGGACACGGGGATCACTGGTTCGGGCTGGGCGCGGTCCTCGATCGCTTTCCTAACGCGCGAGCGTTCGCGCTGCCCGCGGTCATCGAGCAGATGCGGGCTGGGTCCGCGCCAGAGCTCTTGGAGGCATTCTGGAAGCCACGCTTCGATGGCAAGCTTCCGAGAGACCTCGTATTCGCGGAGCCCCTTGACGATCACACGATCGAGCTCGAGGGCCACAAGCTCGTCGCCGTCGAGCTCGGACACACCGACACCAACCAGACAACCTGCCTGCATGTCCGGGACGTGGGCCTGGTCGTCGCAGGTGACGCCGCCTACAACGACGTTCACCTCTACCTCGCCGAGTCCGACCCGCAGGGACGGCGTGAGTGGATCGCTGCACTCGACACGATCGAGGTTCTCCACCCGCAGACTGTGATCGCCGGGCATCAGCGAGCCGGTCGCCACGACGGTCCCGAGATCATCGAGGAGACCCGGCAGTACATCCGCGACTTCGACCGCATCGCCGAGACAACGAGTACGGCGCGAGACCTCTACGACCAGGTTCTTGCGCTCCATCCCGACCGCATCAACCCGGACGTGGCCTGGATCTCGGCGCAGGCGCTGAAATCGTAGACATGACCGGTGACGATCGGGTCTCCGCGATGAGCACCGTCCCCGAAGCCCAACCCAAGCGAGTCTCGTACGCCGAGGCGGCCGGCATCCTGGCCACCCGCGACCCGGTGCTCGCCCGCTTGATCGAGGAGGCGGGTCCGATTCGCGTCATCCGGCGCACGGGGTCGCACTTCGCCGGCCTCGTCCAGGCGATCGTCTACCAGCAGCTCGCGGGCGCGGCCGCGCGAGCGATCCACGGTCGCCTGGTCGCCGCGCTCCACGACGATGTGCAGCCCGAGGCGCTGCTAGCGGTCTCGGACGAGACACTCCGCGCGGCCGGCCTGTCGGCCAACAAGGCTCGCTCGCTGCGCGACCTCGCGACCAAGGTGCTGGACGGAACGGTCATCCTGTCGCCGCGCCGCCTGTCGCGGCAATCCGACGAAGAGGTCATCGCTCGCCTCTCGAGCGTTCGGGGGATCGGACCGTGGACGGCCCAGATGTTCCTCATCTTCCGGCTCCGGCGGCTCGACGTCTGGCCGGTCGGGGACTTCGGGGTGCGCCAGGGCTACGGCCTCGCGTGGAAGGTGCCGATGCCGACCGCGCGCGAGCTCGAGCCGCTCGGCGACTCGTACCGCCCCTATCGCACGGTCGTCGCCTGGTACTGCTGGCGCGCCGTCGAGCTCTTCTCAGGCGCGGCCGAGAGCGCTCTGTCCCGATAGGCGCTGCGCGGTTGTTCCGCTGTGTGGGACTGGCGCGCCGGACTAGGGCTTCTCCGATGCGAACACCGCCCTAGTCCGCGGACGCTGTCATCACATTTCAAGCACAGACGGAGGCAGACATGACGGCACGAAACGGCAGCGCCGAGTGAGGGACTGTTCCGTGTCACGAGCGCTGGCCGGGATCCCCGAGCGCGCCGCCGAGGTCTTCGCCGGTCTGGCCCGGCGAGTCGGGCACCTGGCGACGAGCGACGACGATTCTTCCGGGCCGCTCGTGGCATGAACCGCTTGATCGAAGTCCCCGAGTACGAGGTCCACACGGAGGTTCGCGTCGACCCTTCCCGGACCGCGCTCGTCGTCATCGACATGCAGAACGACTTCGTTCACCAAGGTGGCGGCCTGCTCGTACCCGACGCCGAGGCGACCATCCCCGCGATCAAGTCGTTGCTCGGGCTCGCCCGGGCACACGGGATGCGCGTCGTGTACAGCCAGGACACCCACGGCGGCGGCGATCCTGAGTGGCGGATCTGGCCCGAGCACGCCCGCGAGGGCAGCTGGGGCTGGGAGATCGTCGACGAGCTCGCGCCGGCGCAAGGCGACGTCGTCTTGCGCAAGCTCCGCTACGACGCGTTCTACGGCACGCCCCTCGATCACCTGCTGCGGCTCTGGGGCGTCGACACGCTCGTGGTGTGCGGCACCGTCGCGAATATCTGCGTGCACTACACGGCCGCGAGCGCCGCGCTGCGCTGGTACGAGGTCGTAGTCCCACGCGACGCGATCTCCGCGCTAGACCCCTTCGACCTCGAGTCATCGCTGCGCCAGACCGCATTCCTCTTCGCCGGACGGATAACTACCGCGGCAGCGCTGATCTGCGGGCCGCGGCGCGAGGTTTCCCGGCTGACAGGCAAACCCGAGTTGCTGCGATGACCGGGGCCACCACCGGAGCCGACCGCGGGGCGCCGAAGGTGCGCGTGCTGTTAGGAACCGAGCGGTTCTCGAGCCAGCACCGTTGGAGCGAGCTCACTGCTCTAATGCCCGGCGCGCTGCAAGCCACCGTTGCCGTGCAGTGGTGCCCACCTGGCGCATTTGCCGAGCGCCCTGATGACGAGCTATCAGGCCACGCCCCTAGGGCGACCCCGATGCGAGCGTCGCCCTAGTCGCGCGACGCTTTCGGTCAACGGTCAAGCGACCCAAATCAGAAGGGAGCCACCAAATGAACGGTCGGCCGAACATCGTCCTCGTTCATGGCGCATGGGCCGATGGGTCCTGCTGGAGCGGCGTCATCGAGCGCCTGCAAGCCGACGGCTTCGAGGTCAGAGCACCCCAGTTCCCGATGAACTCGCTCGCCGACGACGTCGCGCGGCTGCGCCAGGTGCTCGAGTTCCAGGACGGTCCAACGCTTCTCGTTGGACACTCCTACGGCGGCCAGATCATGACCGCCCTCGGCGCCGAGGCGCCGAATGTCGTCGGCCTCGTCTACGTCGCCGCGTTCGGGCTCGACGAAGGCGAATCGCTTGGCGCGCTTCTCTCCCAGGGCCCCGTGACGCCGGCGCTCGCGCATCTGTTCACCGACGCCCGCGGCTTCGCCTGGCTCTCAGAGGACGACTTCGTCAATCACTTCGCTGCCGACGTCGACCCGACCCAGGCAAAAGTGCTCTACGCCGTACAGCAGCCGCTCGCGGCCTCTGCCTTCGGCGACGTCATGGGAGCCCCGGCCTGGAAGTCATTGTCTTCCTGGTATCTGGTTGCCCAGAACGACGAAGCGCTCCCGCCCGACGCCGAACGACAGTTCGCCGCGCGCATGGGCGCGACCACCGTCGAAATCCCCTCGAGCCATGTCCCGATGGTTTCGCGCCCGAACGAGGTCGCGGACCTGATCGCGACGGCCGCCAACGCAGTCGGTGTGCCGGCGCCGACTCGATGAAACAGCAGTCGCACTCAAATCGAGAAGGAAGGGAGAGCGAAATGAACCAGCCAGACAAACCCGCTTCAACGGCGAACGCTATGGGCGTCCACCTTTCGAAGGTGAAACTTGCAGCCATCGTCACAGCGGTCGGCGCCACCGCTTTGGTGCTTGTGACTCTGGCCGGCCGCTCCACGGCGGCAACGGCGAGGACAACGCAGGCCAAACCGACGGTCGTGCTCGTGAACGGCGCTTGGGCGAACAACGCCAGCTGGTCACGAGTGATCAAGCGTCTGCAGAACGACGACTACACGGTCGTCGCACCGCCGAACCCGCTGCAACGTCTCACCGGAGACGCGGAGACGATCGCGGACCTCCTCCAGACGATTCCCGGCCCGATCGTCCTTGTCGGCCACTCCTACGGCGGCATGGTGATCTCGAACGCGGCTACCGGAAACCCGAACGTGAAGGCGCTCGTCTACATCAACGCCTTCATTCCGGATCAGGGCGAGTCGGCACTCGGACTCGACTCCAGCCAGCCCGGGTCGGTGCTGGGAGCGGGGCCGCCGAACACCGTGTTCAACTTCGTGCCGTTCCCCGGAGCGGCCCCGGGCGATGCGCTGCTGTATGTGAAGCCGAGCGTCTTCCTGAAAGGGTTCGCCAACGATCTGCCGGCGAAGGAGGGCGCAGTCCTCGAGGCGACACAGGGGCCTGCGGTGTTTAGTGCTTTGACGGCGCCGTCAGGACCGCCGGCGTGGAAGACGATTCCGAGCTGGGATCTGGTCGGCACGATCGACAACGCGATTCCGTCGTCGATCCAACTGTTCATGGCGAACCGTGCGCACGCCCACATCACCGAGGTCAAGGCAGGGCATCTCTCGATGATCTCGCAGCCTGACGCGGTCGCGAAGGTGATCCTCGAAGCGGCGAAGAGCGTGGCCGGGTAGACGGCCGCTCCCACCGCACTCCGTCTACGGCGACGCTCACCGGATCGAGTGAGCGTCGCCGTACTTCGGAACTCTTCGTAGAGACGACAAAACGAAGGAGCCCGATGGCAACGATCGGTCAGAACAACCTCGAAGGGCAGCGGGCCTTGGTCACGGGCGCGACGTCCGGCATCGGTCGCGCGGTCGCGCTCCAGTTCGCCCGGGAAGGGGCCGAGGTTCTCGTTCACGGCCGCGACACCGCGCGCGGCGGCGAGACGAGCGAGCTACATCACCGGCACCACCGTCGCCGTTGACGGCGGACGCAGAGCGATCTAGGCGAACAGAGAGTCATCGACCAATTCCGACCAGAGGAGCAAGCCATGCACCGCCAATCCAACCAGGCGCCTGACCTGAATCGAGCCGATGCAAGCATGGTCACGTTGAGCGACGAACTGACATCCCGAGAACGAGGATTGATAGTCGGTCACGCATACGCCTCCCGATACGAAGGCGATCGCGCCAAGCTGCGACCCATCGTTATGGCAGGAACGGCTGACGAGGTTAAAGCGAACGTCGATTCAACAGTGATCGAGCCGGCCGGACGCGAGAACTCCGTCGCCTTCTGGAGCGGATTCGCTCATGGGGTCGCAGCCTTCCTCGTAGAAGACGCACGTCATTAGGCTCAAACGCACCTTCTGGTTCCGCAAAGAGATCGAGTCCCGCGAACCCGAAGGCCCGCAGGACTCGACTTTCGAACTAACAGGTCGACGTCACGAACGCGCGTCCCGTCGATGATCTGAACCGCTCCCGGAGCGGGGTGAAGGACGCCGACAGCAAACATCACCGGGCTGATCCAGTCCCCTAGCCGGGATCCGGCAGTGCAGCGGCCGAGGGTGCAGGCGCCGTCTGGCGCGTGTTCGGTGCGAGCAGTGCGATGAAGCCCGCGGCGACCGCGAAGAAGGCGCCTGCCATCAGCGCGCGCTGGAACCCGTGGGTCGACGCATCGGCGACGCTTACGTGGCCGGTGTGTAGCAGCGAGTGGGTGCGCGCCGTGGCGAGCGCGGAGAGGATTGCCAGGCCGAGCGCGGCACCGAGCTGCTGGGCGGTGTTCAGGAGCCCGGCCGCGAGCCCGGCCTTGTCTTCACCGACGCCGGCGTTCGCCGCGGTGGTCGCGCCGACGAAGACGGCGCCGACGCCGAACGCCGTGACCAGGAGCCCTGGCAGGATGTTGGACACGTACGAGCCGTGCAGCGGGATGCGTGACAGCCAATAGAGGCCGCCGGCCCCGACCAGGCTGCCGGTGACGATCACCGGTTTCGTCCCGATACGCGCGAACAGCTGCGACGAGATTCCCGCGGCGATGATGATCGCAGCGGTCAGCGGCAGGTACGCCGTGCCGGTCTGGATCGGCGAGTAGTGCAGCACCGTCTGCATGTACAGCGTGAGGAAGAAGAACATCGAGAAGAAGCCGGCCAGCGCGAGCATCTGCGTCGCGTCGGCTACCGCAACCCCCTTGACGCGCAGGATCGACATCGGGACGAGCGGGTTGCGCACGCGCAATTCGTTCGCGACGACGAGGGATAGTTCACATCGCAATCTCTCACCCCCTCCGAGAAGATCGCCCACGCTATAGAGGGCACTGGGAAGACGGCCAAATGCCAGCGACAATTCTCGAAGAAGGCCCTGGCTGGGACGACACTGAGACCGCTGTCGCCTGGGGACGTGAACGAGCCCCGATTGTCCTCGTCAGGGTCGGCCGCGACGAGCACTCGATTTACTCCGCAGGCGTCACGCCAGCAACGCGGTTCGCGGGCGGGTCAGGTGAGCCTTACCGGCAGTGGCCGGGGCCGGAGGCAGATCCGAAAGCAACCTGAGAACACGAGCAAGCCAGTCGCGGACTAACGGGCGCAGGGACCCCCACCTGCGTCAAGCTTCTTAAATGTCCCCGACGGTCCCACCGTTCCGACCTA
>JAOPYY010000058.1 GCA_025964395.1 Actinomycetes bacterium | reverse complement strand
CGCCGCAGTTGCCCGTGTCGCAGCCGATGTGGCTGCCGGTCAGGTCGAGGTCGTCGCGGATGAAGTGGATGAGCAGCTTGCGCGCTTCCACCTCGCGCTCGTAGGTCGTGCCGTTGACGGTGACGGTAACCGTCCGTTCTTTCGAGAAGGTGCCGGCTTCCACGTCTGTGTCAGCTCCTGTTTTCGGAGGCCTGGTTGACGGCGCGCACCGCGACGACCTGGGCGAGGTGCGCCCGGTACTCGCTCGAAGCGTGCACGTCGGAAGGTGGATCGAGGTTCGCGCCCTCGACGGCGGCGCGCACGGCGTCGGCATCCGCCGAGGCGGGATGCAGGACGACCGGGACGGCGTCGACGCAACCGAGCGCAATCTTGAGACCGCCGTTGAGAGACGCAGCGGCGCTGACGATGCACGTGCCCTCGGCGCCGAGCGTGACGGCCGAGAAGCCGTCGGCGCGCCCGGCGGGGATGCGAATCGTGGTCAGCAGCTCGCCGGTCCCCACCGCGGTCATGTACACGCCGAGGAAGAACTCGTCCGCCGAGACCGTGCGCATGCCGTCTGCGCCCGCGATCACAAACTGCGCGCCGAGCGCGGCGAGCAGCGGCGGCAGGTGGTTCGTCGGGTCGTTCGTGCAGACGTTGCCGCCGATCGTGCCCCGGTTACGCACCTGCACGTCGGCGATCTGTGCGCAGACCGCGCCGAGGATCGGCCGGGCACGTGCCTCGCCCGACTCCATGATCTCCGTGTAGGTCGCCATCGCGCCGATCTCGAGCATCCCGTTGCCGCCGAGCTCGATCCCCTTCAGCTCCTCGATTCGGCTGAGATCGACGAGCCCGTCCGGTGACCCGGCGCGCGCCTTCATCACGTTGATCAGCGTCTGACCGCCCGCGAGCGCCCGGGCGCCGTCATCGGAGCGCAGCAGCTCGAGCGCTTCTTCAAGCGATCCCGGCCGCGCATATCCGACCTCACGGAGAAGCATCTCAGTGCATCTTATAAAATGTCAGAGGGGCGGAATGCAAGTGCCTACCGTCAAAAACAGCACCAAGAACCCAACCTGGTTCGCCTTTTGAACCAGGTTGGAGCGTTTCAGTCGGGCGGAACTCTCGAACCTGGTTAAAGAACGAACCAGGTTCACCCGAGCAAACCAGGTTCATGGGGTGAGGAGATACGTTCGGTGGCGCTTGAGCGCCGCGAGGACGGCGTCGATGTCCTCGACCGTGTTGTAGGCGTGCGCGGAGACGCGGAGGTTGCTGTCGCGCTCCGAGGTGACGATCCCGTCCTGCTCGAGCGCAGCGACCAGTCCAGGCGCGTCCGTTGACGCGATGCAGACGAGCGCGCCGCGCTTCTCGGGGTCGCGCGGGGTGACGAGGGTGCCGCTCAGCTCGTCCACGCCCGCGATCAGCCGCTCGTTGAGCGCGGTCACGTGCTCGCGGGTGTCGGCGACCCCGATCTCCTCCATCAGCTCGATGCCGGCGATCCCGGCGTAGATCGCGGGGACCGGCGGCGTTCCGGACTGGAAGCGGCGCGCCGTCGGGGACGGCGAGTAGTCGCTGATGTCCATCTCGAAGATGTTCTTGTCCGCGAACCAGCCGGTCTGCGTGGGCAGCAGCTCCTCCGAGAGGCCCGGCCTCGTCCACATGAACCCGAGCCCGGCCGAGCCGAGGAGGTACTTGAGGACACCCGCCGCGACGACGTCGACGCCGAGCTCGGTCACGTCGAGCGGATACGTGCCGATCGCCTGGTAGGCGTCGAGCACGACGAGCGCGCCGCGCTCGTGCGCGATGCGCGCGATCTCCTCGACCGGAAGGCGCGAGCCGTTGCGGTAACACACGGCCGCGATCGAGACGACCGCCGTCTGCTCGTCGATCGCCTCCTCGAAGCGCTCGACTCTGATCTCTGAGCCGTCGGCCGGGATGTGCACGACCTGCGCACCGCGCAGCTCCTGCGCGTGCCAGATCTGGCCGATCGTCGGGAACTCGAAGTCGCTGATCACGACCTTCGACCGCTTGCCGAAGTCGATCGCGCTGGCGAGCGGGCTCACGCCTGCCGAGAGCGACGTCGTCACCGCCACGTCGTCGGGCTCGCCATTCACGAGCCGCGCGAACGCGCCGCGTGCGGCTTCCGTGCGCTCGACCCAGTAGTCCCAGGGCGCGCCGCGCTCGTCCCAGCCGGTGAGGTACTCGTCGTAGGCGGCGCGCACCGAGTCAGAGAGCGCGCCCTGTGAGCACGAGTTGATGTAGACGAGCCGCTCGAAGATCGGGAAGCGCGCGCGGCACGCAGCGACGTCGGCTCTAACGGCCAAGGTACGCCTTCCGCAGCTCTTCATTCTCGCGCAACATCGCCGCCGGCCCTTCTAGCACGAGCCGCCCCGTCGAGAGGACATACCCGCGGTCTGCGATCGACAGCGAGACGTTCGCGTTCTGCTCGACGATCAGCATCGCCACCCCCGACTCGTGCACCTGCTTGATGATCTCGAAGTTCTTCTCGACGAGGATCGGCGCGAGGCCCATGGACGGCTCGTCCATCAGCAGGAGCTTCGGGCGCGACATGAGCGCGCGGCCCATCGCGACCATCTGCTGCTCGCCGCCCGACAACGTGCCCGCGAGCTGCGAGCGGCGCTCGTAGAGCAGCGGGAAGAGCTCGTAGACGCGCTCGAAGTCTTCCTTCGCGCCGCCGCCGCGCAGGTATGCGCCCATTTCGAGGTTCTCGAGCACGGTCATCGGCGCGAACAGGCGCCGGTTCTCCGGCACGATCGCGAGCCCGCGGCCGATCCGGTAGCTCGTCGGACGCTTCGTCACGTCCTCGCCGTCGACGCGCACGACGCCGTTGCGGGGCCGGACGATCCCGAGGATCGTCTTCAGCGTCGTCGACTTGCCCGATGCGTTGCCGCCGAGCAGGCAGACGAGCTCGCCTGCCTCAATGCGGATCGACAGCCCCTGCAGGATGTGGATCTGCCCGTAGTAGGTGTCGACACGGTCGAGCTCGAGCAGCGATTTTCCGGACAACTCCGTCGAGCCTACGTTGGTCATTTGGTCGCCGCCGTCTGCAGGCCGAGGTACGCCTCAACGACCTTCGCATTCGTCGCGACAGCGTCGAACGAGCCTTCGGCGATCTTGACGCCGTGGTCGAGCGCGACGACCCGGTCGGAGATCCCCTCGACGACGTGCATGTCGTGCTCGATCACGAGGATCGTGTAGCCGCCCTCGGTCCGAAGCTCGCCGATCAGCTCCGTGATCTCGTGCGTCTCGGAGGGGTTCATGCCGGCCGCCGGCTCGTCGAGCAGCAGGATGCGCGGGTTCGTCGCGGTCGCACGCGCGATCTCGAGACGGCGCCGATTCGCGTAGGAGAGCGAGTACGCGGGCTGGTCCCACCGGTAGCCCATCAGCCGCTTGCCGAAGAACGCGAGCCGCTCCTGCGCCAGCCGCTCGATCTCCCGCTCCTCACGCCGCATGCCCGGCGTGCGCAGCATCGAGCGAAAGACGCCGGCGCGCGTGTGGCCGTACGCGGCGGCCATCACGTTCTCCTTGACCGACATGTTCAAGAAGAGGCGCAGCGTCTGGAACGTGCGCGACACACCACGCTGGCTGATCACGTGCGGCTGGAGGCCGACGATGCTCTGGTCGTCGAGCGTGATGTCACCCTCGTCGGGCCGGTAGATGCCGGTGATCAGGTTGAAGAGCGTCGTCTTGCCCGCGCCATTCGGGCCGATCACCGAGACGATCTCGCCTTCGTTGACGTGCAGGTCGAGCCCGTCCACGACCTTCAGCCCGCCGAACGACAGCGAGACGCCGTTGATGTCGAGGATGGCCATTAGACGATCTCCACCCTGCGCTCGCCGAGCAGGCCGTTCGGACGCAGGATCATCAGCGCGATCAGGATCACGCCGAGCACGATGTACCGAGCCGGCTCGGGCTTCGCGAGCATCACGTTCTCCCACACGAACGCCGTGAGGTAGACCGTCGGCACGAGCAGGGCGAGCCGCAGCCGTCCGCGCACCATCGTCACGAGCAGCACGGCGGCGATCAGCCCGATGTACGACGTGGGCGCGATCCAGCGCGCCATGTGCGCCGGCGCGACGACCCAGTGATCGGTAACGCCTGCGAAGCCGCCCTGATGCTCGCCGGCAATCCATGACTTGTCGATCGCGCCCAGGATTTCGTGCACGGCGAAGCCGAACGCGAGCGTGACGATCGCGACGATCCCGAGCGCACGCGAGCGGCGCGACATCAGCAGCAGGCCGCCGACGAGCGCGAGGAAGAAGATCACGCGCGACTTCCCCGGGTCGCGCAGCAGCTCGAGCAGCGGGCTGACGATCACCGCGCCGGCGACAACGCCTGCCTGACTGCCCGAGCCGCCGAGGATGACCATCGTGTAGACGATGATCAAGAGCACGAAGTAGAAGGTGAGCGGGAAGACGCTCGCCGACTGTGCGGCAAACAGCGTGCCGGTGAGCGCGGCGACGGCCGCACCGAACGAGAAGCTCAACAGCTTCAGCCAGTTGACCGGCATGCCCATTGCCTCCGCCGCGAGCGGGTCCTCGCGCTGCGATCGCCAAGCGCGCCCGGTCCGCGACTGGTTGACGAACCGAAGTGCGACGAAGACGACGGCGAAGACCGCGAGGGCGACGTAGAAGTACGAGACGGCGAAGATGCCCTCGTGCTGCACGACGAGGTCGTGCTTCCCGAGATGGAACGGGTCGACGTTGAGGATCCCGTTGGGGCCGCCCGTCAGGTTGTGTCCGAACGCCGCGTCGCCGTTCGTCGTGATCGTCTGGAACAACTGCAGGAAGAACAGCGTCACGATCGCGAGGTAGTCGCCGGTCAAGCGCCTCGACGGTAGGCCGAGCAGGAAGCCGCCGATCGCCCCGATCGCGACGACCAGCGGCACCGACACGATCGTCGGAAGGTGGATGCCGAACTTGTCGGAGTCGAGCATCGCGTAGGCGTACGCACCGATCCCGTAGAACGCGACGTACCCGAGATCGAGCAGCCCGCCCCAGCCGACGACGACGTTCAGGCCGAGCGCCAGCAGCATGTAGAGCACCGTGCTGAACGCGACGTACCGCACGTAGCCGCTGTGCTCGAACACCGGCAGCGTCGACGCCGCGGCGAGGAACAGGATCAGCCAGGCCCACCACGGGACGCGGCGGATGCGGTCCTCGAGCGCCCCGAGCGGGCCGCCCGGCATGAACCGCTGCTCGGCGTGGCGCGCGACCCACTCGTCCTGCCCGACCGCCGGCCCTTCGGCGGGGACGTGCGAACCGTGTGGCGTCGAGTCGCTCATACCGCGCTCCTCCGCTCCATCAAGGCTGTACCTTCAAACCCATGCTCACACCTTCCTGATGTCGGCGCGGCCGAGGAGGCCCTGCGGCCGGAAGATCATGAAGGCGATGAGGATCGAGAAGACGATCAGATCGGACCACTTGGTCGAGATGTAGCCCTGGGAGAACGACTCGGCGAACCCGAGGATCAGCCCGCCCGCCATCGCGCCCGGGATCGAGCCGATGCCGCCGATCACCGCCGCCGTGAAGCCCTTGAGGCCGACGACGAAGCCGATCGCGACCGTCGTCGGCACCCTGAGTGATTGGAGGACGCCCCCCGCTCCCGCAAGGGCCGAGCCGAGCACGAACGTGAAGACGATCACCTTGTCGATGTCGATCCCCATCATCGCCGCGGCCTCGCGGTCGTATGACGTCGCGCGCATCGCCTTGCCCGTGCGCGTCCGGTTGACGAGGAACCAGAGCAGCACCATCAACACGAAGGCCGCCACCACGGTGATGATCCGAAGCAGCGCCACGTGGACGTTCCCGACGTTGAAGCCCTTGGTGTAGAGCGAGGCGTTTGCGAGATCGAAGATGTTGTAGTTGCGTGGCGTCGCGCCAAAGAGCAGCTGCATCGAGTTCGCGAGGAAGAACGAGACCCCGAGAGCGCTGATCAGCGGTGCGATGCGCGGCGCGTCTCGGAGCGGCCTGTACGCGAAGCGCTCGATCACGACGCCGAGCACCGCGCAGCCGACCATCGCGGCGAGGACCATCAGGACGAGCAGCAGCCAAACCGGCACGACGGGCTTCGAGGTGCCGCCGAGCAACTGCAGAACGCCGAACCCGATGAACGAGCCGACCATGAAGACGTCGCCGTGTGCAAAGTTCAGCAGCTTCAGCACGCCGTAGACGAGCGTGTACCCGAGCGCGATCAGCGCGTAGACGCTGCCGAGCGTCAGGGCATCGACGGTGAGCTGGAGGAACGTGTCCACAGGGGGTTTTTATAGAGATCGAGGGCGGCTCGGTCAGCCGAGCCGCCCTCGAAGGTCGATCTCTTCGTCGTTAGCCGACGAGCTTGTACGCGCCGTTCGACTGAATCTGGAAGATGTAGAACTTCGCGTTCAGCGGGTCGTTGGACTTGGTCGACCAACGGAGATCCCCACCGAGGATCCAGTTCTTGATCTTCACCTTCTTGATGCTGCTGAGCACGGCCTGGCGGGTCGTCGTGCCGTGGCCGGCCTTGCACGCGAGAGCGATCGCATTGAGCGCGACCTGCGTTGCGCCGTAGCTCGGCGGGCCGAAGGAGCCCACGGCCTTGCCGGGGTTCTCCTTCTTCCAACCGGCGACGATCGCCGCGTCGGCCTTGATGCCCGTGATGTCCGGGGCGAAGTTCGACACGTACGAGCCGCCCGCCTTGAACGCGGACGGGTCGTTCGAGCCGTCACCGCCGAACACCTTCGCCTTCTTGCCCTGCTCGACGAGCTGCTGGGCGAACGTCTGAGCGTCGCCCGGCTTCTGCGTCGGGAAGAACACGATGTCGGCATCGCTCGGCACCTTGGTCACGTATGCCGAGTAGTCGGTCGTCGTGTTCGGCGCCGAGAGACGGGTCGTCGAAACGCCGGCCTTCTTCAGCACTCCCTCGACCGAGTCCGAGAGGCCGGTCGAATACGGCTCCTGGAAGTCGAGGAGGACGACCTTCTTGACCTTCAGCGTCTTGATCATGAAGTTCGCGTCCGAAGGGCCCTGGATGTAGTCACCGGGGACGACCCGGAAGAACGCCGGAGTCGCTTCCTTCGAGGATCCCTGGGTCAGCGACGTGCGGGTAGCCGACGGGGAGATGTGCGCGATCTTCGCCGCGTAGTACGTCGAGCTCGACGCCGCGACGGCGCCGGACGTGGACGGGCCGAGCACCACGAGGACGCTCTTGTCCGCAACGTACTTCTGAGCCAGAGCCTGTGCCGGAGCCGGGCCCTGCTCGACCGGTGTGTCGCCGAGCACGAACTTGACCTTCAGTCCGAGCGGCTTCGCGAGCGTCTTGACCGCGTACTTGGACCACGAGCCCTGCTCGGCGCCGAGGAAGCCGGCACCGCCGGTCACCGGGGTGACGAGGGGGAGCGTGATCGTGCTCTTGCAGTTCACGCCTGCGGCCGAGACCGCTGCGATCCTGTTACTACCCTGCGCGCTCGCAGCCACGACGGACGTGGCGAGTACCGCGAGGGCGAGACCGATCGCCTTCTTCATGTGGTTCCTCCTTGCATGGGAACACTTGTCGCTTCCGGGGGATTGCCGAGTCTCACCACTGCCGGGGCCAGTGTCAATGATCAAATCTCGTTCAGCCCTGGAGAGCGCCCACCCACCCTGCGGTATCGAGGTACTGGCGGAACTGGACTGCCTTGTCGCCCTCCAGAGTCCAGATATGGACGAACGGAACGTCCAGTTGTTTGCCGGTTTCTTTCGCAGTGCCCCGATAGCGGCCGATCACGACCACGTTCTGGCCCGCGTCGAGGAACTCGTCCGGGTCGGCGGTGAACTCGTTCCACCATTCCTCGTCGAGAGGGTCGAAGATGTTCCGCTTCACCTCATCGAGCCCGCGATAGGTGCCGCCGTGCGGCAGTCCCTGGGCCTGGTGCCACACGATTTCCGGGTCCATGTCGCCCATGACGCCTTCCAGGTCATCGCGGGCGAACGCCTCGTAGGAGCGCTTGACGATCTCGACGTTGCTCATGCGCGTAGGTTACGTAGCGATGAAATACGCCATGGATGCACGCGCCGATGGGACGTTCTTCGAGACCGAGCCGTTCACGCAACGCGTCGGCCCGCTGGCCGGAGACCACCACGAGGCGGCAGCCGACGAGGTCGTCTACGTGCTCGAGGGCGCGGCCCGGGTGACCGTCGGCGGCGAGACGCATGGGGTGCGCGAGGGCGTCTCGGTCTTCGTCTCGCGCGGCACGCCCTGGTCGGCCGACGGCGACGCGCGTGCCGTTTCGGTCCTGATCCACGACCCGGAGCCATCGACCGGGCACGCCGTTCTCGACCTGAACGACGTCGAGTCCGGCACGGCGACCGCCGGCCGCGCGTTCCTGCTCGGCGCGACCCCCGAGGTCGGCTGCGCATCGGTCACCCAGTTCGTCGGGCTGGTGCCCCCCGGGCGCGCTCCGGACCATTTCCACACCTACGACGAGGTGATCTACGTCCTCGAAGGCGAGGGCTTCCTCGAGATCGACGGCGAGCAGGCGCCGCTCCACGCGGGGTCGTGCGTCCACCTTCCCGCGAAGCTGGTGCACTGCCTCGCGAACACCGGCGACTCGGAGCTGCGGCTCCTCGGCGTCTTCCGGCCGGCGGGCTCGCCAGCCGAGGCCTATTACCCCGACGGCACGCTCGCCGTGCTGCCGACCGACAAGGAGAATTGAGCGTGCCGAGAATCGAACGCAGTGCGAAGGTCGAGTGGGAAGGCAGCGTCTCCCGCGGCGCGGGAACGATCACCGGCGACACGGGCGCCTTCAGCGGGCTGCCCTACACCCTCGCGTCGCGGTTGGGCGACCCGGAGGGCAAGACGAGCCCGGAGGAGCTGCTTGCCGCCGCGACCGCCGGCTGCTTCACGACGTCGCTCGGCAGCGAGCTCGCACGCGACAAGACGCCTCCCACCCGGATGGAGATCCACTGCCTAATCGTGATGGACGAGGTTCCCGACCAGGGTCACCAGATCGTCGGCGCGGAGATCACCGTGCACGTGGAGGTCGAAGGCACGTCGGAGGAAGCACTCGCGGCCGCGATCGAGCGCGCCGACGAGGGTTGCCCGTTCTCGTCGCTGCTCCGACGGGCCGGCGCCACCGTGACCGTCAAACGCGCCTGAGTTCGTCACCGTGCTCGTCCAGGTCGGGCGGCCGCCGGCGAACGTTCGCCGGCGTCTCCGACAGGTGAGCCGGGAAGCTGACGGTGCGCACGCCGTCCGTCTCGTCGACCGCGTCGAGCCCGAGCGCCTCGGCGAGTGAGAAGGCTTCGTCGATCGTCTGCACGGGGCCTGCGGGCACGCCCGCCTCGAGCAGCACGTCGCGCCATTCCCCGCGCGTGCGCGTCTGGAGCCTCGCTTCGAGCGCGCCGCGCAGCTCGTCACGATTCGCGACGCGCTGCTCGTTCGTGCTGAAGCCTGCATCGGTCGCGAGCTCCGGAACGCCGAGCGCAGTGACGAGGCGCGCGAACTGCGCGTCGTTCCCCGCGCCGATCATCAGGTCGCCGTCCCCGGCCCGGTACGTCGCGAACGGCTCGATACTCGGATGGACGTTCCCGAGCGCCTGCGGCACGCGGCCGCTCGCGAGCCAGCCCGTGGACTGGTTCGCCAGCATCGCGAGGTTCGCGTGCAGCAGGTCGATCGTGATGCGCTGCCCCTTGCCGAGGTCGCGCCGCGCGTAGAGCGCGGCGAGCACCGCGACCGTCGCGTAGAGCGCGGTGACGACGTCGACGATCGCGACACCGGCCTTGGAGGGCACACCGGGCGGGCCGGTGATGCTCATCAGGCCGCCGACCGCCTGCACGAGCGGGTCGTAGCCCGGCAGGTCGCGTCCACCCCGCTCGCCGAAGCCGCTGATCTCGCAGTAGACGACCTGCGGGTTCGCGGCTGCGATGCGCTCGTAGTCCAGCCCGAAGCGTTCGAGCGTTCCCGGCTTGAAGTTCGAGACGACGACGTCGGCGCGCTCGCACAACTGCCGTGCGAGCTCGAGGTCCGGTTCGACGTTGAGGTCGAGCACGATCGACCGCTTGTTGCGATTCGCGACGTGGTGGTACGACGCGCGGCCCTGCGCATCAGTCGGCGGCTGCCACCGGCGCGTGTCGTCACCGCCGGGCGCCTCGACCTTGATCACGTCCGCGCCCAGGTCGCCGAGTGTCATCCCGACGAGCGGCCCGGCGAGGACGCGTGAGAAGTCGACAACAACGATGCCGTCGAGGGCAGCCTTGGTCATCGCAACAGAGAATAGGCAGCGATCGCCGACGCCCGAGCGGCCGGCGCCAATCGATCCGTACCTCAGATGAAGATATCGCCCGAAGCTCCGGCCCCCGCGAGCGAGCCGAACGTCTTGCCGCGTGCTGCGCGGCGCGGGACGACGGCCAAGAGCGGAACGAGCGTGAGCATGTTCGCAGTTTGGTTCCCGAGCACCGCGACGTTCATCCCGGTGCGCTTGCACAGGTCGACCGCGATCGCGACGAACTCGCGGTTGGTGAGCGACTCCGGAAAGCATTCGACGTGAGCCGGCTTGCCGGTCCTCAGCACGTCGTCGAGTGCGGCGCACAGGTGTGCGATTGCCTTGTTCTCTCGGGCGTCCCACGAGAAAAAGTCTTCTGCGGCGAGCATGCGATCGAGTCTCCTCAGTTCGACGGGACAAGCTGCCTCGCCGCGAGGCTATGAACTCTCAAAAGCGCAGGCTCTGAACATAGAAGGCTTGCGGAGCGCTGCGTCCCCCTTTTCGGGGAGTCGGTACCACTGCGCTCACTCGTCTCAGGGATCGCGTCCGAGGCCCGGATCCCCGACGACTGTGGCATGGGAGATGGGAGATCCTTCGGACAGGCTGTGCGCGCCCTCGACAAGTTCATCGTCGAGCAGAACCGCCGCGATGCCCCACAGGTTCCCGATCCGAATTCGCCGGTCCGCCGCGCCTACGACCGCATCGTCGCCGGCACCGCCCAGTAACTCCTCAGCCTCTATTCGGCGCTGGAGCGCTGCCAGAGATTGATGTCGCTCTCTGTCGCGTAGCGGTCGATCTCCTCGAGCTCGTCGGCGGAGAAGTCGAGCCTGCCGAGCGCGCCGAGTGAGTCCTCGAGTTGGCCGACGCTCGACGCACCGATGAGCGTCGACGTGACGCGCGGGTCGCGCAACGTCCAGGCGAGCGCGAGCTGTGCGAGCGACTGACCGCGACGCTTCGCGATCTCGTTCAACGCGCGGATCTTTTCCAGTGCCTCGTCGGTCAGCAGGTCGGGCGACAGCGACGTGTTCTGCGTCGCGCGCGAGCCCTCGGGGATGCCGTTCAGGTACTTGTCGGTCAGCATCCCCTGCGCAAGCGGCGAGAACGTGATGCAGCCGGCGCCCACCTCCTCGAGCGCGTCGAGCAAATCCGGCTCGATCCAGCGGTTGAGCAGCGAGTACGACGGTTGGTGGATGAGGAGCGGCGTCCCGAGGTCGCGCAGGATCGCGGCGGCCTCGCGCGTCTTCTCGGCGGAATAGGAGGAGATGCCGACGTACAGCGCCTTGCCCTGCTGCACCGCGGTGTGCAGCGCGCCCATCGTCTCCTCGAGGGGCGTCTCGGGATCGAAGCGGTGTGAGTAGAAGATGTCGACGTACTCGAGGCCCATGCGGCCGAGCGACTGGTCGAGCGAGGAGAGCAGGTACTTGCGGGAGCCCCACTCGCCGTACGGCCCCGGCCACATGTCGTAGCCGGCCTTCGTCGAGATCACGAGCTCGTCGCGGTACGGGCGAAAATCCTTCTCGAGAATGCGGCCGAACGTCTCCTCGGCCGAGCCGTAGGGCGGGCCGTAGTTGTTCGCGAGATCGAGGTGCGTCACTCCGCGGTCGAACGCGCGCCGCAGGATCGCGCGGCCCGATTCGAGCGGACGGTCGCCGCCGAAGTTGTGCCAGAGGCCGAGCGAGATCACCGGGAGCTTCAGCCCCCAGCGGCCCGTGTGGCGGTACTGCATGTCGCCGTAGCGGTCTTCTGCCGGGACGTAGCTCATTGAGGAGAGTATGGCGACAGTGACCTGACTCATGTCTGGTCTAGGCGCGCGCGAGGTACGGCAGGAGCTTCGCGGGCAGCGCTGTGATGGCGAGCAACACGCGCTTCGCCATCACAGTGGGTAGAACGGAGGGAGGGCGGCGACGAACCGCGGCAGGCATGCGGGCCCGGCACCGCCCAGACACAGGACACCAGTGCGCGCCTTAATGCCGCCTGACTAAGAGGGACCTAATGAACGTGCACGTGCTCCGCGCGGAGCCGTCGTTCGGGCAGCTGGAGCGCGAGCAGGGCGGCGAGCGCCGTCGTCACCGGTACCGCCGCGATCAGGCCGATCGAGCCGACGAGCGTGGCGATCACCGGGGCGGCGACAACCTCGCCGTTCAGCGCGCTCCCGAACGAGGTGCCTCCAAGGCTGAAGATGATCAGCACGGGCAACGCGGCGCCCGTGTAGGCGAGCACGAGCGTGTTCACCGTCGCGGCGATGTGGTCGCGACCGACACTCGTCGCATGCGTCACGAGCTCCTTCCAGCCAAGGGTGGGGTTGGCGCGGCGCAACGCGATCACCGTCGAGGCCTGTGTGACAGTCGTGTCGCCGAGGACGCCGAGGGAGCCGATCACCATCCCGGCGAGCAGCAGCCCTTTGATCGAAACGTGCGAGGTCGACTGAAGGTAGACCGCCTCATCGGTCGTCAGGCCGCTCAGGTGCGCGAGTGACGTGAAGAGGTCGGCCAGTCCCAGCGTGAGGAGCAGCGCAAATGCCGTCCCGAGGCAGGCCGCGAGCGATTTCGCGCCACCGCCGTGCACGAGCGGGATCGTCGCGAGCATGACGCCGAGCGCGCCGAACGCGGCCACCTGCAGCGGCGGCCTGCCGTCGGTGATCGCGGGGACGACGAAGAAGATCACTGTCGCGAGGCTTGCCGCGAGGCCGACCAGGGCACGCAGGCCGTGGAAGCGGCCGGCCGCGACCACGACGACAGCGAAGAACGCGAGCAGCCAAAGCATCGGTTGCTGCCGCTGGAAGTCCGAGAACGAATACGGCGGGACCTTCACGCCGGCGAGTCGCGCGCCAGGCGGTAGTGGGTTCTTGTAGACGAGCAGCTTGTCGCCGAGCGACACCTTGGCGTCGCTGCCGGTGTCGCCGAAGCGGATCGTCGCGCTCGTTCCCTTGTTGCGACCGCTGTCGAGGCGGATCGTCACGTTGCTGCAATTGTGCGCCGCCGGCACCTGGCACCGAACCGCGGCCAGGCCGGTGACGGTGGCGTCGATCGTCTTCGGGTGCTGGTACGAGCTGACGCCCGGCACCGTGCGGTGCCGCGGCCAGTTGGTCGCGATCCCGAGCACCGTCGTGCCGACGAGGATCGCAAACAGCGTGATGAGCGCGAAGACGATCAGCCGCGCGCGAACGTCGTCATCCACGGCTCCGAGCATACGAGGCGATGCGGGCGGCAACGTAGAACGCGAACGAGATCGAGCTGATGAAGAAGCTAGTGGGCCAGGCCTTCGCGAGCGAGAGCAGGATGCCGCCCTCGGTCGAGACGAGTGCGATCCCGATGCTCAAGAGCAGCGTCAAGCCCGGTCGCACGGTGAGCCGTTGCGCAGCCGCCGCGGGCGTGATCACGAGGGTCAGCACAAGCAGCACGCCAACGACCTGGATCGCTTCGGCGGTGGTCAGCGCGACGAGCAGGAAGATCGCGACCGAGAGCATCCGCACGGGCACGCGCCGCGCTGCTGCGACCTCCGGGTCGATCGCCGCGAAGTAGAGGGGCCGGTAGAGCACGGCCAGCGCGATGAGCACGAGCGCCGCCACGGCCGCGAGGACGCCGAGCTGTGCGTCGTCGACGCCGACGATGCTGCCGAACAGGATGTTGGTCGCGGCGGTCGCGTAGCCCTGGTAGAGGGAGAGAAAGAGCACGCCGAGCCCGAGACCGAATGCGAGCACCGCCCCGATCGCGCTATCGCGTTCGCGGCCGCGCAGCGAGAGCACGCCGAGTGTCGCGCCGATCGCGAGCGAGCCGCCGATCATCCCCGCTACGGGATTGAGACCGATCACGAGCGCGCCGGTCGCGCCGGTGAACCCGAGCTCGGAGATCGCGTGCACGGCAAAGCTCAGGCCGCGCATCACGACGAAGACGCCGATTGCACCGGAAACGATCGCGACGACGGCGCCGGCGAGGAGCGCCGTGTGCACGAAGTGCTCGCCAAGCAGGGTGGTGAACATCAGTGG
Organism: Actinomycetes bacterium; assembly: GCA_025964395.1. Taxonomy (GTDB): domain Bacteria; phylum Actinomycetota; class Thermoleophilia; order Gaiellales; family Gaiellaceae; genus PALSA-600. The sequence continues at coordinate 32,097 of JAOPYY010000058.1, read as the reverse complement.
ACGTGGTGGACGTGCTCGGCGTCCGGTGTGCCGACGACGACGACACGCCCGCGGACGCGGAGCACGTCGACGTCGATGCCGTAGAGGCGGGAAAGGGTCTCGGTGTTGAGCACGTCGTCGACGGAGCCGATCGCCCAGCCGTCCGGCCCGAGATAGAGGACGCGGTCGACGACGTCGAGGATCGGGTTGACGTCGTGCGTGACGAAGACGACCGGCGTGCCGGCGCTGCGGCGCCGCTCGTCGAGCAGGCGCACGATCACCTGCTGGTAGGCGAGGTCGAGGGAGAGCAATGGCTCGTCGGCGAGCAGCACACTGGGGTCGGAGACGAGCGCCTGCGCGACCCGCAGTCGCTGCTGCTCACCACCGGACAACAGGCCGAGCGGCGCGTCCGCGAGCGCAGCAGCGCCGACCGACGCGATCACGTCGTCGATGCGCCGGCGATCGGACGCGCTCAGGCGGCCAACTCCCCAACGGTTGCCGTCGAGGCCGAAGCGCACCAGGTCCCGGCCACGCAACGGCAGATCGCGATCGAACACACGCTGCTGCGGCACGTAGCCGATGCGGCTGCGGTCGAGCACGACACGGCCTGAGCTCGACTCGAGCTGCCCGAGCAGGATGCGCAGCAGCGACGTCTTGCCCGCACCGTTCGGACCGAGTACGGCGAGGAACTCGCCGCGCTGGATCTCGAACGTCAGGTCGCGCAAGAGCTCGCGGTCGCCGAAGCGCAGCCCGAGGCCCTCGACGGTGATGACCGGCTGCGTCACCCGCCGAGCGCCTGCTGCAACTCGCGCGCCTGCTTCAGTTGCCACGCCTGGAAGGTCGAGCCCGCGGGCACTGTCTCCGAGACGCCGATCACGGGAACACCCGCGGCCTTCGCCGCCGCGCGGACACGCTGCGTGATCGGAGACACGGCCTGATTGTTGTAGAAGAGGGCCTTGATGCGGTGGCCGGTTGCGAGCGCCGTCATCGCCGAGACGGCCGACGCCGACGGCTCACTGCCTTCCTCGATCGGAAGCGTGAACGAGGACAGCGAGAGATTGCGCAGTCCGGCGGCCTCGACGAGGTAGCCGGGCACGGGCTCGGTGTACGCGACGGGCGCTCCCGCGTGCCCGGCTCGGATCCTTGCGACGGTGGCCTGCAGCGGGGCGAGGCCCGCCACGAACGTGCGCAGGCCGCTGCGGTAGTCCGACGCATGAGCCGGGTCTGCTCCGGCAAGCGCCTGCTCGATCGCCGCTGCGATTCTCGGCAGCGCGGGCACGTCGTACCAGAGGTGCGGGTTCGCGTCGTGGCCGTGGACACCGAGCACGTCGCTGATCGTCACGACGCTCCGCGAGCTGCTCGGCGCCGCGCTCTCGAGCCGCGACATGAACGCGTCGTAGCCGAGCCCGTTCTGGATCACGACCCGCGCGTGGGCAACGGCAAGCCCGTTCGCCGTTCCCGGCTCGAACAGGTGGGGGTCGGCGTTCGGGTCGGTCAGGATCGAGGTGACGTCAACGTGCGAGCCGCCAATCTGGCGGGCGATGTCGCCGTAGACGTTCGTGGAGGCGACGACCGGCAGGGTCGAGCTCTTGGTCCCGCCCCCGCACCCGGCGAGCACCGCCAGCACCGCACAAATGAGAACTATTCTTGTCATGGCGGCTGACGATACCGATTCTCGTCAAGCTTGTCGAGAACCGTTACCATCTAGCCATGCCGAAGACCTGGGCAGAGGACGCGCAGCACCGGCTCCGGGAGGCGGGCTACCGCAACGGGCCGGTCCGCATCGCGGTGATCGAGCTGCTCGACGCGGAGAACTGCTGCGTCTCGGCCGCAGACGTGCACGCGTCGCTCAACGAGCGCGTCGGGCTCGCGAGCGTCTACCGCGTGCTCGAGTCGCTTCACGCGGCCGGCCTCGTACGCCGCGTCGACGTCGGCGACGGGATCGCACGCTACGAGCCCCTACGCGAGTCGGGCGAGCACCACCACCATCTCGTTTGCACCGAGTGCGGCAAGGTCGAGGCGTTCGACGACCCCGCGCTCGAGCGCGCGATCCGCCGCGTCGAAGCAAAGAGCGGGTACGCCGTCGAGCAGCACGACGTCGTTCTGCAAGGCGCCTGCGACACCTGTCGCTAACGGTTCATCCAGCCGAACGTGAGAAGCGCAGGCAGGATGCACGATCGCTGAGAACTGGGATCCCGTTCCGGACACACGTGCCGGAGACACGATCGGACGCGCGCTCCGTGCGCTGCCGTATACCGAGGAGTCGGTGACCGACCTGCTCGGCGACGACGGACCGTCCGCGGGCCTCTCGGATGTCGCCGTCTTCGACCGTCGGTTGCCCGACACGCCGCTCGGCAACGCAATCCGGCTTCTCCTCTTGCAGGTTCCGATCGCCCGCGACGACGCGACTGCCGCTCTGGGGCGAGACGGCCTCGACGCGCTGCTCACGACGGGCCTGGCGCACGAGGACGGCGACCGGATCGCGATGCGCGGCCGCATCGTCCCAGCCGAAGGGCTGCTCATGTCCTTCGACGGGTTCGCTGTCGGCCACGACGACCCGCACGGGTACGTCGCGAGCTACACCCCGACGGCTTCGTGGCTCGCAGCGCTCACCCCGCGGCGACGCTTCGGGCGCGCGCTCGACATCGGCACCGGCAGCGGCGCGCAGGCGCTGCTCGCGGCGCGGCACAGCGAGCACGTGATCGCCACCGACCTGAACCCGCGCGCGGTCGCGTTCACCGCGCTGAACGCGTCGCTGAACGGCATCGACAACCTCGAGGTGCGGCTCGGCAGCCTCTTCGAGCCGGTCGCCGGCGAGACCTTCGACCTCATCACCTGCAACGCCCCCTACGTCGTCTCGCCCGAGGACCGCTGGCAGTACCGCGACGCAGCGGGCTTCGAAGCAGACCAGCTCTCGCAGACCGTCGTCACCGAGGTGCCGAAGCACCTGAACCAGAACGGTTTCGGCTGCATGCTGGTCAGCTGGCTCGCGGAATCCGACGAGGACCCGGATGTCCGCGTCGATCAGTGGCTACAGGACAACGGGTGCGATGCGTGGGTGCTCGGCCTCAGCGGAGCCGACCCGCTCGACCACGCCGCCGGCTGGAACGAGCATCTCTCGGTCGACGCAGAGGTCTACGGCGCAGCACTCGACAAGTGGACCGCGTACTTCGAGGAGCTCGGCGTCGGCTGGATCACGGAAGGCGCGGTGCTACTGCACAAGCGGCCCGGCGAGGTGCACATGATCCGCACCGATCCCGTCGACGAGGACGAACTCGAGTACGCGGGCGACCAGGTCGAGCGCGTGTTCAGGGCGCTCGAGCGCGTCGCAGGGATCGACGATCCGGTGGAGCTGCTCGACGAGCGGCTTGCACTGGTCGAGGACGCGCGTATCCAGCAGTCGGCGGGCGAGGAAGGCGCGACCGTGATCCTCGAAGAGGGCACGTGGCACGAGCTCGAGGTCGACGACGAGACGGTCGACGTGCTCGTCGAGCTCGATGGCCGAGCCACGCTCGCGGAGGCGATCGACCGCGCCCGTGTTCCACGGCGGCGCTCGACGCTCGCGGACATCCAGGAACTGCTGGAGCTCGGCATGCTCGATCTCCGCTCGTGACCGCGACCGCAGACCTCCTCGACGAGCACCCGGACGCGGCGGTCAGTTCGCTCCCCTTCCGCGGTGACGACGACGGCATCGTCGTCCTCGACGCGTCCTGAAGACGCTTCTCTCGCAACGTGCGGGGTTTTGTCTCGGAGCCCCCTTGCGCGCCGTGGCTCGGGTGGCCTACATTCCGGATCCCGCAGGGCACGGAGCGCAAGTAGGTCGAAGCCTCCCGAGCGGTCGTGAAGGGCGCAAGCCCGGATCGGTTGGTCGGGAGGTGGACGAAAGCGCCACCGGCCCCGCGGGATTTTTTTGCCCTTTTTAGACCGCAGGGAAGCCGGGCGTCGAGAGCACGGTCTCGTCGGCGAGGATCGTCATCGCCTCGTAGCCGCGCAGCCGCGCCGTCCACTTCGGGCCTTCGACACCCATCGCAAACGCTGCCGTCGCATAAGCGTCCGCCGTTGCCAGCACCGGCCCGGTGATCGTCACCGAGAGGACGCCCTCCGGCGGGCGGCGGGTGTGCGGGTCGAGCACGTGGTCGCCACGGGCATAGGCGCCGGACGTCGCGACCGCGAGGTCGTTGGCGGCGACGACCTTCGCGATCTTGTCGCGCTCGATGGGATGCTGGATCCCCACGCGCCAGGAATCGTCGGGGATCGCCCGTCCGCGCAGGAGCATGTCCCCCGCGACGTTGACCGCGTAGTTCCGCGCCCCAGCCTCGTCGAGGATCGCCGCGGCACGGTCGACCGACCAGCCCTTGACGAGGCCTGACGGGTCGAGCACGTCCTCGGACACCGGACGCGCGTCGAAGTACCCGCTCGTCTCGTGGCGCAGCGCTTCGCACCGGTCGAGCACCTCACGAACATCGGGGTGCGCAGCCTCGATCGACAGCTCGCCGCGATTGATGAGGCTGATCTCGCTGTCCTCCTTGTAGGTGCTGAACGTCGCGTCGACGAAGCGCAGCCACTCGAACATCCGGTCGAGGGTCCCGTCGTCGACGTCCGGGTCACGAACGTCGACGATGACGGGCATCCCCATCACGTGCTCGACGCGCTGCAAGGTCGGGAGGGCTACCAGGCCTTGGCGTGCAAGACCGCTGAATTCAGCGACTGAATGAAGGCGTCACTCGAATCCGATGCACCCGAGACCATGTTGATCCCCGAGCCCTGCGCCTTGAGCGTCTCCTGGATGAGGTACGGCAGCGCCTGCTTGTTGATGTAGATCGAGCGGTTGGTGTGATCCGGGGACACCGGAACCTTCACCGCGGTGATCTTCTTGGCAACGGTCTTCTTCGTGCCGACGGTCGTCGTCGTCCGCTTGACGACGATCGTCACCTGAAGCGGGCCCCATTCGGAGGCCTGCATAGCCGGGCCCGTGAAGGACTTGGTCGCGACGACGACCTTCTTCTTGACGGCGGTCTTCGCGACCGTCGCGTGAGAGGCCGCCCAAGCGTCGACGCTCGGGACGGCGAGCGCGAGTGTGCTGACGCCAACGATGATGGATTTGCGCATTGGTTGCTGTTCTCCTTAGGTGAGTGCGAAGCGTTCGGTGTGGATGTGACGGCGCGGGACACGCGCGCCACGGACGTTTTGTTCGAGGACCTCCGTCATGGCCGGCGGGCCGCAGAGGAAGACGTCGCGATCTTCGATGTCCGGAACGAGCTCTTTGAGATGAGCGGCCGAGAGCAGGTCGGCGCCGTCGCCGCGGTGATCGCCGAGCACGTAGTGGACGGTCGCGCGACGAGCCGCCGCGATGCGGTCGAGCTCCTCGCGGAAGATCACGTCCGCCTCGGAGATCGCGCGGTAGAGCACGACGATGTCTCCGCGCATGGTCTCGAGCAGCGCGCGCACCGGCGTTATGCCAATGCCGCCGGCGATCAGCACGGCCTTCTCGCGCCGGCGCGCCCGGTCGGTGAACACGCCGAACGGTCCCTCCGCGAGCACGCGCGTCCCGGGTCGCAGCTCGCCGAGCCGCGCGGTGTGGTCGCCGAGCGCCTTGACGGTGATCCGCAGCGACCGGCCGTCGGGCGCCGCTGAGAGCGAGAACGGATGCGCGGAGCGCCAGCGCTTGCCGTCGAGGAAGCGCCAGACGAAGAACTGTCCGGCATGTGCACGCAGCCGGTCGAGGTTGCGTCCGGTGATGCGCAGCGAGACCACGCCCGGAGCTTCCGCCGTCACCTCGGCGACACGCAGGCGATAGCGCATTGCGCTGACAAGCGGTGCCAGCACGCGGAACAGAACAAGCACGACGATCGTCGCGACGTAGAGCCCGCGCCAGTAGTTCGCGGCGGTGTGGTCGAGCACGAGCTCGTTACCCGTCGGGATCTGGTGGAACCACGCGAGCGCGATCCCCGCATACGCCAACAGGTGCACGACATACCACCACTCGTAGCTGAGCCGGCGCCGGACGATCACGAGCGAGGTGGCGACGACACCGAGCAGGAAGGCCGTCCCGACGGTCGCGGTGATCATGCCGGGATAGACGCCGCCCCAGATCATCGTGGAGATCTCCTTCGCGATCGGCAGCTTGTCCATCAGCGCGTAGCCCCAGACGCTGAACACGACGTGCGCGATCACGAGGTCGATGCACACGTGCCCGTTCCAGCGGTGCCAGCGGCTGAGGCGGTCGAAGCCGACGGCCCGCTCGAGTGCGGGCAGGCGCGCCAGGAGGACGACCTGGATCAGCGCGAGATACGCGCTCCAGAGGCCGGTCAGCCGCGCGATGCTCGTCAGGATCTCGCCGGTCGTGTGCACCTTCGTGACGTTGCCGCCGTGCACCCACAGCCACGTGATGAAGGCCGCGTTCCCCAGGATCACGAGCCCGACCACGGTGCCGGCGGTGTTCCGGCGCACGCGGTCCCACGCGCAGGCGTGCGCCCGCGCGTGGAGCTGGTCCAGGGCAACCTCAGTCATGTCGGAGGCAGGGTAGGAGGCATTTGATGAACCGACTATGAAACCGGCCGCGAACTTGCACGAGGTTTCGTCAGGCCTTCGTGCCAAGAGTTGCAGTAAGGGTCTTCGAGGAGCCGCCCCGCTGGATCGTCAGGGTGACCGAGTCGCCCGGCTTGTGGCCGGCGATGATCGCCCGGAGCTTCTCCGCGGTTGCGACCTTCGTCCCGTCGACGGCGGTGATCACGTCTCCTGTCTTCACGCCCGCCGAGGCGGCGGCGCTACCCGCGCTCACCTGGCCGACGGTCACGCCGCTACCGGAGGTGGCCGTCTGGACGCTGACACCAAGCAACGCGTGCTGTGCCTTCCCCGTCGAGATCAACTGCGTGACGATCGAGGTCACGGTATTCGAGGGCACTGCGAAGCCGACACCGTCGTTGCCGCCCGAGTCGCTCTGGATCTGGGAGGTGACCCCGATCACGTTCCCCTGCAGGTCGAGCAGCGGGCCGCCCGAGTTGCCGTGGTTGATCGCGGCGTCCGTCTGGATCGCGCCTTCGATCGGGGTGTTGTCGGGCGCCACGATCTCCCGGTTGAGCGCGCTGACGATGCCGCTCGTGACCGTACCGTCGAGCCCGAACGGGTTACCGATCGCGACGACACCGTCACCGATCGACACCTTGCTCGAGTCGGCAACTGAGAGCGGCACGAGCTTGGACGACGGCGCGTCGATGTGCAGAACGGCGAGGTCGGTGCTCGGGTCGCTGCCAACGACGGTCGCCTTGTAGACCGATCCGTCGGAGAGCTTGACGCTGACGGACGTCGAACCGCTGATCACATGGTCGTTCGTGACGATGTCGCCCTTCGTGTCATAGATGAAGCCGGTGCCCTGCGCGGTGCCGCCGCCCTGCCCGCCACCGGGGAACGGCGACTGGGTTGCAGTCTGCGCCGCATCGATTTCCACCACGCTCGGGATCGAGTTCTTTGCGATCTGCCCGACGGAGAGCGCGGCAGTCGAGACGCTGGCGACGCTGGGCGACGCCACCGCGGTCGGGGTGATGTGGGACGAGCTGTGCGTGAGCGCCACCGCCCCGGCGCCGGCGCCTCCTCCTGCGAGCGCAGCCACCGTGACGACGGCGGCGAGACGATTTCTGTTCCTGGCCATGCGTTTCGCTCCTCCTCGTTGTCGTTCAACTAGGAGACCAGGGACCACTGTGCTGATGCTGAGCGGAACCTAAGAAGTGCCTGAGAAGGCACAGTGTCGGCCGTGTTCACGCCGCCTCCCGCAATGCTGCACCGCGACTTCCGCAGGCTGTGGGTCTCGATCCTCAGCTCGGGCCTGGCGATGCAAATGGCCGCGGTCGCAATCGGCTGGCAGGTCTACTCAATTCACCACAGCGCCTTCGACCTGGGCTTGATCGGCCTCGCCGAGTTCGCCCCGGTACCCCTGCTCGCGCTGCCTGCGGGCCAGCTCGCGGACCGCCTCCCGCGGATCGCCGTCGTCACCGTGTGGGGCTTTGCCGATGCGATGGTGATGGCGTTGCTCCTGTACGTGACGATCAGCGGCGCGCACGCCCTCTGGCAGTTCGTCGCCCTCGCCGCGCTGACCGGCGTCCTCGCCGCGATCGGCAACCCCGCAGGCCGGTCGCTCGTACCGGAGCTCGTACCGGCGGAGCTGCTGACCAGCGCGATCGCGTTGCGCTCGATCGCGGGGCAGATCACGACGATCGGCGGCCCGGCCGTGGGCGGACTGCTGTTCGCGCTCCGTCCGGAAGCGGTCTACAGCGTCGCGATCGTGTTGCTCGTCGGCTCGTCGGTGCTGCTGTTCCCGATCTCCCGCCCCGAGATCGTCGAGCGCCTCGAGCCGCCGCCGCCGAAGCTCGACAGCCTCCTCGGCGGCATTCGCTTCATCCGCTCGAGCCCGGTGATCCTCGGTGCGATCACGCTCGACCTGTTCGCGGTGCTCTTCGGCGGTGCAGTCGCGCTGCTGCCGCTCTTCGCGCAGTCGATCCTCCACACGGGACCGTTCGGGCTCGGCGTGCTCCGCAGCGCCGTCGCCGTCGGCGCGTTGATCGCGGCCGTCCGGCTCGCGCGCAAGCCGCTCGGCTCACACGCCGGCCGCACGCTGCTGTTCGTCGTCGGCGCGTTCGGCGCGAGCATGATCGTCTTCGGCCTCTCGCGGTGGTTCTGGCTCTCCGCGCTCGCGCTGGCGGTCAGCGGGTTCGTCGACATGATCTCGATGAACATCCGTGCAACGGCGGTCGCGCTCGCGACGCCGAACGAGTTGCTCGGACGCGTCAACGCGGTCGAGGGCGTGTTCATCGGCGCGTCGAACGAGCTCGGCGCGTTCGAGTCGGGTGCCGCCGCGGCGCTGCTCGGCGCAGTTCCCGCAGTTGTCGCGGGCGGCGCGTTGACGATCGCCCTGGCGCTCGTCTGGCCGAAGGTCTTCCCCGATCTGTCGCACATCGACCGGCTCGAGGATTTGAAGCCCGTCCTACTAGCCGCCGGTGCGGGAGAAGTGCTGGTAGTCGGGGGTGCCGGCCCAGCGGCCGCCCCAGCGCCAGCCGACTGACGCGAACGCTCGCACAAGCGTGCCGCCCGCGACAGCCATCCCGCGCCGATACCGCGAGCGGTCGAGGTACGCGCGGCCCGCTGAGGGACTGACGTCTTGGCCTTGCACGTACGGGTTCTCGATCGTGTTCACGTCGATCGCCTGGCCATATGCGTGCGCCGACCAACGTCTCGGGCCCGCACCCACCGCGTAGCGGCAGTTGAAGCCGGAGGTGTTGTCGGCGGCCATCGAACGCCGGTCGCTTCCGCCGTACTTGGCGATCGGCTCCATCCGCCGGATCGGGAAGCGCGCGGCGTACAGCCGCCGGAAGATGGTCGTCGCCTCACCGGCGACGTCTCTGTGCACGACGATCGCTCCGGCGTGGGCGCGGCCGTCGAAGCCGACGAAGGAGACGTGCACCGTGCGGAGCTGGGCGGGACCGACGGGGCAGCCCTGGTGCCACGAGGCTCCGAGCTCGGCGGCCGTCACGGGGGCGACCGCAACGTGAAACGGCGGGAGCGCGGCCATCACCCGGCAGAGTACGCGCATGCTCACCCTCGCTTTGGCGCTCGCCCTGAGTGGTTGCCCGCAGCGGATCGAGGTCGTCGCGCCGAGCGCACGCTCGACGATGGCGGCGCTCACCATGCGCGAGTGCGGGAAGCGCGTGTTCGGGCCGTGGCGCGCGCGAGTCGGCCGCAATGGGCTCTCGGCCCACCACCGGGAGGGCGACGGGACGACCCCAACGGGCACGTATGGGATCGGACCGGTCGTCTATGGGGTCGACCCGGATCCCGGTTTGCGGTTGCGCTACCACCGGCTCGTCTGCGGCGATTGGTGGGACGAGGACTCGCGCTCGCCGAGCTACAACACCTTCCGCCACGTCGCGTGCGGTTCGAGCCCGCCCTTCGGCGGCGGCAGCGAGGCGCTCTGGCGGATCACCCCGGCCTATCGGCTGTTCGCGTTGGTCCAGTACAACGTTGCGCCGGTCGTGCCGGGAGTCGGCTCGGCGATCTTCCTCCACGTCGACACCGGCCGGGCCACGAACGGCTGTGTCTCACTGCCGCGGAGCGAGCTTCGCAGCCTCTTGGTGCAATTGCGGACTGGAGCAACGATCACTATTCAGACAGCATAATTTCACCGTCTTGTGTATAGTTCTCAACTTGAAGCGCTCCGTTGCGATCCTTGGCTGCGCCGGGTATTCCGGCCAGGAGACCCTCGACCGGGTGCTCGTGCACCCCGAACTCGAGGTGCTGGCGCTGGGCTCCAACTCGCTCGCCGGCCGGGGAGCCTCGGCGCTCGACCCCCGGCTGAACGGGTCGCTGCCCTCCTTCGTCTCGAATGACGAGGCGGCGGCGAGCGGCGCAGACGTCTTCTTTCTCTGCCTCGACAACGAGGCGGCCGCGGCCTTCGAGCCGCCCGCAGACACCGTGGTCGTCGACCTCTCGGGTGCGCATCGGCTCGTCGACGACGAGCTTGCGCGCGGCTGGTACGGCACGGCGCCCGGCGCGTGGAGCTACGGGCTACCCGAGCTCTTCCCCGCCGACGGCCTGCTGATCGCGAACCCCGGTTGCTACGCGACCGCTGCGCTGCTCGCGCTCGCTCCGCTCGCCCACGTGGCGACCGGCCCGGTCGTCGTGGACGGCAAGTCGGGCGTCTCCGGTGCCGGCCGGACGCTCAAGCAGAGCTCGCACGCGGGGTCGGTGCTCGAAAACGTTTCGCCTTACGCAGTCGGCGAGCACCGGCACGCGCCCGAGATCGCACAGCAGCTCGGCTTCCCGATCTGCTTCGTACCGCACCTGCTTCCCGTGCGCCGCGGCCTGCTTGCAACCTGCTACCTGCACACGGACGCCGACGTCCGCTCGCTGCTCGAACAGGCATACGCCGGGAGCGCGGTCGTGCGGGTGCTGCCGGAGGGTGTGACGCCCGAGCTCGCGCGCGTGCAGGGCACGGACGCGGCCGAGATCGGTGTCTTCGCCGACGCCGCGACCGGCACCGCGATCGTGATCTGCGCGATCGACAACCTCGGCAAGGGCGCGGCCGGCCAGGCGGTGCAGAACGCGAACCTCGCGCTCGGTCTCGACGAAACGGCCGGGCTGAGGCTGACGGGGATCCTGGTTTGAGCGTTACAGCTGCGCTGGGCTTCGTCGCGTCGGGCGTGCACGCGCACATCCGCAAGGAGAAGCGCGACCTCGCGATCGTGCGCTCGGTGCCACTCGCGACGGGCGCGGCGATGTGGACGCAGAACCGCGTCCTCGCTGCTCCGGTCGTCGTGTCGAAACGCCATCTCGAGACCGCCGAACCGCAGGCAATCGTCATCAACTCGGGCATTGCGAACGCCGCGACCGGTGCGCAGGGCGAGACCGACGCGATCGCGACCGCCGATCGCGCAGCCGGGTTGCTCGGCCTCGCGCCGGAGCAGGTGCTCGTCCTCTCGACCGGCGTGATCGGCGCGCCGATGCCGATGGACCGCGTGCTCGCCGGCGTCGACGCGGCGGCTGCGGCGCTCTCGCCGCACGGCGGAGACGAAGCGGCGGACGCGATCCTCACGACCGACACGCATGCGAAGACCGCCGTCTCCCACGGCGGCGGCTTCACGGTCGGCGGCATGGCCAAGGGCTCGGGGATGATCCATCCGAACCTCGCGACGATGCTCGCCGTCGTCACGACCGACTATCCGCTCGAGCCCGGCGAGGCGCTCGAGTTTCTGCGCCCCGCGGTCGACGTGAGCTTCAACTCGATCACCGTCGACGGCGAATGCTCGACGAACGACGCGGTCATCCTGCTCTCCTCACGCGCTGCGGCGATCCAGCGCACGCCCGCGACCGACGAAGCCTTCGTGCTCGCGCTGCGCACCGTCTGCAGCGAGCTCTCACACCAGATCGTCGTCGACGGCGAAGGGGCGACGCTCGTCGCCGAGATCAACGTCAGCGGCGCGGTCAACGCAGCCGAGGCGCGCGCGATCGCGCAGCGCATCGCAACGTCACCGCTCGTCAAGACCGCGCTGTTCGGCCACGACCCGAACTGGGGCCGCGTGCTGATGGCCGCCGGCTCGGCGCCGTTCAACGGCGGCTACGCGCAGCTCGACCCCGCGCTCGTCTCGCTGTCGTACAACGGCACCGCGGTGCTCGTCGGCGGCGCGCCACAGGACGTCGAGCCGAACGTCGACGGAGCGGTCTGCACGATCGACCTCGACCTCGGGCTCGGAGATGGCCGCGCCGGCTATCTGACGAGCGACCTTTCCTATGACTACGTGCGCATCAATGCGGAGTACCGCTCGTGAGAGGCCCGACCGAGCGCGTGAGCCCGTCGACTGGGTGCGATGGTCGTCGCGAGAGAAGGACGCAGGGAGAATCCATAGTGGGTTCTATCGGTTCGACCGAGGACGCACTATCGCGGCGTCCAGCGCGGCCAGGCGACATGGCGGCTCGCGGTCGGTCGGGCCTACGTCTCGTCGTGAAAGTCGGCGGCGCCGTCGCCGCGGAGTCCGCGGACCGCATCCTCGGTCTGCGTGAAGAAGGGCACGAGGTCGTCGTCGTGCACGGCGCCGGCCCGCAGATCACCGACGAGATGAAGCGCCGCGGCATCCCGGTCGAGTTCGTGGCCGGCCGCAGGCGGACCACGCGTGCCGCGCTCGACGTCGTTCGCGAGTCGATGGAGACAGTCAACGCGGAGCTGTGCGCCGCGCTCGGCGACATCGCGGTGCCGGTGTTCGGCGACCGCGCCGGGTTCCTCGCCGTGCCCGTGCCGCCGCTCGGCTGGGTCGGCGACCCGCTGCCGTGCCGCCCGAAGCAGATCGTGGCTGCGCTCCACGCCGGCCTCGTGCCGGTCGTGGCGCCGCTCGCCGTCGGCCCGCTGAACGTGAACGCCGACGACGCGGCCGCCGCGCTCGCACTCGGCCTCGGCGCGAAGCGCCTCGTGTTCCTCACTGACGTCCTCGGGCTGTACGTCGAGGGTGACCTCGTCGACAGCATCGGTGTCGGCCGCGCCACGCAGATGCTCGACGACGGCGCGTTCGACGGCGGCATCGTCCCGAAGCTGCGCGCCGCGGCACTCGCAGCGGGCAATGGCATCGCTGCGCAGATCGGCAGCACGGTGGTCGTCGCATGACCGAGACGCTGCAGCACCATCTCTTGCCGACCTACGCGCGGCAGGACATCACCTTCGTCGAGGGCGACGGCTCGTGGCTCGTCGACTCCGCAGGCAAGCGCTACCTCGACCTGCTCGGCGGGATCGCCGTCGTCGGGCTCGGTCATCGCCATCCGGCACCGCTCAAGGCAGCGCACGAACAGCTCGACAAGCTGTGGCACACGTCCAACCTCTTCTTCACCGAGCCAATGGAGCAGCTGGCCTCGAAGCTGTCCGATCGCTTCGGCGGCGCCGACGCGTTCTTTTGCAACTCGGGCACGGAGGCGGTCGAGGCGGCGCTCAAGTGGGCGCGCAAGGCAACGGGCCGCGCCGAGTTCGTGTCGCTCGAAGGCTCGTTCCACGGACGCACGCTCGGCGCGCTGTCCGTGACGGGACAGCCGGCGAAGCGCGCGGCCTTCGAGCCGCTGCTCCCGGGCGCGGTCTTCGCGACGCCCGAGACGCTCGCCGACCATGTCGGGCCGAGCACGGCAGCGATCCTGCTCGAGCCGGTGCAGGGCGAGGGCGGCGTGCATCCGCTCTCCACCGAGGTGCTTGCCGAGGCGCGTGCGCTCGCCGACCGGTACGGCGCGATGCTGATCTTCGACGAGGTGCAGACCGGCGTCGGCCGCTGCGGCGCGTTCTTCGCCTGGCAGCGGCTGGGCGCCAAGCCCGACGCACTGACGCTCGCCAAGGGGCTCGCGAACGGGCTGCCGGTCGGCGCGTTCCTCGTCGGCCACGACGCACCGACCGCGTTCGAGCCGGGCGACCACGCATCCACCTTCGGCGGCAACCCCGTCGCATGCGCCGCGGCGTGCGCCGTCGTCGACACCGTCGACGACGAGCTGCTCGCTCAGGTGCGTGCAACCTCCGAGAAGTTCGCGAATGCACTACCGAACGTCCGCGGTCTCGGGCTCCTCCTTGCGGTCGAGCTCGACGGGCCGACCGGTCCGTTCGTCGACGCCGCACTCGAGAAGGGGCTCGTCGTCGGCACCGCCGGCCCGACGACGCTGCGCCTCACGCCGCCACTCACGCTGTCGGCGGAGGAGACCGACCTCGCGATCAACGTCCTCCTGGAGTTGCTCGCGTGACCACGAAGTTCGAGCGGCAGGGCACGATCATGCGACTCGTCCAGGAACGACCCCTCCACACCCAGGCGGAAGTCGCCCACGCGCTGCGCGCGAACGGCATCGCCGCCGTGCAGGCAACCGTGTCGCGCGACATCCACCAGCTGGGGCTGACGAAGGTGCGCAACGGCGACGGGAAGCTCGTCTACGCGCTGCCGGGAGCGGCGGACATTCGCCGCACCGACGAGCTGAGCGGCGCCCTGCGCCGCTGGATGGGCGAGTCGGCACCGTCGGGGACGATCCTCGTGATCCAGACGCCGCGCGGTTTCGCGGCCGCGCTCGCAGACGCGATCGACGCCGCAACGCTCCCCGAGGTCGCGGGCACGATCGCGGGCGACAACACCGTCTTCGTCGCGTGCGCCGACTCGACGAGCCCGGCCGAGCTCGAGGCCGAGCTGCGGAGCCTCGCCTCGTGAGCGTCCGCTCAGACGTAGGCTCGACGGAGTCGCAAGAGTCAGACGTAGGCTCGACGGAGTCGCAAGAGACAGACGTAGGCTCGACGGAGTCGCAAGAGACAGCGTCGAAGGTGATCCTGGGCTCGCTGCCGGTCGGCGAGCGGGTCGGGATCGCATTCTCCGGCGGGCTCGACACGAGCTGCGCGCTCGCGTGGATGCGCGAGAACGGCGCGATCCCGTACGCGTTCACCGCCGACCTCGGCCAGTACGACGAGCCCGACATCGACGCGGTGCCCGCGAAGGCGATGCAGTTCGGCGCCGAAGAGGCGGTGCTCGTCGACTGCAAGGATGCACTCGCGCGCGAAGGGATCGTCGCACTCCAGTGCGGCGCGTTCCACATCCAGACGGCCGGCAAGCGCTACTTCAACACGACGCCGCTCGGGCGCGCGATCACCGGGACGATGCTCGTGAAGGCGATGGCCGCGCACGGTGTCGACATCTGGGGCGACGGCTCGACCTACAAGGGCAACGACATCGAGCGTTTCTACCGCTACGGCTTGCTCGTCAACGAGCACCTGCGGATCTACAAGCCCTGGCTCGATGCTGCGTTCGTCGCCGAACTCGGCGGCCGCAAGGAAATGAGCGAGTGGATCGTCGAGCGCGGGCTGCCGCACAGCGCGTCCGTGGAGAAGGCGTACTCGACGGACGCGAACATGCTCGGCGCGACGCACGAGGCGAAGGACCTCGAGCTGCTCGAGACGTCGATGAAGATTGTCGAGCCGATCATGGGCGTCACGCCGTGGGCCGACGGGATCGAGGCGGAGACGGTGACAATCGCGTTCGAGCGCGGCTTCCCGGTCGCGGTCGGCGACGTCGAGTCCCAGGACGCGGTGACGCTGATCCTGGCCGCGAACACCATCGGTGGCCGACACGGGCTCGGCATGAGCGACCAGATCGAGAACCGGATCATCGAAGCCAAGAGCCGCGGCATCTACGAAGCGCCGGGCATGGCGCTGCTGCACATCGCCTACGAGCGCTTGCTGAGCGCGATCCACAACGAGGCGACACTCGAGCGCTACTCGGAAGAAGGGCGCCGCCTCGGCCGGCTGCTCTACGAGGGCCGGTGGTTCGACGTGCAGGCGCTGATGCTGCGCGACGCCCTGCAGCGGTGGGTTGCGCCCGCCGTCACCGGCGAGGTGACGATCGAGCTCCGCCGCGGCGACGACTACACGATCGTCGACACGCGCGGTGCCGGCGTCACGTACGACCCGGAGCGGTTGAGCATGGAGCGCAGCGCGACCGCGTTCACGGCGACCGACCGCATCGGGCAGCTCGCACTGAAGACGAACGACATCACGGACGCGCGGCGGATGCTCGACAGGCTCGGGTGGACGCTGTGAAACGGAGTTGTTTATGAAGCTTTGGTCAGGGCGGGTCGGCGGGGAACTCGCGCCGGAGGTTTGGGACTTCCTGCACGCAGACGACGCGGAGCTCCTCCCCTATGACCTGCAGGCGACGCTCCTGCATGCGCAGCGGCTTCACGCCGCGGGAATTCTCGACGACGCAGAGCTCGCCGAGGTGATGGAGAAGCTCGCCGCGATCGAGGAGATCGACGAGAGCGATGAGGACGTCCACTCCTCGATCGAGCGCCAACTCGGCGACGTCGGGCGGAAGATCCACGCCGGCCGCTCGCGCAACGACCAGGTCGCCGCCGCATTTCGCCTCTACGTGGCAGATGCGTGCACTCAAGCCGACGCAGCTATCGTCGCGTTCGCACGCGCTGTGCTCGAGCGCGCAGATGGCGACGCGACGAGTCCGATGCCCGGCTACACCCATCTGCAGCGCGCGCAGCCCGTCACCCTTGGCCACCACCTGCTCGCCTGGGTCGAGATGCTCGAGCGCGACCGCGCCCGCTTCGCGTTCGCCGCCGCACAGGCTGCTCCGTCGCCGCTCGGCTCGGGCGCGCTCGCCGGTTCGACGCTCAAGATCCCGCCGCCGCCGAACCAGATGCGCAACTCGATCGACGCGGTCGCGGATCGCGACTTCGCGCTCGATTATCTCTACGCCGCCGCCGTGCTCTTCACGCACCTCTCGCGCATCGGCGAGGAGCTCGTGCTCTGGACGACGACGGAGTTCGGCTTCGCGCGCCTGCCCGAGGAGGCTGCGACCGGCTCGTCGATCATGCCCCAGAAACTGAATCCCGACGTCGCCGAACTCGCCCGCGGCAAGGCCGGCACCGCGATCGGCCGGCTCACCGGCCTGCTCGCGACGGTCAAGTCGCTCGCGCTCGCCTACGACCGCGACCTGCAAGAGGACAAGCCGCCGGTGTTCGCCGCACGCAAAGACGTGGCCGGCGCGCTCGGCGCGCTGACCGTTCTCGTCCGGGGGATCGACTTCGACCGGGATCGCCTCGCAGCTGCGA
Source organism: Actinomycetes bacterium (assembly GCA_025964395.1). Classification (GTDB taxonomy): domain Bacteria; phylum Actinomycetota; class Thermoleophilia; order Gaiellales; family Gaiellaceae; genus PALSA-600. The sequence goes on along the minus strand of JAOPYY010000058.1, from coordinate 15,018 downwards.
GCTCCGATCCCCTTCTGCGCGCAACGGACGCGGCCGAGGCGCTCGTCGCCGACGGCGTTCCGTTCCGCGACGCGCACGAGCAAATCGCGAGCCAGGTTCGCGCAGGCACGTTCGAAGCGCCACCGGCCGGCGACCGGCTCGGCGATGTCTCAGCAGCGGTTGCCGCCGCAAAGGAGCGTTGGTCGTGACCACACCACTCGAGATCTCGTTGACCGGGCGCGACTTCCTGCGCATCTCGGACCTCGTCCCTGCGGAGGCGGAAGCAATCCTGGATCGGGCGGTCGAGCTGCGGCTCAACCCGAAGCAGCCGTTGCTGCCGGGCGCGACGCTCGGCCTCTACTTCGCGAAGCACTCCACCCGCACCCGCGTGTCGTTCTCAGCAGGGATGGCGCAGCTCGGCGGCGCCGCGATCCACCTCGCACCGGAGGAGCTGCAGCTTTCGCGCGGCGAGTCGCTGCCCGACACGGCTCGCGCACTCTCGGGTTACCTCGACGCGCTTGCGGTACGCGTGCACTCGCACGAGGAGCTCGAAGAGTGGGCGCACTGGGCGTCGATCCCGGTGATCAACGCACTGACCGCGGAGGAGCATCCGTGCCAGGCGCTCGCCGACGCGCTCACGATGCGCGACCGGCTCGGCTCGCTCGACGGCGTGCGCGTTGCGTGGGTCGGCGACGGCTCTAATGTCTGCACGTCGCTCGCACGGCTCGGCCTGTTGCTCGGCTACGAAGTGGTCGCGGCCTGCCCGGAGGGCTACGAGCCAGCGGTGGACGTGCAACTCGTGCGCGATCCGCGCGAGGCCGTGAGCGCTGCGGACGTGATCGTCACCGATACGTGGGTGAGCATGGGCCAGGAGGCCGAGCACGACCAGCGGGTGCGCGACCTCGAGACCTATCGCCTCGACGACACCCTGCTCGGGCATGCATCGAAGGACGCCTTCGTCATGCACTGCCTGCCCGCGCACCCGGGCGAGGAGATCACCGCGGACGTGCTCTACGGAGACCGCTCGGCGATCTGGGACGAAGCGGAGAACCGCCTGCACGTGCAGAAAGCGCTGCTCGCGCTGCTGCTCGGTACGTAGAGGGCCTCGACCCTCAGGTCCGGGGTGGTTCTGGCCGATAGATGGCCCGTGGAAGCCGCATCCGCCCCGCAAGCGAGCACCGCTATGCGCCTCGGCGAGCTACTCGTGCGCGCGGGTAACGCGACGCAGGAGCAGATCAACCAGGCGCTCGAGGTACAGCCACTGCTGCACAAGCGCCTCGGCGAGATCCTCGTCGAGAAGCGCTGGTCGACCCCGAAAGCTGTCGGAGAAGCGCTCGCCGAGCAGTACGGCCTCGAGTTCGTCGACCTCTCACAGGTCGCCGTCGATCCGAAGGCCACCGGCCTCCTCCAGGAAGGCTTTGCGATCGGCCATCAGGTCGTGCCGGTCTGCTTCCTCGAGGACAACCACGTGCAGGTCGCGGTTGCCGATCCGACGAACTTGCACACCACCGACGAGCTCCGGCTCGCGCTCGGCGTCAACTGCACGCTTGCGGTTGCCGCCTCCGACGCGCTCGCCTCGACGATCCAGCGCAACTACCGCCTCACGATCTCGGTCACTGACAAGGCGCCTGAAATCGAAGCTGTCGACGACGAGAGCATGGCCGACGGCGCGCTCGACCTCGTCAACGATTTGATCGGCCGCGCAGTGAATGCCGGCGCATCCGACATCCATCTCAACCCGCAGCCGCGCGACATGATGGTGCGCTTTCGCGTCGACGGCGTCCTGCGTGACGAGACGCCGATCGACAAGCGGCTGCAGAACGCCACGGCCGCGCGTGTGAAGGTGATGGCGCAGCTCGACATTGCCGAGAAGCGCCTGCCACAGGACGGCTCGTTCGTGGTCTACATCGGCGGGAACGCCGTCGACGTGCGGGCGGCGATCTTGCCGACGAAGCACGGCGAGCAGGTCGTGCTCCGCGTGCTGCAGCGCGAGACGAAGCTCGAACTGCCGCAGCTCGGCATGAGCCCCGAGATGGAAGGCATCTTCATGCGCGCGATCGAACAGCCTCACGGCGCTGTGATCAGCTGCGGCCCGACAGGCTCCGGCAAGACGACGACGCTGTACGCCGCCCTCGACCGGCTGAACGACGGCTTCCGGTCGATCGCGACGATCGAGGATCCGGTCGAGTACCAGTTGCCCGGTGTGATGCAGATGGAAGTGCACACCAAGATCAACCTCAGCTTCGGCCGCGGACTGCGCACGATCCTGCGCGCAGACCCCGAGGTGATCCTCGTCGGCGAGATCCGCGACGAGGAGACGGCGAAGATCGCCATCCAGGCGGCGATGACCGGCCACCTCGTGCTGACGACCCTGCACACGAACGATGCTGCGAGCGCGATTTCCCGCATGCGCACGCTCGGCGTCGATCCCGACCTGCTGGCCGGATCGATCAACTGCATCGTCTCGCAGCGCCTCGCGCGCCGCATCTGCATGCACTGCCGCGAAGCGTACGAGCCGTCACAGGAGCAGCAGCAGGCGATGAACCTCATCTCGACGGGCACCACCCCGACGCTCTACCGCGCAAAGGGCTGCCTGCAGTGCGGCAACACGGGCTACTCGGGCCGCGTCGCGCTCTACGAGTTGATGCCCGTGCACGGTCTCGGCCGCGTCCTCCTCGACGGCTCGACCGACGAGATCTTCGACGCCGCCGTCGCCGCCGGGATGCGCACGCTCCGCGAGGACGGCGTCCGCCAGTCGCTCGCCGGTGTGACGACGCTCGAGGAAGTCCGCCGGATCACCGGCGACCGCCGCCTGCTGGCGTAGGCGAACTCGGGCCAAGGTTCCATACAGAGAAGAACCTGGTTCGCCCTTTGAACCAGGTTCACGAGTTTCCGAACCCGGTCAGATCGGCTGCCGCAAGAGCGCGGGGTTACGCACGGCGAACAGCGCACAGCCGAGCACGAGTGCGATCGCCCCACCGACCGCGCAGAGATCCGCGACGTTGAACGCAACGGCTCCCGCGACGATCGGGTTCGGAATCCCGCCACGCCAGGCGAGCGCGGAGATGAAGTTGCCGAAGGCACCCGCGGCCCCGACTCCACCGGCGACCGCCAGCGGACGCGAGGGCACGCGCGGAACGAAAAGGACGAGCAGAATGGTCAAGGCCGCGGCGCCGATGAGATAGATGACGCCGCGCGGGTGGCCGTACACCGGGGCGCTCGCCTTCTGGCCGAGATCGACCGCCGTCAGCACCAGCGCCACGGCGATCAGCAACCGGTGCCGGTCAGACACGGGATCGCGCCACGGCGGCGGTTGCACAGCAGAGGGCGGCCACGACCAGGAAGCCTATGCGCCCGTCTCCCGGCAGCGAGAACGTGAGACCGAGCAACGGCGTCCCGACGAGGATCGTCACCGCCGCCATCATGTTCACGAATCCCACTGCCGCGCCTGGCGCGTCGGGGCGCAAGCGCTGTGCGCCGGCGAACGCAGGCGCAAAGGGAATGCCCGTAGCGATTCCGACGACCGCCGCAGCCGCGATCGCGAGCGGCAGGGGCTTCGCAATCGCGAGCGCGGCGATACCGAGGCCGGACACCACGAAGCTCGCCCGGATCACTCCGGGCCGATCCAGCAACCGGCCGCCAAGTGGCCGCGAGATCACGCCGAGGAAGAGCACGAGTCCGCCCGCGAAGCCGGCAACGTGCTCCGGCTCGCCGCCGGCGCGGTGCAACAGCGTCACGACCCAGTTGCCGATCACGACGGCGAGCCCGAACGACGCCGCGTGCATCGCGGCAAGCGGCAGCAGCCGCCGGTCGACGACGGTCGGCAGCCCGCGCTGCACCGGCGCACGCGCCGGCTCCGGCGCCGCGAGCGCGACGAGCACGACACCGGCCGCCGCGACGAGCGCAGCTGTCACGAACGGCGCACGCCAGCTGCCCCACAACGGCACGAGCGCGAGCGCGAGCCCGCCCCCGGCCATGCTGACCGCGCCGTACATCCCTTGCGCGACCGCCGAGCCGATCGTCGCGCGCGTGTACTCGGCGCCTGCGACGAACGAGGCCGCGGTGCCAATGCCCGCCACGAGACGCATTCCGATCGCGAACCACGCTACCTTCCAGCTGAGCGCCGCCGCCGACGCGCACGCGACGATCAGAAGCCCGCTGCCGCCGACGACGCGCGCGCCGAAGCGATCGCACAACCTGCCCATCGGGACCTGCAGCGCCGCGTGCGTGACGAACAGCCCGGTCGTGAAGAGGCCGACGACCGCGAGCCCGATGCCGTAGGCGTGCGCGACCTGATCGGCCACCGCACCGACATTGGCGACGTTGAAGCCGGGTGTGAACGCCAGCGCAAAGGCGCCGAGGGCAGCCCGAATCCGCATCGCGCGACGCTACATGGAGGCTTGATGTGGAATTGCACGCAATTCCACATCAAGCCTCCCGCCGCCGGCGGCTCCGGTACGCGCGGGTCTTCTTCCGGTTTCCGCAGAGCTGCATCGAGCACCAGGTCGCCGAGCGGTTCGGCGAGTAGTCGTAGAACGACCAGCAGCAGTTGCGACACGCCTTCAGGCGCGGCCAGCTCCCGTCGAGCATCGCGCCAAGCGCGATCGCAACAACGGCGTCGAGCGCGTCGCGCCCTTCGCCGACACGCAACTGCCCGTCGGGTCCGAGCTGCAGCGGCAGGCGCGCGGCCGCGCTGTTCACCAGCTCGAGCGCGGGCTGATCGACTGCGGCGCCGTTGTTCGCAAGCGCGAGCGCGCGCAGCGCCTCGCGGAGTGAGCGGGCGCGCTCGAGCGCACCGCCGAGCCCGCGCTCGTCGAGCCAGTCGGGCAGCCAGTCGAGCTCGTGCTCGAGGTCGACGCTGTTCACGAACTGCTGCACCTCCCGCAGGGGCTCGGGCGCGGCCTTCGGCACGTCGTAGCGGGGGCTCACGGTTGCTCGACAGTCTAGACACCAGTAGAGTCCGAGTACTGGTGTTCCTGCGCCGAATCGTCTATCCACTCGGGCTCGTCGCGGCCAGGCTACGCGGCGGCGGCAGCCGGCTGGGTCTGGTTCTGCTCGGCGTGATCGCCGGAGCGGCGGTGCTCGCGGCGGTGCTCGCAGGCCGACTTGTAATGCAGGACCGCGCGCTCGCGCAAGCGACCGCGCAACTCGCCCCCGGGGACCGTCAGGTGCAGGTGACGTGGAGCGGCGCGACCAACGACTTCGTCCGGCTGAACGCGTTCGTCGTGCCGACGGTCCGCGCGCTGACGGGCAACCGTCCGGCAGCGGCGATGCTCTTCCGCGAGGCGTCGATCCAGCGGCGCCTCGTCAACCTGCGCGCCGCCGACGACCTGGGGCACTGGGTGAACCTCGTCTCGGGCCGCCTGCCCGCGGTCTGCGTGCCGTCGCACTGCGAGGTGCTGCGCCTCGAGGGCCGCGGGCCGATCCCGTCGACGAAGGTGCTGCGCTTGATCGAGGTCGGGCGCGCGGTGCTGAAGCCGGGCGCGCCGTTCGCGCCGTTCGTGCTCCCCACGCCGCCCACCGAGATGGTCGCGCGCGCGGTCCGGTACCACACGCCGCAACCGTCGCCGGTCGTGATCGCGAACGGCGTCGCCGGTCTCTCGCAGACGCCGGAGCTCGAGACGTTCTACCGCTCCTACGCGTGGTTCCTGCCGATCGCGAGCGGGGACGTGCACCCCTGGGAGATCGACGCGTTCCAGTCGCGCGTGCAACGGCTGTCCTCCGAGATCGAGGCGAGCTCGGACGGCTTCCAGGTCACCGCGCCGACGGAGGCGCTCACGAATGCAGCCGGTGCGTCGCGCGCCGCGGCGCGCCGGCTCCTCCTGCTCGGGGGCGAGGGCGGCGCGCTGCTCCTTGCGTTCACAATCCTCGCCGCGGCCGCGCTCCGTCGCGACGCGTCCGACGCACGGCGTCGTCTGACCTGGTTCGGTGCGACCCGCTGGCAGGTCGAGCTGTTCACGCTCGCGGAGTCGACCGCGCTCGCCGCGGTCGGGACGCTCGTCGGCTGGGTGCTCGGCGGCGCCGTTGCCGCGTTCATTGCAAATCGCGCCGGCTCACCGGCCGGAGACGTCGTCTCGCACGCGTTGCTCGCGCGCGGGGGGATCCTCGGTGCGCTCGGTGTCGCACTCGTTGCGGGGCTGCTCCTTTTTGCGACCGTGCGCGCTCCGGCGGTGCAGGTCGGCCGGCTCAAGTTCACCCCGCTCGATGCGGCGGCGCTCGGTGCCATCGCGGTCGTGCTCGTCGGCTGGGCGCGCGGCTCCGTCGACGCGCAGCAACTCGCGGCGAGCGGCGGAACGAGTGCGTTCCTGCTGCTCGTTCCCGCACTGATCGTGTTCGCGGCCGCCGTCCTCGCCGCGCGCCTGCTGGCCCCGACGTTGCGCGCCGTCGGTCGCGCGGGGCGGCGCGGACCGATCGCGGTGCGACTCGCGGCCGCATCCCTCGCGCGCAATCCCGGGCACGCGGCAATCGCCGCGACGTTCCTCGTCGCGAGCCTCGGTCTTGCGCTCTTCGCCGTCGCTTACCGCTCGACGCTCCAGCGCGGGCAGCACGACGAGGCGGCGTACGCGGTGCCGGCGTCGTACGTGCTCAGCGAGGATCTCTCGCAGCTCGTACCAGTGCTGCACGGGCCGCCGCCCGCAGGGTCGGCCCAGGTGCTGCGGCTCTCCGGCAACGTCTCGTCGGGGACGACGTTCTCGTTCCTCGGGCTCGGCAGCCTCAACAACGTCGGCGGCTGGCGCTCGGACTTCGCGACGCAACCGGTGCAGGCGCTCGGTGCGGCGATCGCTCCGCACTCGGACAGCGCCCTGCGCACGACAGCGCTGCCGCGCGGCCGGCGGTTCACCGTCAGCGCGAGGACGCAGGGCGACGACGTCGCCGTGCGCGCGATCTTCCGTTCGTCGCTCGGCGACTACGAGAGCATCCCGCTCGGCCAGACGAAGGGCCGGCACACCGTCGTGTTACGCGGGCGGATCCCGTTCGCGCACGCATCGCTCGCGCAGGTCGAGCTCGACTTGCTGAACGGCGGCCGCAACTCCGCCAACGCGGGCACCGGGCTGCAGCCGGCCGCGAAAGGCGTGCTCACGCTCGGGACACCGCGCGTCGACGGCCGCTCTGTTGCGAAGGCGTTCGCAGCATGGACCGGTACCGGCGGGATCAGCGGTACCTCGACGCGGCTCGGCTACGTCCTGACCCCCGACCGCACGAGCCGGTTCCGCCCACGGCAGCCGACCGACGGGACGGTGCTCCGCGTGCTCGCGACGCCGCGCGTCGCGGCGGCGGCTGGACCGCACGGGATCATCCCGCTGCAGATCGAGGGCGAGCTGGTGGCGGCGCGCATCGTCGGAGTGGTCAAGCGCTTCCCGTCGATCGTGGGGGACGCGGTGATCGCGGACCGCGTCACCGCGGCGACGACGCTCGATACGCGCTCACCCGGTCTCGGCACGACCGACGAGCTGTGGCTGAACACGCAGCGGCGTCCCTCGGTGCCGCAACTCGCAGTGCAGTCACGCGCCGACACGCTCGCGCAACTGCAAGCCGATCCGCTCGCGCGCGGCGCACTGCTCACGCTCGCCGGAACCGCCGCCGTCGCGCTGCTGCTCGCGCTCGTCGGCCTGCTGCTCGCCGTCGTCGGGGACGTGCGGGACGACCGCGGCGAGCTCTTCGACCTCGAGGCGCAGGGCGCATCGCCGGCGACGATCCGCGCCCACCTGCGTCTGCGTGCGCTGCTCGTCGCGGTCTTCGGGATCCTCGGCGGCGTGGCGCTCGGCGCGCTGCTCTCCGCGCTCGTGATCTCGCTCGTCTCCGTGACCGCGGGCTCCGCCAAGCCCGAGCCGCCGCTGCTGCTGTCGCTCGACCTGCCGCTGCTCGCGGCCGCCGCAGCGGCCTACGTCCTGGTCGCGGCGCTGCTCGTCTTCGCCGCGACCGCACTGCGCGGCCGTGCGCCGGCACGCGCAGCCGAGGTGGCAGCGTGAGCGCCGCAATCGAGCTGCGTGACGTGTTCCGCGTCCATTCCACGCCGGAGGGCGACGCGGCAGCGCTGCAGGGCCTGTCGCTGCAGGTCGCCGACGGCGAAGTGCTGACGGTGCTCGGCCCGAGCGGCTCTGGGAAGTCGACGCTGTTGCGGTTGCTCGCCGGCCTCGACCGTCCGTCCGCGGGCGTCGTGCGCGTCTACGGCGAGGACGTCGGCAAGCTGCCGTCGCGTCGCCTCGCGCGCTATCGCTCGACCCTGCTCGGATACGCCGACCAGCACTACGCGCGTGCGCTCGCACCCGAGCTGACGGCACGCGATCTCGTCGCGCTGCAGCTCGGGCTACGCGGCACGTCCCGCACCGAACGGTTCGCGCGTGCGGACGAGCTGCTCGAACGCGTGGGGCTCGCCGCGAAGCGCGACCGCCATCCGACGGAGCTCTCGGGCGGCGAGCAGCAGCGCGTCGCACTGTGTGCCGCGCTCGCGCACCGGCCGAAGGTGTTCCTCGCGGACGAGCCGACGGGCGAGCTGGATGCGGCGACCGCCGACCAGGTCTACGCGATGCTGAACGAGCTCGTGCGCGAGCACCGGTGCACGACGGTGATCGTCAGCCACGATCCGGAGTCGGCGCGCATCGCGGATCGCATCGTGCGCATCCGCGACGGGCGCGTGTCCGAGGAGTGGGCCCGCGATGGCGAATCGAGCGACACGATCGTCGTCGGCCGCGGCGGCTGGCTGCGCCTGCCGGAGGAGCTGCTCCTGCGCGCCGGCATCGGCGCCAAGGCGACGGCCCGCTTCGAGGACGGGGGCGTGGTCGTCACCCCCGTCGGCGAAGGACCGCAACAAGTGTCTGACACCGCTCGTGTGTCAGACACCCCTTCGGGCCCGGTGCTCGCCTCTGCGAAGGGCCTCACGCGCCGCTACGTCGAGACGGTCGCGCTGCGTCCTGTCGACCTCGAGCTGCACGCCGGTCGGCTGCACGCGATCACCGGCCCGTCCGGGTCCGGGAAGACGACGCTCCTGCACCTGCTCGCCGGGCTCGAGCTGCCCGACGCGGGGACGATCACCGTCGGCGGGGTCGAGCTGACCTCGCTCGATCGAACAGCGCGCGCAGCGCTGCGACGCGCGCAGATCGCCTACGTCGGCCAGCAGGCCGGGCTCGTGCCGCACCTGTCCGCGCTCGAGAACGTCGAGCTCGTCCTCGCGCTACGTGGAATCAAGAGCGGTGGCGGGGACGGGGGCCGGCTCGCGGCGCTCGCCGCGCTCGAATCCGTCGGCCTCGGCGAGCGCGCGACCCAGCGCGTCGCCCGACTCTCACAGGGCGAACGGGCGCGGGTCGCGATCGCGCGTGCTGTCGTCTCGAAGCCAAGGCTGCTCCTCGCCGACGAGCCGACCTCCCGGCTCGACGGCGCGAACGCGATCTCCGTCGCCATCCTCCTCGCCCGCCTGGCGCGCGACACGGGCGCCGCGGTCGCCTGCGCGACCCACGATCCGCTCGTGATCGAGCAGGCGGACAGCCAAATCTCACTTTCGTAGCTCCCTCTTTTGGGGGAGGGGCGCTACCCAAAGTCAACCGACACTTCGTAGTGCGGTGGCGACTCTTGACGTGCGGCAATCCACGATCTTTTCGCGGCTTCGAGGCCTCCTCGAAGTCACGCGCCTGGTGCGCACCGGCGAAGAGCTGCCCGAGCTGCTCGCGGCCATTGCGCGCACCGTTTCGGACTCGCTCGCATTCCGCACCGTCGTGGTCAACCTCTACCGCCAGGAGTGGGACGATTTCGTCGTCACCACGGTCTACGGCAGCGAGGAAGCACGCGAGGCGCTGCTCGGCCAGGTGCGCCAGGTGGGCGACTGGGAGCCCCTGCTCGACCAGCGTTTCCTGCAGCGCGGCGCCTATCTCGTGCCGTACGGCGAGTTCAACTGGGAAGCCCTCGCGACCTACACCCCCGATCTCCCCGTCAGCGACGACCCGAACGCCTGGCACCCCGACGACGCGCTCTTCGCCCCGATGCGCGGCTCTGACGGCCGGCTGCTCGGCATCCTCTCGGTCGACGAACCGATCTCTGGCCGCAAGCCAAGCGGCGACGAGATCGACGTCCTCGTCGCGGTCTCCGAGCACGCAGCGCTGGCCGTTCAGGCGGCGCAGGAAGCGACGCGCGCCCAGGCCAACCGCGACTCGCTCGAGCGGCTGCTCGCCGTCTCCGCCTCACTCAATGAATCGTCGGACACGACGGAGCTGCTCCAGCACGTCTGCGCAGCGATCTCCGAAGCGCTCAGCTTCGAAACGGTTGCGGTGCAACTGCTCACCGACGAAGGCCTGCACAAGACGGCTGCCGCCGTCGGCTTCGACGTCGACGAGAACGTCGGCGCGCCGATGAACGCAGATCAGCTGGAGCGGCTGCTCCAGCCCGAGTTCGACGTCTCGGGGTGCTTCCTCATCCCGCACGAGGAGGCGCGCAGACTGCTCCCGGACCGCCCGGTCGGCTACCGCTCGCAGCGCGACGGCCGCGGCCCGAACGCCTGGCACAACGACTGGCTGTTCGTGCCGTTGCACGACCGCCGCGGACGGCGCATCGGCTACATCTGGGCCGACGATCCGGTTGACCGCTTGCGCCCGGACCCCGAGCGCCTGCAGATCCTGCGCGCGTTCGCGAACCAGGCGACCACCGCGCTCGAGCAGGCATCGCAGTTTGAAGAGATCCAGAACGCGTACGAGCACCACCGCGCGCTGATCGACGCGTCGCCAGTGGCGATCGTCGACTTCGAGCTCGACGGCCGGGTCCGCGCGTGGAACAGCGGCGCGACCGAGATCTTCGGCTGGACCCCCGACGAGGCGATCGGCCGGATCAACCCGACCGTGCCGGAGGAAGACCTGCCGTTCTTCCTCGCCAACATGGTGCGGATCGGCGAGGGAGAGACGATGCGCGACATCGACGTGCGCCGTCTTCACCGCGACGGATCGCTGATCGACGTCAGCATCTCCGCCGGCCCGGTTCAAGACGCGCACGGCGTCGTGATCGGGGCGATCGCCCTGTTGATCGACGTCACGGCGCGCAAGCGCTCCGAGCGCGCGCTGCTGGCCAGCGAAGGGCGCAAGGACGCCGTGCTCCGCGCGTCGCTCGACTGCGCGATCATCGTCGACCACGAAGGCCTCGTCACCGAGGTCAATCCTGCGACCGAGGAGACCTTCGGCTGGACGCGCCCCGACGCAGTCGGCAAGCCCTTCCTCGAGCTCGTCGTGGCACCCGAGCACCGCGAGGAGCTCGCCGAAGTCCTGAAGACCGGAACCGGACCGCTCATCGGCGCGCGGCTCGAGATCAACGCCCTCCGCTCGGACCACCGCTCGTTCCCCGCCGAGGTCGCGATCACCCGAGTCGACGTGCCTGGGCCGCTCCTCTTCGCCGTGTCGCTGCGCGATGTGACGAAGCGCCGCGAGCGCGAGGAGCGTCTGAAGGAAGCAGAGGCGAAGTACCGCACGCTCGTCGAGCAGATCCCGCTCGCGACGTACATCAACGACACCGGCATGCCCGTGCACACGAAGTACATGAGCCCGCAGATCGAGACCATGCTCGGCTTCCCGGTCTCCGACTGGCTGCAGCCCAACTTCTTCCTCACCCGCCTGCACCCGGAGGACCACGACCGCGTGCTCGCCGAAGTCGAACGGACGCACAACTCCGGTCAGGACTTCCGCTGCGAGTACCGCTTGATCGGCGCCGACGGCCACGCCGTGTGGGTGCTCGACGAGACGGTCGCGGTGCGCGACGAGGAGTACCGCCCGATCTTCCTCCAGGGCTTCCTCGTCGACGTCACCGATCGCCGCGCCTCCGACGACGCGTTGCGCCAGAGCGAAGAGCTCCATCGCCTCGTGGTCGAAGGCTCGCGTGACCTGATCACGCTCCTCGACCCGTCCGGCAGGGTGCGCTACGCGTCACCCGCCGTCGAGACGATCCTCGGCTGGCAGGCAGAAGACATCCACGGGCGCAAGTGGGCGGACGACGTGCACCCCGACGATGTGGACGCGGTGAACGCCTACTTCAAGAGCCGCCAGGCAGGCGGCGAGGTGCCGCCGCTCGGCGTGCGCGTCCGGCACAAGAGCGGCTCGTGGGTCGCGCTCGAGGGGTCGCTGTCGCCGACGCGCGCGCCGGACGGAACGATCACCGGCTTCGTCGGCGTCTCTAGGCCACTCCTGCGGGCAGTGCTGCGGCCTGCCGCCAGCTAGACCAGCCACCTTCGTACGAGCGCACAGCTCCGCCCTTGACCTCGAGGATGCGGTCGGCGATCCGGTCGAGGAAGTAGCGGTCGTGCGACACGAAGATCGCCGTGCCCTCGAAGCTCTCGAGCGCGCTCTCGAGCATCTCGACGGACTCGATGTCGAGGTGGTTCGTCGGCTCGTCGAGCAGCAGGCAGTTCGCACCCTGAAGCATCAGCAGGAGCAGCTGCAGGCGCGTCCATTCGCCGCCGGAGAGCGAGTCGAGCGGCCGCCGCACCTGCTCGTAGTTGAACAGGAACTTCATCAGGCGCGAGACAGCCTCTCCCTCGGAGATCGGCGCGGTGCGGCGGACGAGCTCGAGCGGCGTCGCCCTGGGATCGTCGGGACGGCGGTCCTGTTCGAGCACGCCGAAGCGGATCGACGGCCCTGCCTTGCGGTCGCCCTCGGTCGGGGCAAGGTCTCCGGCAAGCAGATGGAGGAGCACCGACTTGCCGGCGCCGTTGTCACCGACCACCCCGACGCGCTCGCCGCGCAGGACCGTGAGGTCGACGTCGACCAGGATCGGCCGGCCGCCGAGCTCAACGCCGACGGAGGTGAGCTCGACCACGCGCTCGCCGCCGCGGGCGTGCGGGCGTAGCTCGAGCGCGATCTTGCGGCGTTCGAGCACGGGACGATCGACCTTGTCCATGCGGTCGATCTGGCGCTGCTTGTTGCGCGCCTGCTTGATGTGACGCTCGTCGACGACGCGGCTCGCCCAGTCCTTGAAGCGGCGGATCGCCTCCTCGAGCCGCGCGATCTCCTTCTGCTGCGTCACGTACATCTGCTGCTGGCGCTGCAGCTCGAGCTCGCGCGCGACCGTGTAGGCGGAGTAGTTCCCCGGCCACATGCGCACCTTCCCGCCATTGAGCTCCGCGATCTCCGCAACGGTCTCGTCGAGCAGATACCGGTCGTGCGAGACGGCGATGACCGCGCCGTCGAAGGAGCGCATCAGCAGCTCCATCCGCTCGCGCGCCTCGACGTCGAGGTGCGCCTCCGGCTCGTCGAGCAGCAGCACGTCCGGGTCACGGAGCAGGCACGCGGCGAGACCGACCAGCTTTCGCTGTCCGCCCGACAACACCCGCGTTGCCTTCGCCAGGTCGCCGTCCTCCAGGCCGACGTCGACGAGCAGCGCGCGGGCGCGACCGTCGAAGCCCGGGCCGCCTTCAGCGGTCCACCGCTCGAGCAGCCCCTCCTGGCGATTGAGCAGCTTCGTCAGCTTCTCGAGGTCCTCCCCCGTCTCCCCGAGCGCGCGCTCAACGGTCGCGAGCTCCCGCTCGAGGTCGTCGAGGTCGGGACGTGCGGCACGCAACGTCTCGAGCGCGTGACGCTCGTCGCCCTCGAGCTGCTGCGGGAGAAAGGCGACCGTCAGCCCGCGGCGCTGCGTTACTTCGCCCGCATCGGCCTGCTCTTCCCCGGCAAGGATGCGGAGCAGCGTCGACTTGCCGCCGCCGTTCGGTCCGATCACGCCCATGCGGACGCCCGGCTCGATGTCGAAGTCGAGCCCGTCGAGGATCAGCCGCGAGCCGAAGCTCTTGGCGATCCCGCGTGCCTGGAGAAGAGACATGACGCGGTCACGCTAGCCAGAGCCGTGAGCTCCTGTCGTCGTCCGCGAGGAGGACTGGCTAGGGGAGCTTCTTCATGGCCTGCTCGGCCAGCACCCAGGCGGTGGCGTCGTACACGATCGCGGCGAAGTTGTTGCCCGACGCGAGCGACGACTGTGCATGTCCAAGCGCCGTCTGCGCCAACGCGATCTTCGCCGCGACGCCGTGTCCGGCAACCGCGTCCGCCACCGCCGTCCGTGCGAGTGCGTCGGCGATGCGCGCCGCGGCTGCGGCCCAGCCGTCGAGCGTGGCGTTCGGAACGCTGCCGCCACGGGCGACCCCGAGCGCGGTGACCGCTCCCTCGAGATCGAGGAAGACGAGTCCCCCGGTCGGCGGCTGGAGCCGGAGCGAGTCGACCCAGTAGATCGGCTTGTTCGCGTCGGCGAGCGCGGCAGCCGCAAGGCGCAGCCGCGTCGAGGTCGGCGCCGTTGCGGTCGCGGCGGCGGCCGCGATCTGCGCCTGCAGGGCGCTGATCTGCTCGCGGTACTGGCGAACCGTGACGACGAAGTACCCCGTGCCCACGTTGCCCGCACGGTCAGTGGCGCTGCACGGAACGACGGTCGAGCCAATGGCGAACACCGAACCGGAAGCCGGCACGCACGTCACCGTGGCCGGTCCGTCGACCGCGTCGGTTGCGGTGGCCGCGTAGCTGACGGCGACACCCGCAGCGGTCGTGGCGTCCACCGTGATCGCGCCCGGCAGCGTCAGCACCGGCGGCGTGCGGTCGACGACCACCGCGGCCGACGGAGCGGAAAGCGTCGTGCGTGTGCCGTCGTCAACGCGCACCTCATAGGTCCACGTGCCGGCTGCCTCGGGGGCGGCAAGCGTGAAGGTGTGCGACACGGGTGTCGTCGTCGCCGCGGCGACCACGCTGTACGCGCCGCCGTTCGCGTGCAGCAGCGTGGAGACCAGCGGGTCGCCGTCTGCGTCGGTCGCAGCCGCCCACCGCAGCGTGAAGCGACCGTCGTTCGGAGACGAGGAGCCGGCCGCGAGCTCCGGAGCACCGGGGGCGGTCGGCGGCGCGTTCACCACGTAGCTGCAGGTTGCGACCGTGACGTGACCCACCTTGTCGCGAGCGGACGTCGTGGCCGTGAAATGACCGGGAGCCGCAGTGACAAGCGCGACCGTGCCGCTCGACGGCGTGGCGAGACCGGACCCGACGTCGGATGCGGTAAAGGTCGCTTGCGCGCTGTCCCCGACCTGGAGCCGCGTCGCGGGGCACG